>NZ_JBNGGG010000058.1:0-53129 GCF_049974585.1 Streptomyces sp. UG1 | reverse complement strand
CCGTTCGTCAGATCCCCACGTCCCACGGGACGTGATCATCAACGAACAAGATCCACTTTCGCAACAGGCCCTAGCGGGGCGAAGGATCGGCCCGGAGGCGACCGTCAATTGTTAATGGGATCCGTTTTCATATAGCCTCCTCGGTGTTCACCCACCGAGGAGGTCCGACATGGCTGTCCCCAAGCGGAAGATGTCCCGCAGCAACACCCGCCACCGCCGCGCCCAGTGGAAGGCCACGACGCCGCAGCTCGTGCCCGTGACGGTCGACGGCGTGCGTCACCTGGTGCCGCAGCACCTGGTGAAGGCGTACGAGCGCGGGCTGCTGCGCCCCGAAGGCTGACCGGACATGCCGTACGACCGCCGTCTGCCCGTCACCGTCCTGTCCGGCTTCCTCGGGGCGGGCAAGACGACCCTGCTCAACCATGTCCTGGCGAACCGCGAGGGACTGCGCGTCGCGGTCATCGTCAACGACATGAGCGAGGTCAACATCGACGCCGCGCTGGTGCGGGGCGGCGAGGCCGCGCTGTCGCGGACCGAGGAGCGCCTGGTCGAGATGACCAACGGCTGCATCTGCTGCACCCTGCGCGACGACCTCTTGGATGAGGTCGACCGGCTCGCCCGCGAGGGCCGCTTCGACCACCTCCTCATCGAGTCGTCCGGCATCTCCGAACCCATGCCGGTGGCGGCCACCTTCGCCTTCGCCCGCGACGACGGAGCCACCCTCGGCGACCTCGCCCTCCTGGACACCATGGTCACGGTCGTGGACGCGGCCAACTTCCTCTCCGAGCTGGACAGCGGTGACGAACTCGCCGAGCGCGGCCTCGACCAGTACGAGGACGACGAGCGCACCGTCAGCGACCTCCTGGTCGACCAGGTCGAGTTCGCGGACGTCATCGTGCTCAACAAGCTGGACCTGGTGGACGGCGCGACGGCGGACCGACTGCGGGCGGCGCTGCACCGGCTCAACCCGGCCGCGCGGCTCGTCGACGCCGTCCAGGGGCGCGTGGCGCTCCGGGAGGTGCTCGGCACCCGGCTGTTCGACCTGGAACGCGCCCAGCAGGCACCGGGCTGGGTGCGCGAACTCAACGGCGACCATGTGCCGGAGACCGAGGAGTACGGCATCTCCTCCACGGTGTTCCGCTCCGAACTCCCCTTCCACCCGGGCCGCTTGTGGACCTTCGTCACCGAGCGCCTCGACAGCGGCGTATACGGCAAGGTGCTGCGCTCCAAGGGGTTCTTCACCCTCGCCAGCCGACCGCGGGTGACCGGGCTGTGGTCGCAGGCGGGCTCCGTCGCCCGCTTCGAGCCCAGCGCGGCGCACGACACCGACGCGCCCTACGCACAGGAGCTGGTCCTCATCGGCACGCACCTGGACGCGGCGGCGCTCCGCGCGGCGCTGGCCGACTGTCTGATGGCCGACGGCGAGGGGATCCCGGCCGAAGACCCGTTCCCGGCCTGGGACACGTACGGCATCGACGACACCTGCGAGCACGAGCACGCGGCACCGCTCCAGGCGTCCGTTCACTGACTCCCCCGCCGCTCGGCCCGCCTATTCTGGTGAGGGGCCGGTCCTGCTCGCAGCGTGCGAGAAGGGAGCCGCGGATGGCCGAGCGGACGATCGACAGGGCGGCCGCGGACAGCCTGCGGCAGGCCAGGGACGCCGTCGCGCGTGAGGCGTGGGCGGCGGCGTACCAGCTGCTCGGCGGCCTGGACCCGGCCTGCCTCACCCCCGACGACTGCGCCGCGTTCGCCGACGCCGCCTGGTGGACGAGCCGCGTCGAGGAGTCGATCGCGCACCGGACGCGGGCCTACTCCGGGTATGTCGCGGCGGGCGCGGACCGGCGGGCGGGGCACATGGCCTGGCTGCTGTTCTACGAGCACCAGCTCGCGGGGCGCGCGGCCGTGGCCGCCGGCTGGCTGCGCCGGGCCCGGCGGCATCTGCGCGGTGAGCCGGAGTGTGTCGAGCAGTGCTATCTCGCCTGGGTGGACACCGAGGACGCCCAGCGGCGCGGCGCGTTCGACGAGGCGATGGCGACGGCCCGCCGTATGGCCGGGATCGCCCGGCGCCGCGGCAGCCCGGACCTGCTCGCCATGAGCGTCCAGGCGCAGGCGGGCGTGCTGGTGGCGCAGGGGCGTGTCGGTGAAGGGCTCGCGCTCCTGGACGAGGTGATGTGCTCGGCCATGGCGGGTGAGCTCAGCTCCTTCTTCACCGGGTGGATCTACTGCCTGGGCCTCCAGCAGTCCATGGCCTGCGCCGATCTGGAACGCGCCGCCGAATGGACCGAGGCGGCCATGCGGTGGTGCGCGGCGATGCCGGACGAGAACAACTTCCGCGGGCTGTGCCGGGTGCACCGGGTCCAGGTGCTGGAGTTGCGCGGCCGCTGGCCCGAGGCGCTGAGCGAGGCCGAGCGGACCTGCGCGGAACTGCTGCCGTACGAGCGTCGGATGGCCGCCGAAGCGGTCTATGTGGTCGGCCAGATCCAGCGGCGGCGCGGCGAGCTCGCGGCGGCCGAGCAGTCGTACGACCGCACCCACGAACTCGGCCGCGACCCGCAGCCCGGCCTCGCCCTGCTGCGGCTGGCCCAGGGGAAGGCCGACGCCTCGGCCACGGCGCTGCGGCTCGCGCTCGCCGACCCGGCGGGGGCCGGCGGTCTCGAACGGTGCGGACTGCTCGCGGCCCGGGTGGAGGTCTGCCTCGCGCTGGGCCGGACGGCCGAGGCCCGCGCGGCCGCCGAGGAGCTGCGAACCCTGGCCCGGGAGTGGCAGCGGCGGTGCGGCTCGTCGACGACGCTGCTGCACGCGAGCGCCGCGGCGGCCTCCGGCGCCCTGGCCCTCGCGGCCCGTGACCTCGACCGCGCGCTGCCCCACCTGCGCCGGGCGCTGACGCTGTGGCTGGAGCTGCGGGTGCCGTACGAGGCGGCCCAGGTGCGGATGACCCTGGCCGCCGCCGACCGGGCCGCCGGGGACGACGAGGGTGCCCGGATGGAGCTGCGGTCCGCCGAGCAGACCTTCCGGCAGCTCGGCGCCGTACCCGACACCCGCCGGGCCGCGGCCCTGCTGGCCGATGTGCACCGGCCGCGGCCGGGTAGGCTCACCGAGCGGGAGATCCAGGTGCTGCGGCTGGTCGCGGCGGGCCGCACGAACCGGGCCGTCGCCGCCGAGCTGGTGATCAGCGAGCACACCGTCGCCCGGCACCTGAACAACATCTTCGCCAAGCTCGACGTGTCCTCGCGGGCGGCGGCGACGGCGTACGCGTACGAGCACGGCCTCACCTGAAGGCGGGCGCGCCCATGGGCCGTTCTGCCCATGCCGGACCAACCGGTGATGGGCGATTCCGGCGATGAACGCGCAGGTGTCCCGGCGTAGACCGGAGAGGTACCCCTTCCCGAGCCCGGAGCGGAAAGCAGGTGGAGTCATGGCCACCTACACACCCACCCTCGACGAAAAGCTGCTGGAACGGCTGCGCGGAGCCGTGCGCGGCGAGGTCGTCCAGCCCGGCGACCCGGCCTACGACGAGGCCCGCAAGGTCTACAACGCCATGCACGACCGGCGACCGGCGATCATCGTGCGGGCCGTCGACGCCGGCGACGTGATCGCCACGGTGGACTTCGCCCGCGACCAGGGGCTGCCGCTCGCCGTGCGCGGCGGCAGCCACAGCGTCCCCGGCTACGGGACCTGCGACGGCGGGGTCGTCCTCGACCTCGGCCGGATGCGCGGGATCCGCGTCGACCCCGAGGCCCGCATCGCCCGGGTGGAGGGCGGCTGCACCTGGGCGGACGTCAACCACGCCACGCACGCGTTCGGGCTGGCCACGACCGGCGGCATGGTCTCGACCACCGGCGTGGGCGGCCTGACGACCGGCGGCGGCATGGGCCATCTGGCCCGGCGCTGCGGCCTGGCCTGCGACAACCTGCTCTCGGTCGACCTCGTGACGGCCGACGGATCCTTCATGACCTGCACGGACGACCAGCACGGCGACCTGATGTGGGCGGTGCGCGGGGGTGGCGGCAACTTCGGGGTCGTGACGTCGTTCGCCTACCGGCTGCATCCCGTCGCCGACATCCTCGGCGGGCCGACCTTCTTCCCGCTCGACGCCGATGTGATCCGCCGCTACCGGGAGCTGGTCGCCGAGGCGGACGAACGGCTCGGCGCCGTGTTCGTCGTAGGGCTCGGACCACCGGTGCCGTTCCTGCCGGAGCGCTGGCACGGGCGGCCGCTGTGCGGCCTGATCGCCTGCTGGAGCGGGCCGGCGGACGAGGACGACGGCATCCGGGACCGGATCGCCGCACTCGGGCCGGTGGTGGGCCGGCATCTGGAGCGCATGCCCTACCCGGTGATCAACACGCTCTTCGACGACCTGGTGCCCGCCGGGCTCTACCACTACTGGAAGGGCTCCTTCACCCAGGGGCTGCCGGACGGAGCCGTCGACGCCCTCGTCGAGTACGGCGCCGCCACTCCCTCGATCCAGAGCGTGACCGTCGTCTTCCCCATCGACGGCGCCTGCCACCGCGTCGGCCCGGAGGACACCGCCTTCTCCTACCGGGACGCCGACTACGCGATCGCGCTCAGCCCGACGCTGACCACCCGGGAGGACTGCGAGGCCCAGAAAGGCTGGGTGCGCGCCTTCCACGGGGCGCTGGAAGCGCACTCCATGGGAGGCGGCTACGTGAACTTCATGGACGGCGACGACCAGGACCGCGTACGGGCCAACTACCGCACGAACCACGACCGGCTCAGGGACCTCAAGCGGCGCTACGACCCGGGCAACCTGTTCCGCCTGAACCACAACATCGCGCCGTGAGGCGTCTTGGGGAGCCCTGCGGAATCCTGCGGGCTCCCAGGTGTTGAACCCTGCATGAGCTCCGTGATCGCCGCGACCCGCTTCTCCGTCCTCGACCGTTCCCGCACCCGCGAGGGCCACCCGGCCGCGGAGGCGCTGCGCGACACCGTTCGACTGGCGCAGGAGGTCGAGGCGCTCGGCTATCACCGGTTCTGGGTGTCGGAACACCACGGCGTGCCCGGCGTCGCGGGTTCCGCGCCCACGGTGCTGGCCGCCGCCGTCGCCGCCGCGACCCGCACCATCCGGGTCGGCACCGGCGGAGTGATGCTGCCCAACCACCGGCCGCTGGTCGTGGCCGAGCAGTTCGGGGTGCTGGAGTCGCTGTTCCCGGGGCGGGTCGACATGGGGCTGGGCCGGTCCGTCGGATTCACCGACGGAGTGCGCAAGGCGCTGGGCCGGGACAAGGGGGACGCGGAGGACTTCGCGGGGCAAATCCAGGAGCTGCTCGGCTGGTTCCGCAGCAGCTCGCCGACCGGGGTGCACGCGCGGCCGGCCGAGGGCCTGACCGTGCCGCCGTTCGTGCTGGCCATGGGCGAGGGCGCGGACATCGCGGCCCGCGCGGGCCTGCCGATGGTCATCGGTGACCTCAGGACCAGGGAGAAGATGCTGCGCGGGATCGATCACTACCGCGAGCACTTCCGGCCCTCCCCCTGGGCCGCCGAGCCGTACGTCGTGATCTCCGGCTCCGTCGCGGTGGCCGCCACGCCCGAGGAGGCCCGGCGGCTGCTCGTGCCGGAGGCCTGGTCGATGGCGTACTCGCGCACGCACGGCACGTTCCCCGCGCTGCCGCCCGCCGAGCGTGTCGAGGCGCTCGCGATGACCGCGAAGGAGCGCGGCTTCTACGAGGGCGGCCTCACCGGGCACATCGCGGGCACCGAGGAGCAGGTCGCGCACGAGCTGGAGTCGGTGCTGAAGGAGACGGGGGCGCAGGAGGTGCTGGTCACGACCAGTACGTTCGACCGTGCGGCGCTGGTGGACTCGTACCGCAGGCTCGCCCGGATCGCCAACGGGTGATCCGGGCGAGCGGCCGGCGATGGCTCAGTCCGGGTCGCGCGGGTCGAACGACTCGGTGTCGATCGTCAGCGGCTTCGGGAACGCGGTGGCCACCGACTCCCAGCCGGTGAACTTGAAGTTCGTGCCCTCCCGGTCCCCGTCCGCGGGCGTGGCCTCGCCGTCGTGGGTGACCAGCAGGCCCTTGGGGAAGGACCGGCCGAGCGGGACGTTGACCACGGCGCTGCCGTCGGAGTGCTGCACGCCGTCGGTGGCGGCGCCGTCGGTGACGGCGAAGGAGCCGAGGTAGGCATTGCGGCCCTGGCGCTCGTACACGGCGAAGGTGTCGTCGCCCTGGCTGGAGGCGAGCAGGTAGCCCTTGCCGTCGGCGGCGTGGTAGATCGCGGTGCCCTCGGCGTCGGCACTCAGGTGCTCACCGCCGTAGCCGGGGTCGTTCGCGGTGTCGAGGACGCACTCCTCTTCCTCGGCGTCATACCCCCACGGTGTGCCGTACTCCCGCACCCGGTCGATCAGCTCGGGCCGCTCGAACTCCTCGTCGTCGAGGTCGACCCGCCACAGCCCGACGTCCTCCTGGGCCGCGTACAGCACGTGCTCCTCCTGGTCGACGACCATGCCCTCGACCTGCGGACGCTCCCCGGGGTCGGCGCACGGCGTCCACTCGGTGCCGTTCGGCAGCGTGAAGGAGGCGGGGAGATCGAGGGTGTCCTCGGTCTTGTAGCCGACGCGACCGTTCTGGTCCTCCAACTGGAGCAGGCGTACACGGGTTTCCTCGCGCCGCGACACCACCACGTACGCGTTGTCGTCGTCGCTGAAGGCGGCCAGGCCGTAGGCGGTGCGCTGGTCGTCGACCTCGGTCTCGCTCGCCGAGAACACCGGCGCGGCGTTCGCGGCCGTCACGTCCTTCAGCGGGGGCCTGCCCGCCGCCACGGCGGCCGGGTCGATGGCGTAGGCCCGCACCCGGTCCCTGCCGCGGTCGCTGACCAGCGCCAGGTCGGTCTTCTCGCCGTCCAGCTCGAAGCCGTACACGACGTCGACGTTGTTGAAGCGGCCCGGCGCGGCGTCCTCGCCGGGCGCCGCGGGCGCGGCTATGCGCTGCAGACGCCTGCCGTCGAGGCCGTGGACGTCGAGGCCGGCCTCCTTGAGGGTGGCGATCACGAGGCTGCGGCCCGGGTGGCGGGGGTCGACCCAGACGGCCGGGTCGTCGGCGTCGGCGTTGCCGCCCGCCTCGTCGTCGTACACGGCGGGCGTCTCGACGCGGGCGAAGACGGAGACCGGCTGCGGGGCGGCGGCACCCGTGACCATCAGCAGCGCGGCGGTGAGAGTGCTCAGAGCTGAAGCGCTCACGATGCTCCTCGGTAGGAAGAGAGACTGGCGTGACCGTACGGTCGGCCGGTGTGGGTGAGCCGACGGGTTCATGAACATCAGGTGGCCCGTGGCTCGTACAGGCGTACGGCCGGCTCGCATAGACTCTGGGCCTTATGTACTCCCCGCACGACCCCTACGTCCGCGTCCGCGGTGCCCGTGAGCACAACCTCCAGGGGGTGGACGTCGACATTCCGCGGGATGTGCTGACCGTGTTCACGGGCGTGTCGGGGTCGGGGAAGTCATCGCTCGCCTTCGGCACGATCTACGCCGAGGCCCAGCGCCGCTACTTCGAGTCGGTCGCGCCGTACGCTCGCCGGCTGATCCATCAGGTCGGCGCGCCGAAGGTCGGCGAGATCAGCGGACTCCCGCCCGCGGTCTCCCTCCAGCAGCGCCGCTCGGCGCCGACGTCCCGCTCGTCCGTGGGCACGGTCACCAACCTGTCCAACTCGCTGCGGATGCTGTTCTCCCGCGCCGGCGACTACCCGCCGGGCGCCGAGCGGCTGGACTCGGACGCGTTCTCGCCGAACACGGTGGCCGGGGCGTGCCCTCAGTGCCATGGGCTCGGCCGGGTGCACCGTACGACCGAGGAGTTGCTGGTCCCCGACCCGGCGCTGTCGATCCGGGAGGGGGCGATCGCCGCGTGGCCGGGCGCCTGGCAGGGCAAGAACCTGCGGGACATCCTGGACGCGCTCGGGTACGACGTCGACCGGCCCTGGCGCGAGCTGCCCGCAAAGGAGCGGGAGTGGATCCTGTTCACCGACGAGCAGCCGGTCGTCACCGTCCACTCGGTGCGCGAGGCCCACCGCATCCAACGGCCGTACCAGGGCACGTACATGAGCGCCCGGCGGTACGTCATGAAGACGTTCTCCGACTCCAAGAGCCCGACCCTGCGGGCCAGGGCGGAGCGGTTCCTCGCCGCCGCGCCCTGCCCGGGGTGCGGTGGCAGCAGGCTGCGGCCCGAGGCGCTGGCGGTGACCTTCGCGGGCCGGACCATCGCCGAGCTGGCGGCGCTGCCGCTGACGGAGCTGGCGGATCTGCTGAAGGGCGAGGCGTCGTCGGAGACGGCCCGTGTGCTCACCGAGGACCTCGGCTCCCGGATCGCGCCCGTCGTCGAGCTCGGCCTCGGCTACCTCGCCCTCGACCGCGCCACCCCCACCCTCTCGGCGGGCGAACTCCAGCGCCTGCGCCTCGCGACCCAGTTGCGGTCCGGGCTGTTCGGTGTCGTGTACGTCCTCGACGAGCCGTCCGCGGGGCTGCACCCGGCGGACACCGAGGCCCTGCTGGGCGTGCTGGAGCGGCTGAAGGCGGCCGGGAACACGGTGTTCGTGGTCGAGCACCACCTCGACGTCGTGAGCGGCGCCGACTGGCTGGTCGACGTGGGGCCGCGGGCCGGTGAGCACGGCGGGCGGGTGCTGCACAGCGGGCCGGTGGCGGAGCTGGCGACGGTCGCCGAGTCGGCCACCGCGCGCTTCCTGTTCGACGACTCGCCCGCCGCCGTACGCCAAGTGCGCACCCCGCGCGACCAGTTGAAGGTCGGCCCGGTCACCCGGCACAACCTGCGCGGGGTGACCGCCGAGTTCCCGCTCGGCGTGTTCACCGCCGTCACCGGGGTCTCGGGGTCGGGCAAGTCCACGCTGATCGGCGAGATCACCGAGGAGATGGCGGGCGTGGGGCGGCTGGTCTCGGTCGACCAGAAGCCGATCGGGCGCACCCCGCGCTCCAACCTCGCCACCTACACCGGCCTCTTCGACGTGGTGCGCAAGGTGTTCGCGGCCACCGACGAGGCGCGGGCGCGCGGGTACGGCGTCGGACGGTTCTCCTTCAATGTCGCGGGCGGGCGCTGCGAGACCTGCCAGGGCGAGGGGTTCGTCAGCGTCGAGCTGCTGTTCCTGCCGAGCACGTACGCGCCGTGCCCGGACTGCGGCGGGGCCCGCTACAACCCCGAGACGCTCCAAGTGGCGTACCGGGAGCGGAACATCGCGCAGGTGCTGGACCTCACGGTCGAGGCGGCGGCGGAGTTCTTCGCGGACACCCCGGCCGTGGCCCGCAGCCTGCGCACCCTGCTGGACGTGGGCCTCGGCTATCTGCGGCTCGGGCAGCCCGCCACCGAGCTGTCCGGCGGTGAGGCGCAGCGCATCAAGCTGGCGAGCGAGTTGCAGCGCGGCCGTCGCGGCCACACGCTCTACCTGCTGGACGAGCCGACCACCGGGCTCCACCCGGCCGATGTCGAGGTGCTGATGCGCCAGTTGCACGGGCTCGTGGACGCGGGGCACACCGTGGTGGTGGTCGAGCACGACATGTCCGTGGTCGCGGGCGCGGACTGGGTGATCGACCTGGGGCCGGGCGGCGGTGACGCGGGCGGACGCATCGTGGCGGCGGGTCCGCCCGCTCGGGTGGCACGCGCGCAGGACAGCGCGACGGCGCGCTATCTCGCCCGGGTCATGCCGTAAGGGGCTCGGCAGGCTCCGCGCGGCCGGGGGCGGGCGCCGGGAGCGGCACGACGCGCGGCGGACCGGGAACCCGGGCCTCCTGCACCCCGAGCAGCACCGACATCTCGGCGGCCCGGGTCAGAGAACGGCGGTCTGCCCGGCTGTCCGGCGCGATCGGCGCCAACACGTCGACCTCGGCGACGAGTTCGCGTGCCCTGGCCACCCGCCACACCGACGCCAGCAGCGGGTCGTCGCCGACGAAGGCGGCCGCCGTGCTCCGGTAACGCAGCCGCACCGGCTGCACCGCAATGCCCGCGTCGAGGGCGGCCTGGAAAGCGGCACGGCGGAAGCGGCCCTGGGCACGGCCGCACCAGGTGCTGCCCTCGGGGAAGACGGTGACCGCGTCGCCCGCCCGCAGCGCCCCGGCGATCCGGGCCACCGTCTCGGGCAGGGCGCGGATCCGGTCCCGGTCGATGAACAGGGCGCCGCTGCGGGCCGTCAGCCAGCCGGCGACCGGCCAGTGACGGATCTCGGACTTGGCGAGCATCCGGGCCGGGCGCACGGCGGCGAGCAGCGGGATGTCCAGCCAGGAGACGTGGTTGGCGACGAGCAGCAGCCCGCCGTCCGGCGCCGCGCCCCCGTCCACCCGTATCCGCACCCCCGCGGCCCGGACGATCCAGCGGCACCAGCGCCGGACGAGTCCGGCGGGGATCCGGGAACCGAGCGGGCTGACCACGAACCCGAGAACGAGCAGGAACAGGACCGCCGCGATCCGCAGGGCGGCCAGGGGGACGGCCCTGGCCGGTCCCGTCGCGGCGACGCAGGTCCGCGGGGAGCAGGGGGCGCTGGGCCGCCAGAGGGTTCCCTTGTCGGGCGCGTGGCCCGTACTGCCCGTGATCACCGCGGAGACACCCGTGGCAGCCATGTCCGTCACGCCGGGACGAGGGAGAGGAAGTGCCGCAGATAGCGCGGGTTGACCCGGCGCATCGACAGCAGCACGTACAGGTCGGCGACGCCGAACTCCGGGTCGTGCGCGGGCTCGCCGCAGACGAAGGCGCCGAGGCGGAGGTAGCCGCGCAACAGGGCGGGCAGTTCGATGCGCGTGGCGGGGACGGGGGCGGTCGGCTGCCAGGGCCGCAGCGGCCGTACCCGGTACTCCTCCGGGGCGAGGTGCTTGGCCTGCACACGGTCCCAGGTCGCGGCGGCGAGAGTGCCGCCGTCGGCCAGCGGGACGGAGCAGCAGCCGGCCAGCCACTCGTGGCCGTGGTCGACCATGTAGCGGGCGATGCCGGCCCAGATGAGGCTGATGACGGCGCCGTCGCGGTGGTCGGGGTGGACGCAGGAGCGGCCGACCTCGACCAGGTTGGGGCGCAGGGAGTCGATGCGGGTGAGGTCGAACTCGCCCTCCGAGTAGAGTCGGCCCGCGACCGCGGCGCGCTCCGGGGGCAGCAGCCGGTAGGTGCCGACGACCTGCCCGGACACCTCCTCGCGGACGAGCAGGTGGTCGCAGTACGCGTCGAAGGCGTCGACGTCGAGGCCCGGCTGCGAGGTGGACAGCAGGGCCCCCATCTCGCCCGCGAAGACGTCGTGCCGCAGCCGCTGGGCCGCGCGCACGTCCTCCTCGGTGCGGGCGAGGCCCACGGTGTAGCGGGTGGGGGCCGTGGGCTGCGGGGGACGGTCGACGGTCAGTACGCCGGTCATGGCTCACTCCTGGTCACGGGCCGGGGACGGCAGCGAAAGGGCGGTTGCGAGCGGTGCAAGGTGCCGCCCCTGTTCTTCCGATGCCGGTTGGCGTACGCGTGACCTGTGCCAGGAGAGTGGATGTGCGGAGGTTGAACGGTTCGCTCGGCGGGCGCCGCAATGCGAGACGGGGCCGGGGAGCACCACTCCCGGCCCCGCCCGTCCGCACCTTTCGGCGAACGTCTGCAGTGCGGCTCGTGTTACCGCTTCACCTTCCGCGTGGCCCGCAGCCACTCCTTGTTCATGCTCGTGATGGACATCAGCGGGATGCCCTTCGGGCAGGCCGTGGCGCACTCGCCGGTGAGGGTGCAGCCGCCGAAGCCCTCCTCGTCCATCTGCGCCACCATGTCCAGGACCCGGGTCTCGCGCTCGGGGGCGCCCTGCGGCAGCACGTTCAGGTGGTTGACCTTGGCGGACGTGAACAGCATCGCCGCCCCGTTCGGACAGGCCGCGACGCACGCGCCGCATCCGATGCACTCCGCGTGCTCGAAGGCGGAGTCGGCGTCGGGCTTCGGCACCGGCGTGGCGTGTGCCTCGGGAGCCGCACCGGTCGGCGCCGTGATGTAGCCGCCGGCCTGGATGATCCGGTCGAACGCGGACCGGTCCACGACCAGGTCCTTGATCACCGGGAACGCCGACGCCCGCCACGGCTCGATGTCGATCGTGTCGCCGTCCTTGAACGACCGCATGTGCAGCTGACAGGTCGTCGTCCGCTCGGGCCCGTGCGCATCGCCGTTGATCACGAGCGAGCACGCGCCGCAGATGCCCTCACGGCAGTCGTGGTCGAAGGCGACCGGGTCCTCGCCCTTGAGGATGAGCTCCTCGTTGAGGGTGTCGAGCATCTCCAGGAAGGACATGTCGGAGGAGATCCCGTCCACCTCGTACGTGGACATGGCGCCTTCGGTGCCGGCGTTCTTCTGCCGCCAGACGCGCAGGGTGAGCTTCATGCGTAGCTCCGCTGGGTGGGGTGGACGTACTCGAAGACCAGGTCTTCCTTGTGCAGCACGGGAGCGGCGCCCGTGTCGGTGAACTCCCAGGCCGCCGCATAGGCGAACTCGTCGTCCTTGCGGGCCGCCTCGCCGTCCGGCGTCTGCGACTCCTCGCGGAAGTGGCCGCCGCAGGACTCGGAGCGGTGCAGTGCGTCGAGGCACATCAACTGCGCAAGCTCCAGGTAGTCGACGATGCGGTTGGCCTTCTCCAGGGACTGGTTGAACTCCTCGCCGGTGCCCGGGACCTTGATCCGCCGCCAGAACTCCTCGCGGATCTGCGGGATCCGCTCCAGCGCCTTGCGCAGCCCGGAGTCCGTGCGGGCCATCCCGCAGAATTCCCACATCAGCTCGCCGAGTTCACGGTGGAAGGAGTCCGGCGTACGGTCGCCGTCCACGGCCAGCAGCAGGTTGATCCGGTCCTGGGTCTCGGCCAGCACCTCCTGCACGACGGGGTGTTCGTCGGTGACGGTCTCGTGGTGCGGGTTGCGGGCGAGGTAGTCGTTGATGGTCGCCGGGAGGACGAAGTAGCCGTCGGCCAGGCCCTGCATCAGGGCGCTCGCGCCCAGCCGGTTGGCGCCGTGGTCGGAGAAGTTGGCCTCGCCGATCGCGAACAGGCCGGGGACGGTGGTCTGGAGGTCGTAGTCGACCCACAGCCCGCCCATCGTGTAGTGCACGGCCGGGTAGATCCGCATCGGCACCTCGTACGGATCCTCGTCGGTGATCCGCTGGTACATGTCGAAGAGGTTGCCGTACTTGGCCTCGACGGCCCCCCGGCCCATCCGCTCGATGGCGTCCGCGAAGTCCAGGTACACGCCCTGTCCGCCGGGGCCCACTCCCCTGCCCTCGTCGCAGACGTTCTTCGCGGCGCGGGAGGCGATGTCGCGGGGCACGAGGTTGCCGAAGGACGGGTAGATGCGCTCCAGGTAGTAGTCGCGCTCGTCCTCGGGGATCTTGTTCGGCGGCCGGTCGTCGCCCTTGGCCTTCGGCACCCAGATCCGGCCGTCGTTGCGCAGCGACTCACTCATCAGCGTCAGCTTGGACTGGTGGTCGCCGGTGCGCGGGATGCAGGTGGGGTGGATCTGCGTGAAGCAGGGGTTGGCGAAGTAGGCGCCGCGCCGGTGGGCCCGCCAGATCGCGGTGGCGTTGGAGTTCATGGCGTTCGTCGACAGGTAGAAGACATTGCCGTAGCCGCCGCTGGCGAGTACGACGGCGTCCGCGAAGTACGTGTCGATCTTGCCGGTGATGAGGTCCCGGGCCACGATGCCGCGCGCCCGTCCGTCGACGACGATCAGGTCGAGCATCTCGGTGCGCGGGTGCATCTCGACGTTGCCCGCGGCGATCTGCCTGCTCAGCGCCTGGTACGCGCCGAGCAGCAGCTGCTGGCCCGTCTGGCCACGGGCGTAGAAGGTCCGCGACACCTGGACGCCGCCGAAGGACCGGGTGTCCAGCAGACCGCCGTACTCACGCGCGAACGGCACGCCCTGCGCCACGCACTGGTCGATGATCTCGACGGAGATCTGCGCGAGCCGGTGGACGTTGGACTCCCGCGCCCGGAAGTCGCCGCCCTTGACGGTGTCGTAGAAGAGGCGGTGGATGGAGTCGCCGTCGTTGCGGTAGTTCTTCGCCGCGTTGATGCCGCCCTGTGCGGCGATGGAGTGGGCGCGGCGCGGGGAGTCCTGGTAGCAGAACTGGACGACGTGGTAGCCCTGTTCGGCGAGGGTGGCCCCGGCGGAGCCGCCGGCCAGGCCCGTCCCGACCACGATCACCGTGTGCTTGCGCCGGTTGGCGGGGTTGACGAGTTTGGCCTCGAAGCGGCGCTTGTCCCAGCGCTCGTTGACGGGGCCGGAGGGGGCCTTGGTGTCGACGACCGGTTCGCCGGTCGCGTAGTCGGCGTATTCAGCAGTCATGGTCAGCTCACCACTCCGGTCATGACGCCCACGGGCACGGCGATGAACCCGGCCGTGAGCAGCAGCGCGAGGACATTGGCGACGGTCTTCAGGGCGCGGTCGCGGGTGCGGCTGCCGGCGCCGAGGGTCTGGGCGGCGCTCCAGAAGCCGTGCCGGATGTGCAGGCCGAGGGCGAGCATCGCGACGATGTAGATGACGTTGCCGTACCAGGTGGAGAAGGTGTCCACGACGTTCTGGTACGGGTGGCCCTCCTGGAAGCCGCCGGAGTGCACGGTGCCGGTCGTCAGGTCCAGGACGTGCCAGACGATGAACAGGCCGAGGATGATGCCGCCCCAGCGCATGGTGCGCGTGGCGTAGCTCGCCCGGGGCTTGCTGTGCACGTACTTGCTGGGGCGTGCCTTGATGTCGCGGCGGCTGAGCTGGTACGCCGAGACCGCGTGGGCGACGACGGCGACGACCAGTACGACGCGGATCAGCCAGAGCGTCCACTCGTAGTGCATGAACGGCTCGCCGACCGTGCGCAGCCAGTGGCCGTAGGCGTTGAACTCGCCCGCGCCGAAGTAGATCTTCAGGTTGCCGATCATGTGGGCGACCAGGTACGCCAGCATGATCAGTCCGCTGACCGCCATCACGGTCTTCTTGCCGACGGTGGAGTCCCACACCGTGCGCGCCATGGACGGCCGTCGGTCCGTCCGCGTTGCCAGAGCCATGACCAGGACGCTAGGGCCGAACGACCCCATCGGTCCAAGACATGGTCCAGCTCGTTTCGATAGGCAAGCCCTATGGAGCGCCTATGATGGCCGGGTGCAGTTCCAGCAGCTCCAGTACTTCGTGGCGGTCGCCGAGACCCGGCACTTCACCCGGGCCGCCGACCTGGTGCATGTCGCGCAGCCCTCGCTGTCGCAGCAGATCAAGGCGCTGGAGCGGGAGTTGGGAGCGGACCTGTTCCTGCGGGCCCGCGGCAACATCACGCTGACGGACGCCGGAGAGGCCCTGCTGCCGCTGGCCCGGCGCATCCTGGCCGACGCGGACACGGCACGGCTCGAGGTGCAGGAGCTGGTGCAGTTGCACCGGGGCCGGGTCCGCCTCGGCGCGACCCCGAGCCTGTGCACGGGTCTGCTGCCGGACGTACTGCGCGCCTTCCACGACCGCTATCCCGGCATCCGGCTCCTGATCGAGGAGGGCGGCTCGCACGATCTCGTACGGCAGCTCGCGCGCGGCGCCCTGGATCTGGCGCTGGTCGTGCTGCCGCTGCCGACGCCCTCCCCGGCGCTGACCACGGTGGAGCTGCTGCGCGAGGACCTGGTGGTGGTCTCCTCCCCCGAGGCCGACCGGCCCGGTGGCGGGCGGCGCACCGTGCGCGTCGCCGACCTGGAGGGCGAGCGCCTGGTGATGTTCCGGCACGGCTACGACCTGCGGGAACTGACGGTCGCCGCGTGCCGCGCCGAGGGCTTCGAGCCGGACTTCGCGGTGGAGGGCGGGGAGATGGACGCGGTGCTGGGGTTCGTGCGGGCCGGGCTGGGGGTCGCCGTCGTACCGCGCATGGTGGCGGCGCGGTCGGGCCGGGGGCTGCGGGTGACCCCGCTGGCGCGGCCCGGGCTGCACCGGACGATCGCGCTGGCCCACCGCAGCGATGTGGCGCCGCCGCGGGCCGCGCGGGAGTTGCAGCGGATGCTGCTGGAGCGGTGAGCGTCAGGTGCGGGGCGTCAGGAGGTCCGTCATGCCGATGCGCCGGTAGAACTCGGCGCGGATGGAATCGGCTACGTCGCTGACCCGCTCCGAGCCGTCGTCGGCCGGGTCGATGGTGGTGCGGAAGGGACGCTCACCCTTGGGCGTGTCGACGATGCGGACGATGGCGTCGGCGACGTCCCGGACGTCGGCGTCGGCCGGTGCCAGCGCGGCCAGGGCCTTGCCGACGTCGTCCATCAGGCCGGCGTAGAAGGTGTCGTACGCCTCCGCGGTGGCCGTGTCCTGCGGGTGCATCGCGTGGGCGAAGTGGTTGGTGCCCGAGGTGAAGGAGCCGGGGACCACGATGGCCGTATCGATGCCGAAGCGGCTCAGTTCGACCGCGTAGCTCTTGGCCAGGTGGTCCATCGCGGCCTTGGCGCCGAAGTACGGGCCGAGGTAGGGCGGGGTGCCGCCGTAGGTGCTGGAGGAGCCCACCCACAGCAGCAGGCCGTCGCGCCGGGCCCGCATCGCCGGCAGGACGGCCCGGTTGACGCGCTGCGTCGAGAGCACGTTGGTGTCGTAGATCTCGGCGACCTGCTCCGGTGTGAACGCCTCCGTCGGGCCCAGCACCATGTGCCCGGCGTTGTGCACGACGACGTCGATCCGCCCCACCTCGGCGACCGCGGCGTCCACGGACTCCTGGCTGGAGACGTCGAGTTCGACGGTGCGCAGGTCGACGCCGTGCTCGTCGGCGTAGGACCGGGCGTCGGCGACCGCCGGGGCGTTGCGGCCGGTGGTCTGCCGTATGCCGGCGTGGACGGTGTGGCCGGCGTCGGCGAGGGCGCGGGCGGTCAGGGCACCGAAGCCGCTGGAGGCACCCGTGACGAGGACGACGTGGGGCATGGCGATCTCCTTGCTGGGCTTGCGAAAGGGTGGAGGGCGGGTCGGCCGGTCAGGCGAAGGTGATCACGCTGCGGCCGCGGGCGGTGCCGTCGGCCATCGCGTCGAGGACGGACGGTGCCTGGTCCAGGGTGATCGGGGTGACCTCGGGGAGGATGCCGTGGGCCGTGGAGAAGGCGAGGGTGTCGCGCAGGTCGTGCGGGGAGCCGGAGGGCGACGCGGCCACGTGCAGACGGTTGAGGATCATGGGCTGGGTGGGCAGCGTGAGCGGCTCGGAGCCGTAGCCGAGGAGCAGGAGGGTGCCGTCGGGGGCGATGCCGCCCAGGGTGGCGGCGGCCGCGGTGGTGGACGGAGCGGCGTTGAGGACCAGGTCCGCGCCGCCGTCCCAGGCCTTGAGCGCGTCGGCCGGATCGGACTCGTCGGTGGCGACGAACAGTTCGGCGCCCAGCGCCTTGGCCTGGTCCTCGCCGCGCCGGGAGCGGCCCACCACGGCGACGCGGGCGCCCATGGCGACGGCGTAGCGCACGGCGAGGGCGCCGACTCCGCCGAGGCCGACGACGGCGACACGGGAGCCGGCCTGCACGCCGCCCTGGCGCAGGCCGTTGAAGGCGGTCAGCCCGGCGCACATCAGCGGGGCCGCGGCCACGGGGTCGAGGCCGTCCGGCAGCGGGGTGACGAAGTCGGCCTTGAGCAGGACGTACTCGGCGTAGCCGCCGTCGGTCACGACGCCGGTGACGCGCTTGCGCGGGCACAGGATCTGCTCGCCGCGCACGCAGTAGTCGCAGTGCCCGCAGGAGTCGTACAGGAACTGGGCGCCCACGACCGTGCCGACCTCCGGGAAGGTCACGCCCTCGCCCACGGCGGTGACGACTCCGGTGATCTCGTGGCCGGGAATCACGGGGAACCGGGCGAAGGGGTAGTGCCCGCGCAGCAGGTTCAGGTCGGAGAAGCAGACACCGCAGGCGTGGACCTTGACCAGGACCTCGCCGGCGGCGGGCCGGGGGACGTCGAGGGTGTCGAGGATCAGTGGGCTGTTGGCTCCGGTGGCGACGGCAGCACGCATCGCGGGCTCCAGGGGTTCGGGAAGGTGATCCAGGAGGAATCTGGTGCCTTCGAGTCTTGGGGCCCTATGTGTTCCCGTCCAATGCCTCTTCCCGCGCCATTGATGCCGAGTCGGCATGGCGCAGATCTACGCCGTCCCGCTCACCCGCACGGCCGCACGCACCGCCTCGACGAAGCTCGCGACGAGCGGCGAGGGGCGCGCGCCGTTCCAGGCCAGGGCCACCTGCCCGGGCGGTACGTCGGCGACCGGGACGTACGCGATGTCGGACCGGGGGAACGCGGCGGCGACGGAGTGCGGCACGAACGCGATGCCGCGTCCGCCGCGGACATAGCCGAGGAGTTCCTCCATGTCGTGGAAGGCGGGGCCGTGGGCGGGCCGGGTGCCGTCGGGGCGCGGGTCGGCGTTCCAGACGGCCGACCAGGCCTCGGCGGCGTCGGCGTACTCCAGGACGGGGTCCTCGGCCAGGGCGGCGAGGGCGACCTTGGCGTCGTGCGCATGCGGGTGCTCGACGGGGAGTACGGCGCTGAGGTGCTCGGGGTACAGGGGCAGCAGTTCCACGCCGTCGGCCTCGACGGGCGGCCGTACGAACCCGACGTCCACGGCGCCCTCCAGCAGCACCCGTGCCTGGCTCCACCAGCGCATCCGGACCAGTTCGATGGACACGTGGGGATGCTGGCCGGAGAACGCGTTCAGGGCGAGGCTGACGTCCGTGCCGAGCATGAACCCGACGACCAGCGCGTTGTCGCCGGCGCTGATCCGGCGGGCCCGCTCCTGGGCGGCCTCCGAGGCGGCGAGCAGCGCCTTGGCGTCCCGCAGGAACTGCTCTCCGGCCGGGGTGAGCGCGACGTCGCGCGTGCTGCGGGTGAACAGCTCCACCCGCAGGTCGTGCTCGAGCTGACGCACCTGCCGGGACAGCGCCGGCTGGGTGACGTGCAGGGCGAGCGCGGCCCGTCCGAAGTGCCGCCGCTCGGCCACGGCCACGAAGTAGCGCAGCTTGCGCAGATCCAGATCGATCGGCCCGTCGGCCATGGCGGTCCCGCCTTTCCGCTGACCGACTCGGGCACGCTGTGCCACCGTCGGCGGAAGTCAGGCTATACGAGCGGGCCGGACCGGACGGCTCGGGCGTCCCGTCGGCCAGGTGCGAACAACGGGGTCGCCGACGACCGTGGGCGCCGGAACGGGCCGTATGGACCGGGCGCGGAGGTCGGGGGCGCGCGGGTTCGGCGGGCGGGTCCGGCACGGCGGTTGCGGGCGCGGCGGTTCGGCGCGCGGGTCGGCGCGGCGGACGCGGGCGCAGCGCTCCGGCGCGGGTCCAGCGTGGTGTAAGCGGGCGCGGCAGTTCGGCGGCGGGTCCGGCTTGGCAGTCGCGGACACGGCGCTCCGGCGGGCGGGTCCAGCGCGGCAGTCGCGAGCGCAGCGCTCCGGCGCGGGTCCAGCATGGTGTAAGCGGGCGCGGCAGTTCGGCGGCGGGTCCGGCATGGCAGTCGCGGACACGGCGCTCCGGCAGGCGGGTCCAGCGCGGCCGACGTCGGCTCGGCGGACGCGGGCGCGGCGGTTCGGCGCGCGGGTCCAGCGCGGCAGTCGCAGGCGCGGCCATTCGGCGCGCAGGCCCAGCACGGCAGTCGCAGGCGCGGCCATTCGGCGCGCAGGCCCAGCACGGCAGTCGCAGGCGCGGCCATTCGGTGCGCAGGTCCGGTATGGCGGTCCAGCGGGGTGTGTCCTTTCCGAGGGTGTGCCCGCGCGGCCCCGCGCGCTTCGGTGGTCGGCGTCGTCGGCACGGGCTGGGCTCGTCCTCGGATTCGCTGAGAGAGGCCGCATCCCCGGGCCGTGGTCCGCAAGCGCCGGGCCGTTCCCGCCTTTGCGCTGCGGCCCTCGCTCGGGATGTGCCCGTCCGGCGCGCAGGACGGGGGCGCAAGTCGGCGCGGGGCATCGCGGGCTTCGCCCCCTCCCGGGCCGGACGCGCCCAGGCCTACGGCAGTGCGCCCGCCCTGGCTCCGTCCGGGGACGGGGGCCAGGGCTGCCCGCCCCCTTCTGTACGGCCTCAGGCCCCCGGCCTCAGGCCTCAGGCCTCAGCCCGTCGCGTCCACCAGTGCCAGTTCGTGCAGTCGTTCCGGTGGGCCCGGGCGGGCGTAGTACCAGCCCTGGGCCGTGTCGCAGCCGAGTATCCGCAGTTGCTCGGCCTGGGCGCCGGTCTCCACGCCCTCCACGGTGACCGCCAGGTTCAGGCTGTGGGCCAGGGAGACGATGCCCTCGACGATCTTGAGGTCGACGGGGTCGGCCGGGAACTGCTGCATGCTCTGGGTGAAGGAGCGGTCCAGCTTGAGGATGCTCACCGGCAGCCGGCGCAGGTTGGCGAGGTTGGAGTAGCCGGTGCCGAAGTCGTCCAGGGCGATGTCGACGCCCATCTCGGCCAGCCGGCGCAGGGGCTTGAGCAGGTCGTCGTCGGCGCCGATGAGGGCGGACTCGGTGACCTCAAGGCACAGCGCGTCGGGTGCCATGCCGGTGCGCTCCAGGATGTCGACGGTGTCCTGGACGAGCCCGGGGTGGGTGAGCTGGCAGGGCGAGAGGTTGACGTTGATGCGGAAGGGGCCCGCGTCGTCGTGCCGTTCTCGCCATTCGCGGGCCTGCCGCACCGACTGCTCCAGGACCCAGCGACCGAGCGGGACGATGAGCCCCGTGTGCTCGGCGAGCGGGATGAACCGGTCCGGGCCGAGGACGCCGTGCTGCGGATGCAGCCAGCGCACCAGGGCCTCCGCGCCGCGCACACTGCCGTCGCCGAGGTGGACCAGCGGCTGGTACTCGATGAAGAACTCGCCCCGGTCCAGGGCCGTCGGCAGCGCCGTGGTCAGGCCGTGCCGGGTGATGGCGCGGGCGTCGGCCTCCGGGTCGGCCAGCTCGAAGCGGTTGCCGCCCGCCGACTTGGCCCGGTACATCGTGATGTCGGCGCTGCGCAGCACCTCCGCCGGGCTGCGCTCCCCGGCCGGGCCCTCGACGATGCCGATGCTGCCGCGCACGGTCAGCTCACGGCCGTCGACGCTGATCGGGGCGATGAGCACGTTCATGATGCGGGCGGCGAGCTCGTCGACCTCGCGCTCGGTGTCGGGGCCGGTGGTCAGCGCCACGAACTCGTCGCCGCCGAGCCGCGCCACCATCTCGCCGGGCGCGGTGGCGCAGGACTGCAGGCGGTCGGCGACCTCGACGAGCAGCCGGTCGCCGGCGGCGTGGCCGAGGCTGTCGTTGACGGTCTTGAAACCGTCCAGGTCGAGGTAGCACAGGCCGAACCGCTGGCCTTCGCCGGCACCCAGTGCCTTCTCCAGGCGCTCGAAGAAGAACGTGCGGTTGGGCAGCCCCGTGAGCGCGTCGTGCGTGGCCTCGTAGCGCAGCCGGAGGTTGAGCAGGCGCCGTTCGGTGGTGTCCTCCATCAGGGCCAGTTGGTACTGCGGGTTGCCGTCGGGGTCGCGCAGCAGGGAGACCGTGAGGTTGGTCCACAGGACCGTTCCGTCGGGCCGGTAGAAGGCCTTTTCGACGTGGTAGTGCTCGCGCTCGCCGCGGACGAGTTCGTCGTAGAGCTTCCAGGTCTGCGGCGCGTCCTCGGGGTGCGTCCACTCCATGACGTTGCGGCTGCGCAGGGCCTGTTCGGAGATGCCGAACATGCGCAGCAGGGCGCCGTTGACCTGCAGTATGTTGCCCTCGAGGTCGGCGATGCCGATTCCTATGGCCGCGCCTTCGAACACCGCGCGGAAGCGGGCCTCGGTGGCGTGCAGCGCCTGGGCGACCACGCCCTGCGCCTTGAGGGCGGCCGCGGAGATCGCCTCCTGCTCGGCCAGCGTCCGCTCGCGCAGCGCCTGGGCGAACCCGGCGGCCATGGCGTGCTGGAGCCGCGACGAGCGTGCCCGCAGGTCCTCCTGGTCGCCGCCGTCGCCGCAGTAGAGCACGAGGTAGGCGTCGACGCAGTCCAGCGAGCGGCTGAGCGCCTCGGGGTCGGTGCAGTGCGCGGCGACCAGCGCGGCGCCGACCGCCCTGCCCTCGTTCGCGTCGAAGGTCCTGGCCTTGAGCGCTTCGCTCAACCGCCGGGCCAGCGGCAGCAGTTGCTCCTCGAACTCCGGCCGGGTCGACGACGTCGAGGTCACCGGGAAGACCGCCCGGCTCCAGATCGTCGCGAACCGGCGCAGTCTGTCCTCCGGCCCGTCCGGCCCCGCCCTCACGCGGTACGCCCCACGCCGGCGAAACCGGAGAAGGCCCACGGATCCTCGTCCTCCGGTGCGGTGTCGGGCCGCCAGTGCGGCATCGGCACCAGTCCGGGTTCCACCATGTCGTACCCCTCGAAGAACCGCGCGATGTCGTCGCGCGAGCGCATGATCAGCGGGTTGCGAATGTCCTTGTATACGTCGACCGTGCCCTTGGCCCGCTCCTCGGACAGCGGGATTCCCTCGTACGAGGCATGGGTGAGCACCAGCAGGCTGCCGGGCGCGAGCGCGTCGCGCAGCTCGGCCACCGCCTCGTACGGGTCGTCCTCGTCCTCCACGAAGTGCAGTATGGCAACGAGAAGCAGGGCGACTGGCCGGTTCAGGTCGATGAGGCGCCCGACTTCGGAACTGGCCAGGATCTCCTGGGGCTTGCGCAGGTCCGCGGCGACGATGTCCGCGTCGTCGTTGCCGGCCAGCACGGCCTGGCTGTGCGCGACGGCGACCGGGTCGTGGTCGACGTACACCACGCGCGCGCCGGGGCTGGCGGCCTGGGCCACCTCGTGGACGTTGCCGAACGTGGGGATGCCGGAGCCGATGTCCAGGAACTGGGTGATGCCCTCGTCGGCCGCGAAGCGCACCGCGCGGCGCATGAACGCCCGGTTGGCCTGCATGATCTTGGGGAGTCCCGGCATGAAGTCCATGGCCTTGCGGGCCGCTTCCCGGTCCACCTCGAAATTGTGCGAACCGCCCAGGTAGTAGTCGTAGATCCGCGAGACGCTGGGCACCGAGATGTCGATGCTCCGTGGGGCCCAGGCGGGACGCTCCATCTATCTCTCCAAGGCGTAGGCGATCCGGTGTTCGAGCAGAGGCTACTGATCGCCCGCCAAAGGAGCGAGCGGAAACGGAAATTGACCATCCGTTCCCGGTCACTGCCAGTGGCACGTGCCGGTAAATGCAGGCAAACCGGCCCGCCCCCTGCGCGTGGAGCCTCAGGGGGCGGGCCGGTGAGTCGGCGCGCCGGCCGTTCGTCCGGCACTCTCGCTGTCGTCATCCCTCCCTTCCGTGGTGCTGCTCGGCTGGGTGAGGCGATCAACCCTGGGGAGGTGTGATCTCTACTTCTCCGACGCGCCGACCGGCTTGCCGTCGGGACGGACGGCGAACCAGGTGCCGCCGACGCCCTGACCGTTGGTGTCGCCGGGCTTCTTGTCGCCGGCGAAGGTGTAGATGGGGACGCAGTCGATGGACTGCTGCTTGATGCCGTCGGGGCGGTCGAAGACGACGTAGCCCCGGTTGGGGGTGGAGCCCTGCAGGTCGATGCCCTCGGTGTCCTTGGCGTCGACCGGGGCGACGACGGGCCACTTGTCGAGGCACTCGCCGGTGCACTTGGTCGACATCGGCCACTGGGTGTCCTTCATGAAGCGGTAGACCGTGTGGCCGTTCTTGTCGATGACGATCTCGCCCAGCTTGGGGTCCTTGCGCGTGGACAGGCCGGGCAGATCAGCGGCCTCGGCCTCGGCACCACCGCCGCCACCGGAACCGCCCTTCGCCTTCTTGCCGTCGGGGGCGAGCGCGTACCAGGTGCCGCCCACCTCCTGGCCGTTGACGTCACCGGCCTTGGTGTCCTTCGCATAGCGGTAGGCGGGCCAGCCGTCGATCGTGAGCTGCTTGGTGCCGTCGGAGCGGGTGACCGAGCCGAGCACCGAACTGTCGACGTCCTTGCCGGCCGTGGCGTCGTCCGCGGGAACCGGCGGCCACTTGCTCGCGCAGTCGCCGTCGCAGTTCGACTTCGGCGGGTCGGCGGTGTCCTTGTCGAAGCGGTAGAGCGTCATACCGGCGCTGTCGGTCAGCAGCTCGCCGAGTTCCTCATTGGTGGCCACGGCCAGTTCACCGGCGCTCGCGCCGGCACCGGCACCGCCGGACGGCGAGGCGCCGCTCTCCTGGCCCGCCGCGCCCGCGTCGTATCCGGACCCGAGGCCGGCGCTGTCTCCGTAGCCACCGGTCGCGGCGGTGGCACCCACGTTCTGGCTGCTCGCCGGCGGGGCGGTTTCCGAGCCGCATGCCGTTGTCAGCGCCGCCACGGCCACGGCGCTCACCACGAGCGAGGCGCTCCGCCACGAGGTCTTCATCGTCAACTCCCCGATCATCACAAGGGTGTTGCAGCGCCCTGCTGCGCCGCCGCACGACCAGGGGTACGCACGAGAGCCACCGTCGTGTTCAACCGCCGCACAAATTTCTTTCGGGAAGCCGCGCCCGTCGCACATGCGTGCGCCCCGGCGGTCACGCCCACGCCTCCTGATCAAACCTTTCGAGCGCCATCCGTCGCCCGTTCGGGGCATTCCCTTGGCCCTCGGGCGTGTACGGGCGGGAAGTGGCCTCAAGATCTTCGTCGTGCATGGACTCAAACCGACCCAATCCGCCTTGGCCGCAAGGGCGTTGACGATGGCGGCGCTGACCTGGCTGCTGGTGTCCGCGCCGGCCGGAGCGGCCGGGGCGACGGTCTGCGCGTACGCCGACACCGGACCGGACGGCGCGGCGTCGGTCGCGATCGTCGGGGACACCTGGCCGACGCCGCCCCAGTGCCCGTCGCCGACGCCGACACCGACCCCCACGCCGACGCCCGCACCGGACCCCACTCCCACGTCACCGCCGCCGAAGACCACGCACACCCCGAAACCCGAGCCACCGCCTCCCCCGCCACCACCGCCCCCGGCGAAACCGGCACCCCGGCCCGCACCACCCCGGCCGCGGCCGACCCCGCCCCCGGCACCCGCCCCTACGCCCACCCCCACCCCGAAGCCCGCGCCGAAGCCGTCGGCCGAACCCACCCCGAGTCCGTCCGCCTCCCCCGTGCGCTACCCGCCCTACCGCGCCACATCGCACCGGCGCGCGGCGCACGGCGCCCCGTCGCCCCTGACCTTCGTCCTGCTCATCGCGGCGCCCGCCATCGCCGCCGTCGCCGCGCTCCGTCCGCGCTGATTCTGGAGGCCCCTCTTGCCGGAATGGCTTGTTCTCACCCTCGCGATGCTGGCCGCCTGCGCCGTGGTGGTCGTCATCACCCTCGTTCGACACCGCACCGCACCCCAGGACGACGACCCCTCCGAGACACCGGACGTCATCGAGTACATGACGATGTGGATCGGCGTGGTCTACGCCATCGTGCTGGGTCTGGCCATCGCCGGGGTGTGGGAGGCGCGCAGCGCCGCCCAGGACCATGTCCAGGCGGAGGCCGTGGCGCTGCACGAGGTCTCGGAGCGGGTCCGGGTCTATCCGGCCGATGTCCGCGACCGCATTCGGGACGATGTCAACGCCTATGTCGGACACGTCGTCACCAAGGAGTGGCAGCACATGTCCGAGCACGACGCGGTCACCGAGCGCGGCGCCGAACTGCTTCAGCGGGTACGCGAGGACGTCACCGACTACGAGCCGGAGACCGACTTCCAGGCGCAGGCCTACCAGCCGCTCCTCGACCAGGTGACCGCGGCCGACCAGGCGCGCAACGCCCGCGCGAACTCGACCGGGGACACCATGCCGGGCGTGGTGTGGTTCGGGCTGCTGGCCGGAGGTGTCGTCACCATCGGGATGGTGTTCGCCCTGCAGATCCGGCGCACGGCCCGTGAACTGATCCTCGCCGGGCTGTTCTCGGCGCTGATCGCCTTCCTGCTCTTTCTCATCTGGGACTTCGACGATCCCTACGGCCGCGACGTGACGGCGGCGACGGAGCCGTTCCGCGCTCTCTTCCCGCACCTCGGGGACTGACAGGCCCTCACCGGGGGGCGGCGGTCGACGCCGTCCCCTGACCGGCCCACCCGCCTGCCCCATTCGTACGACACCGATCGCGCAAGTGTGCGCACCTTCCTAGCGTTTCGCTCATCGAGGTGCATTCCTGCCGCAAGCGGAAGAAGTCCGCTACTGCTCCTCGGGGACCGGAGGGACACCATGCGCGCGATACGCGTCGTTTCTGCCGCACTGCTGGGCGCCGGCGCTCTCGCCGTGGCCGCCCCCACCGCCCAGGCGCACGGCGACGACTCCGGCTTCCGGGCCACCGTGCTGCCCGCCACCGTCGCCCCCGGCGGTCAGGTCCTGCTGCTGGCGACAGGCTGCGAGCAGAGCGTGACCGTCACGTCGGGGATCTTCGACACGGTCACCATTCCCCAGGGGCGGACGACGGCCAAGGCCACGGTCGACCGGGACGCCAAGCCCGGTGCCGTGTACGAGGTGTCGTTCTACTGCGGCACCTTCTGGCAGAGCGTCGACCTCACCATCGCCGGGGGCCGACCGGAGCGGTCCCACCCCCCGCAGCATGGGGTGCAGGCGGGTGCGGGGGGCGGCCGCGCCGGAATGGACACGAAGGAGATCGGCCTGGGCGCCGCGCTCATCACGGCCGTACTCGGCACGACGTACAGCCTCTCCCGGTGCCGCACCGACGCCGACGAGGACGGCGCCTGACGCCGTCACCGGCACACCTTGTCCTCAGGCCTTCGCCCCGGATCCCCACCAGGGATCCGGGGCGAAGGCCTGAGGACGTGTGGACTGTCTTCCTGTCCGGCATCGGCGGCGGATCAGATCCGCTTCTCCGCGCGCCGCCGCATCCAGAACACGCCGCCGCCGATGACGGCCACGGCGATCAGCCCGCCGCCGATGGCCATGTCGGTCGGGGTCGCGCCCGTGGAGGTGCTGCCGCCGAGGCCGCCGCGGACACCGCCGATGACGGTGAAGGCGTTGGGGTGCGTCAGGGGCCTGCTGGAGCCATGGCAGTGGACCGTGATGCTGTGCGCGCCCGGCCTCGCGTGCCGGTCGATCGTCGCCGTGCCCTTGGCGGTGCTGCCGTGGGACGGGGTCAGGGTCGTGGGCCGGAACGCGTCCGAGGTCGCGGTGCCGCCGCGGGGGCAGCCGTCGACGGTGATGGTCAGTTGCCCGCCGCGGGCGATGACGCTGGGCAGGGCGACGATGTTGCTCGGGCCGACGGGCATGCCGTCGCGTGCCGTGGCCGCGGGGGTGGCCAGGCCGAGGGCGGCTACCGCGGTGGCGGCGGCCGCCAGGGTTCGAGTGGTTCGCATGTGATCCTCCGCGGAAGACGCCCCGGGTACCGTCCCCGGTATCGATCGGCGAGAAAGCGCCTCCAAGAAAGACCCTCAGTTGCCCTGCCCGAGGCCGCATTTCGGCGATGGTCCGTATTGGTGAGAGGACACGCCGAGGACCGCCCAGCAATCGGAATTGCCGCAGGTCACGCACCGTCAGAATTTTCCGGTCGGCGGCAACTCGGATGGCGCACCGCAGGATTTCGGGCCACCCGTTCGTCTCTGCCCCGTCGCCGGTTTCGTGTGCGGGACTTAGCGTTTTCGTATGCGCGAATGACGTGGCGACGGCCGCGTCGAGAGGGGAAGTCGAATGTCCGGTTTCGAGCTGCCCGAAGAGGAGGAGCGGCGGCGGAAGCGCGCCCCCTGGGGTGTGATAGCGCTTGTCCTGCTGACCGGTCTCGCGCTCATTCGCAATGGCTCCGGGGAGTTCGACGAGGGTCCGCCGCAGCCCGCCTCGGCGGCCGCGGCGGACCGGCAGCTTCCCAGCTCCGTTCTCGCCCGGGCCGCGCGGCCGTTGCCGTTCTCGCTGCCGGACCGGGTCAGGATCCCCGGGATCCAGGTCGATGCGCCGATGATCCCGGTGGGCCTGGACGAGGATGGCTGGGTCGGCGCGCCGCCGCCGGAGGACCCCAATCTGGCGGGGTGGTTCACCGGTTCCGTCTCGCCCGGCGAGAAGGGCACCGCGGTGGTCGTCGGTCATGTCGACAACCTTCAGGGACCCGCCGTTTTCTACGGGCTCGGCTCCCTGGCGAAGGGCAATCGCGTCGAGATCGCCCGCCAGGACGGAAAGACGGCCGTTTTCGAGGTGTACGGCATCGAGGTGTTCCAGAAGAACAACTTCCCCGGCGACCGCGTCTACGCCTCCAAGGGAAACGCCGAATTGCGGGTCATCACCTGTGGTGGCGGTTTCTCCAAGCAGACCGGTTATGACGGGAACGTCGTCGCTTTCGCCAGCCTGGTCGAGGTCCGCTGAGGTTTCCACGATCGGGCGGCGAAAGCCGTCAGGCGTAATGCCGTTCGGGAACGGTGAGGTGATACCCGGCGTCGAGGAGCCGCGGCAGATAGGTGCGCAGTGCTCGGACGCTCTGGGAACGGTCGCCCCCGGCGTCGTGCGAGAGCACCACGACGCCGGGGGCGGCGCCGTGCCGCACCCGCTCGACGATGGTCCGGGTGCCGGGGCTGGTCCAGTCGAGGGTGTCGACGGTCCAGGCGAGCGGTTCCATGCCGAGTTCGGCGCCGATTTGGAAGGCGGCGCGGTTCCAGGCGCCGTAGGGGGCGCGGAACCAGGAGGGGCGCTCGCCGTACGACTCCTCGATGATGTCGCAGGTGCGCTCCATCTCCCTGCGGATCCTGCCGCGGCCGAGTCGGGTGAGGAGCGGGTGGGACCAGGTGTGGTTGCCGACGACATGGCCCTCGTCGGCCATCCTGGCCAGGAGGTCCTTGTTGCCGGCGACCATCTCACCGCACACGAAGAACATCGCGCGTACGTCGTACTCGCGCAGGGTGTCCAGGATGTACGGGGTGTAGCGGGCGTCGGGCCCGTCGTCGAAGGTCAGCACCATCGTGCGGCCGCGTCCGGGCACCCGCAGCAGGGGCGCACGCCGTACGAGGGTCCGGCGGGGCGCCGCCTTGGGCGGGCCGTATCCCATCAGGGGCTGGAGGCGGTAGGCGGAGGGCTTGCGCCCGGGGCGCGCCTGCGGACCGCCGGCGATCGGAGCGGGGGTGGCCCGCCTGACCGGCTCGTCCCCCGCGAACGTCGTGAACAACCCGGCGCTCCCGGCGGCTCCGAGCGCCGCGGCACCGGCGAGCAGCGCGCGGCGCCGACTGAGCAGACCCCGGGGCAACTGATCCTTCGTCATGACTCATCAGTCGCCCGATCCCAGACCGACGCACCAGCACGACACCGAAACGGCGGCACGAAAACACCCGGTCGGCCCACGCCCGAGACCGGCCGGATCGCCCAGTGGAGGCACTCCGGGGGAACGGCAGGGCCGACCGCGTCGCTGAGCGGCGGCGCACCGGGAGGGGACGGCAGAGACCGGCCGCATCTCTCACCAGCGGCGCGCCACCGAGCAACGGCAGAGACCGGGCGCGTCGCTCAGCGCCGGCGCACCAGCGGGAACGGCAATGTCTCGCGGATGGTCAGGCCGGTGAGGAACATGATCAGGCGGTCGATGCCGAGGCCGAGGCCGCCGGTGGGGGGCATGGCGTATTCCAGGGCGTCCAGGAAGTCCTCGTCGAGTTCCATGGCCTCGGGGTCTCCGCCGGCGGCGAGCAGGGACTGGGCCGTGAGGCGGCGGCGCTGCTCGACGGGGTCGGTGAGTTCGGAGTAGGCGGTGCCGAGTTCGGTGCCGAAGGCGACGAGGTCCCAGCGCTCGGCGAGGCGGGGGTCCACTCGGTGCCGGCGGGTGAGCGGGGAGACGTCGGTGGGGAAGTCCTTGTAGGAGGTGGGGAGGTGGGTCTTCTCCTCGACCAGGCGCTCGTACATCTCCAGCACGACGTCGCCGTGACCGTCGTCGGCGGTGTACGGCACGCCCGCGCGGTCGCAGTGCCGGTGCAGGCGGAGGAGTTCGGTGTCGGGGCCGATCTCGTCCCCCAGCGCCTCGGAGATCGCGCCGTACACCGTCTTGACCGGCCACTGCCCGGAGATGTCGTACTCCGCGCCGTCCTTGCGGGCGACCGGCGAGCCGAAGGCAGCGGTCGCGGCGCCCTGGATCAGCTCGCGCACGAGGTCGAGCATCACGTCGTAGTCGGCGTACGCCTGGTAGGCCTCCAGGATCGTGAACTCGGGGTTGTGCTTGTGGTCGACGCCTTCGTTGCGAAAGGCGCGGCCCATCTCGAAGACCTTCTCCACGCCGCCGACGCACAGCCGCTTGAGGTACAGCTCGGGGGCGATGCGCAGATGGAGGTCGAGGTCGTAGGCGTTGATGTGGGTGGTGAAGGGGCGGGCGTCGGCGCCGCCGTGGATCTGTTGCAGCACCGGCGTCTCGACCTCGAGGAAGCCGCGTTCCAGCAGGCCCTGGCGCACCGCCTGCACGGCAGTGGAGCGGGCGCGGACCATGTCGCGCGCGGTGGGGCTGGAGACCAGGTCGAGGTAGCGCAGGCGGACCTTGGCCTCGGGGTCGGCGAGGCCCCGGCCTTTGTCGGGCAGCGGGCGCAGGCACTTGCCGATGAGCTGCCAGGAGGTGACGAAGACGGTCGGCTCGCCCTTGTCGCTGGTGCCGGCCAGGCCGGTGGCGCTGATGAGGTCACCGATGTCGGTGTCGGCGGTGAAGCGGTCGAGGGCGGCGCCGGTGTCCTTGCGGGTGAGGGCGAGTTGGTGGTCGCCGGACCAGTCGCGCAGCATGACGAAGACGAGGCCTCCGAAGTCGCGCACCAGCATGACCCGGCCGGCGACGGTGACCTGCTCGCCCGCGGGGACGTCGGCGAGGGCGTGGGTGCGGGGCGGGACGGCCACCGGGTAGGGGTCGACGCCGTCGGCGCGCAGCCGGTCCAGGGTGTGGTGCCGGATGCGGACCTGCTCGGGCAGGCCCGCATCCGGCCCGGCCGCCCCGGCCTCGTCCCCTCCGTCGAGGCCGAGCGCCGCAGGCGAGGGCGGTCCTTCGGTGGTCGCGGGGCGGGGCCCGGCTCGCGGGTGCCCCTTTCTGCGGAGCTTGTGCAGGGACGGTACGGAGACGAATCCCTCGGCGATGCCGGAAGCGAGGCCGATGCGGGCGAGGGAGGCGGCCTCGCCGTAGCAGAGGAAGCGGGGGAACCACTGCGGGTTGTACTTGGCGTTGGAGCGGTAGAGGGCCTCCAGCTGCCACCACTTGGAGAAGAACAGCAGCAGTCGCCGCCACAGCCGCAGTACGGGTCCGGCGCCGATGCGGGCGCCCTCTTCGAACACCGAGCGGAAGACGGCGAAGTTCAGGGAGATCCGGCGGACGCCCAGCTTCGGTGCCGCGGCGCACAGTTCGGCGACCATGAACTCCATGACGCCGTTGGGGGCGCCCCGGTCACGGCGCATCAGGTCCAGGGAGATGCCCTCCCGGCCCCAGGGCACGAAGGACAGCACGGCGAGCAGTTGGCCGTCCCCGCCGAGGGCCTCCACGAGGAGGCAGTCGCCGTCGGCCGGGTCGCCGAGGCGGTCCAGGGCTATGGAGAAGCCACGGTTCGGTCGCGGTGTCGCGCCAGGCGTCGGCCTTGCCGATGACCTCCTCCATCTCCGCCTCGGTGAGGGTGGAGTGGCGGCGGATACGGCAGTGCGCACCGGTGCGGCGGACGCGGTGGACGGCCTGCCGGGTGACGCGCATGTCGCGGCCGTCGAGGTCGAAGTCCGGTACGCGCAGGATCGCCTCGTCCCCGAGTTGGAGGGCGCCGAGTCCGCGGCGGGCGTAGTCGGTGGCCCCGTCCTCGGAGGCGCCCATCGCCGCGGGCACCCAGGCGTAGCGGCGGGCCAGGTCCAGCCAGGCGGCGATGGCGTGCGGCCAGGCCTCCCGGTCGCCGACGGGGTCCCCGGCGGCGAGGCAGACGCCGGCCTCGACGCGGTAGGTGACGGCGGCCTTGCCGCTGGGTGAGAAGACGACGGCCTTGTCGCGCCGGGTGGCGAAGTGGCCGAGGGAGTCCTGGTCGCCGTAGGCCTTCAACAGCGCCCGGATGCGGGCCTCCTCGTCGTCGTGCAGGGCGGCCTCCATGCGCTGCGAGCGCAGCAGCGTGGCGGTGGCGTTGAGGAGGGCGAGCGCGCCGAACAGGCCGAGCAGGAAGTGCAGGGGGCGCGGTGGCCGTCCGTCGTAGGTGACGCCGGAGACGAGGCCGCCGCAGACCCGGTCGGCGGCCCACGCCAGTCGCCGGCTCTGCGGCAGCGTGCCGGGGAACAGCTCGACGAGCCCCCAGCCGACGAGGATCCCCACGGCGAGGCCGACGACGAGGACGCCGAGGGCTCTTCGTACGGCTCCGTGGCGGGAGGCGGCGTAGAACTCCTCGCGGGCGGCGATGAGCAGGGCCAGGGCGAGGCCGCACACGACGAGGGAGGGGACGGAGTCCGAGTGGTTGCCGAGGGCCGTGCCGAGGACGTCGGTGAGGATCAGCAGGCCGAGGTGGACGACGACCAGCCACCAGGCGATCTTCTTGCGGGCGGCCGTGGCGGCGGCGAGCAGGAAGAGGAAGACGGCGTAGGCCAGGTTGGCGCTGACGGGGACGATGATCTCGTCGAGGGCGCGCACGACCGGGCGCAGGCCGGTGCGCAGCGGCGGGATGAGGGCCAGCAGGACGCAGAGCAGTCCGAGGGCGCCGAGGAAGGTCGCGAAGCCTTCCGGCACCCTGCTGGTCAGGCCATGGCCGGGCGGCCGTATGGGGCCCGTGGCGTCCTTGCCCCGTACGGCCTCCACGGTGGCACTCATGTTCCGACTGCAGGAAGCCGCAGGCCTCCTCGCCCGTCGGGCGTCCCGCCCTGCGGGCGGACCTGGGACCTCCGATAGCCTCCTGCCGTGACGGAACAGCACTCGCACCGGTTCGAGCGGGGCACGGACGGGCCCAAGGTCATCGTGGTCGGCGTGGACGGCTCCGACTCCTCACTGCGCGCGGCGGCGTACGCCGGTGGTCTGGCCCGGCGGCAGAACGCTCTGCTCGCCGTGGTGTAGGTGCAGCCGGTGATGGCGGCGGGCACGGCGCTCGGGGCGCCGGTCGCGGAGACGACCAACGAGATCGCCGAGGATCTGATCGCCCAGATCCGGGACGCGACCGAGCGGTTGAAGGGGATATTCGACGTCCGCTGGGAGTTCCACACGTTCCAGGGGGACCCTTTCGGCGGGCTGGTGAAGGCGGCGGACGATCTGAAGGCCGACGCCGTGGTGGTGGGCGCGTCGGAGCAGGCGGGGCACCGGATCGTGGGGTCGGTCGCGATTCGGCTGGTGAAGGCGGGCCGGTGGCCGGTGACGGTGGTGCCGTAGTCCGCCGCATGGCCTAGGGCGAAGGGACGAGTTCTGGCCTGATGTGCCGGGCGAGCGGGCTGCCCGAGGATGCTGCGGTGACCGACTTCGACGTCGATGCCTTCCTCCGCCGGCCGCTGACCGCGCGCATCGCCACCAACGGGCCGACGGTGCGCCCGGTCTGGTTCCTCTGGGAGGACGGTGCCTTCTGGATTCTGACCGGGCCGTGGGCGCGGCTGGTGCGCCGGGTGCGGGAGGACCCGGCCGTGGCCCTCGTGGTCGACGAGTGCGATCCGGCGACGGGCCTGGTGCGCCAGGTGATCGCGCGGGGCGATGCCGAACTCGTGCCGTTCGACGTCCCTCGCGGCCGGCGCAAGCTGTCGCGCTATCTGGGGGCGGACGAGGGCCGCTGGGATCCGCGGTTCGTGCACTATCTGTACGACGATCCGGCGGAGCGCGGCACGGTGTGGCTGCGTCTGAGGCCGGCGTCGCTCAGCGTGCAGGACCTGAGTTACGTGGTCGCACGCTGAGGCGACGGGGCGTCACAGGGTTCGCAGGAAGTCGAGCAGGATCCGGTTGAAGGTCTCGGGCTGCTCCAGGCTCGGGAAGTGCCCGGTGCCCTCGATGGTCACCGAGCGGCCGTCGCGCACGCCGCGGACCAGCCGCTCGGCCATCTCGATGCCGTCGTCCGCGTCGAGCGCGCCATGGATGGCGAGCACGGGCACGTCGATCTGAGGAACCCGGCTCCAGGGATCGGCGAGGGGCACACGCCAGTCCTTCTCGCCGAGGGTGTGCTTGGCGATGGTGTGTGCCGCCATCTCCCGCATCCTGCGCACGGCGTCGGGGTCCACCTCATCCAGGGTGCGGTGCGGACCGACCACGTTCTTGGCGAAGGCCTCGACCCAGGCGGCGACATCGCCCGCGCCCAGCATGCGCGCCGACTCGGCGGCCCGCTCTTTCGTCCACGGGTCGGTGTACTCGAACGCGCTGGTCCCGCCGCCGCTGACGACCACCGCGCGCACCAGCTGGGGGTACTCCAGGGCGGTGTCGGTGACGACCGCCGCGCCCATGCAGGCACCGACCAGGACCGCGGGCCCGGCATCGAGATGGCGCAGCAGGTCTCCGAGGTCGTCGGCCCAGCGGAACGGCTTGCTCGCGTTGGCGGAGAAGCCGAAGCCGCGCACGTCGGCCGCGATGACGCGGTGACCGGCGCAGACGAGGGCCGGTATCTGGTCGTCGAAGAAGCGGTGGTCGACGTATCCGGGGTGTATCAGGACCACGAGGTCCCCGGCCCCGGCGTCGCGGTAGGCGAGGTCGCCGTCGGCGGAGGCGAACATGCGCAGATCCGAAGCTTTCGTTGCTGCCGTCATGACAACCAAGGTGTCATCTTCTCGGCGATTTGGCAACCGAGGTGTCATGATGGTCGGGTGAACGACTCCGCCAAGCCCCTCTCCCCCGACGATCTCGGCGACCGGATCAGCGAGGTGTTCGCTCTGATCGGCGCGCTGTACCGGCGCGGCCTGCGCAAGCTCGAGCAGGGCGAGGAGGTCGAGGGGGTGTCCGTCGGCGTGCGCTCCGTCCTGGTCCTGCTGCACAGATACGGGCCCATGACGGTGCCCCAGATGGGCCGGGTCATGACGCTGACCCGGCAGTTCGTGCAGCGCATGGTCAACGACGCGGCGGCCAGGGGCTGGGTCGAGGCCACGCCCAATCCGTCGCACCAGCGCTCCTCGCTGATCCGGATCACGGATGACGGCCGGGCCGTCATCACCGCGATCCTCGCCCGCGAGCACGCCCTGAACCGGCAGGTCGGCGGCGATCTCACCGAGGACGAGCTACGGGCGTGCGTGCGGGTGCTGAAGCAGATGCTGAAAACCTTCGACCACGTGGACATGGACTGACGGCCCCCCAGAACGCGGACCGGCCTACTCCCCCATCTCCAGCCCGTCGTCCCCGGCCCCCCGGCTCAGCACGACCTCCCGGATCCGGTCCCGCACCCCGCGCAGTTCGGCACCCTTGGCGATGGCCCGGTTGAGGTTGAGCACCCGGCCGGCGTCGATGTCGAACAACTGCGGGACGAACTCGGCCTTCGACACCTCCCAGCGCTCCCCGGCCTCGGCCGGCGGGTCGAAAGTGAAGCGGGCCAGGGTGGACTGGTTGCCGCGCGGGTCCTGGACGCCCTGGTGGTTGTACATCGCGCCGGCGACCTGGTCGCCCATTCCGTAGACCACCCAGGTGCCGTTGACCTTCTCGTAGGCCTGCGGGACATGGGCGTGGGTGCCCAGGATCAGGTCGATGTCGGGGCGGTCGCCCGAGCGGGCGGAGGTGAGTTCACGGGCCAGGTTCACCTGGTCGTCGTCGGGCGCGTCCTGCCATTCGGTGCCCCAGTGCAGTGACACGACGACGACGTCGGCGCCGGCCTTCCAGGCGGCGCGGGCGTCGGCGACGATCTTCTCCCGGTCGATCAGGTTGACCGCCCAGGGCTGGCCGGGCGGGAGCGGGAAGTCGTTGACGCCGTAGGTGTACGCCAGATGCGCGACCTTGGCCGCACCCGCGCGCAGCACCGTCACACTGCGCGCCTCCCTCGCGGTGCGCGCCGTCCCCGCGTGCCGCACCTTCGCCTGATCGAGGGCGTTCAGCGTGCGCAGGATGCCGGCGGCGCTGTCGTCGAGGCTGTGGTTGGAGGCGGTGGAGCAGCCGTCGTAGCCGGTGGCGGCCAGGCCCCGGGCCACCTCGGGCGGTGACTTGAACAGGGGGTAGCCGCTGTAGTCGCCGTTCTCGCCGTAGATGGTCTCCATATGGCACAGCGCCAGATCGGCGCGCGAGACCACGGGTTTGACACCGGCGAACATCGGTCGGAAGTCGTACCCCTTGCCGCCCGCGTCGAAGCGCGCGCGATCGATGACCGAGGTGTGCGGGAGGACGTCACCGGAGGCGACGAGGGTGAAGCTCCGGGATCCGGAGGGGGCCGGGCGTCCCGAGGCCTCGCGGTTGTGGGCCTGGCAGGCGGCTCCTGCGGCGAGGACAGCCGTGGCAGCGATGGCCACAAGCCGACTGCGTGCGATCATCAGCTCACCCCTTGTGGTCGTATATACGCACCAAAATAGGTACGAAATAGTGCACGCCCGCAAACAATCCGGCCGCTTCGATTAGCCCGTCCGGCGCGCCCCGGCTTGCGGAAGGGACCGTTCATCGAACCGTTCGTCGACGCGATCGACCGTCCGCCGCAGATCCGTGTTTGTGCTCTGTCCCACAGCAGCCGCCTGCGGTGCCATACGGCCATGACGGCCGGAACCACCCTCACCAACGGGACCACGACCGCCGAGCACGAGCTCGCCGCACTGCAGCGCGAGCACGGCCGGCCCCTGTTCGCGCTGCTGCTCCGGCTCTGCGACGGCGACCGGCAGCGCGCCGAGGACCTCGTGCAGGAGACGCTGGTGCGCGCCTGGCAGCACCCCGAGGCCCTGCGTGCCGACGACTTCGACTCCGTACGGCCATGGCTGCTGACGGTCGGGCGGCGGCTCGCGATCGACGCGCGGCGGGCCCGGCAGGCGCGGCCGGCGGAGGTCGGGGACGCGATTCTGGAGAACGCGCGGGTGATCTCCGACCACGCCGAGCGGGCCGCCGAGATGCTCGATGTCCGCGAGGCTGTGAAGACACTCACTCCGGAGCACCGTGAAGTCCTGGTGCTCGTGTACTTCCAAGGGGCGAGTGTGGCGGAGGCCGCGGAAACCCTTGGGATTCCGCCCGGTACGGTGAAGTCCCGCGCGTACTATGCGCTGCGCGCCCTGCGCCGGGTGCTTCCCGGATACGCGGCCGACCTGCGGTGAAACCGAAGGGCGAGTCAAACCTCCGTAAAGCGCCTTGCTGAACACCCCGGTTGAGTAATCGGCTGTCCTCATCCGTGTTCCGGATTGGGCAAGGGCCCACGGCCCCGGGGCGGGGCGACGCACTCACCGGAGGAAGGCAGGAAGGGATGCTGCACAGAGGTCAGGAGAGCACGGACGGCACCGGCGGCGGTGAACTGACCGTCCCCATGGCGTGGTTGTACGCCGAGTACATCGCCGACGAGCTGCTGCGGACCGGCGATCTCATGCCGCCGACGTCCTTCGAGTTCCGCGCCGGGCGCGACGCCCTGGCGCTGACCATCTTCCTGTCCGACACCGACGGCGAGCTCTCCGGCATCCGGGTGGTCACCCAGTTGGAGACCTGGCTGTCGCTGACGGCCTACGACCAGCCGTGGCAGGACTGGGTGCGCGAGCGCATGGCGGGCCGCGCGGCCGAGGCGGCCGACTCCGGCGGGCCCGCGCCCGACCTGGAGCTGGCCGAGGCGGCCTGGCGCTGGCTGCAGGAGACCGAACTGCTCGCGCCCGATCTGAACGCGGTGCCGGGCGGCGGCGTACCGGTCGGTGAGGACGAGGGCCCCAAGGTGTGGACCCCGGCGTGGCAGCTCGGACTGCCGCTCGGGCACCTCGCCATCCACCTTTTTTAAGTTCTTTTCTCCTCGGACCAATCCTCGGCGCCGACCGCTCCGAATCCTTGGGTTGCGATTCGGTACGTGGCTTGAGTGATTCGACTGTCTGGTGCGTACCAGTGGGTGCAAGGAGTAACCCACCCCGCACCCAACGGCACGAGGATTCGGCATGAGGTCCCTGGAGAGGCATCGCGACGTCGCCGCGTACGCGCTCGGCGTGCTGAACGAGGCGGAGGCGTTCCGCTTCGAGGACCACCTCATGGAGTGCGCGCGCTGCGCCGCACACGTGACCGAGTTCGGGCCCATCACCCGCCAGTTGATGCTGTACCGGCGGTCCACACCCCGATTCGTGCACCCCATGGCCAAGCCGGGTCCGCAGATGCTGAACCGGCTGCTCGAAGCGGTGGCGGTGCGCCGCCGCGCCCGGCGCCGGCGCACGCTGTACGCCGTGGCCGCCTCGGTGGTGATCGCCCTCGCCGGTCCCGGCGTCGCGATCATGGCGAGCGGCGACGACAGAGGCGCACAGGTCGTCGAGGCGACCGACGAGCGGTCCGGGGTGTGGGCGCAGGTCACGACCGAGAACGAGGCGTACGGCAGCCAGGTGGAGCTGAAGGTGAAGGACGGCGCCGGTCCGCGCCCCTGTCATCTGGTCGCCGTCGGCCGGGACGGCTCGGAGGAGACGGTGACCAGTTGGTCCGCCGCCCACCACGACGCCCGCGAGAACACCATGACGGGCGCGTCGGCGATGCATATGGACGAGATCGTCCGCTATGAGGTGCGCACGGCGGACGGGGAGCACCTGGTGACGCTCAAGCCCAGGTGACCGGTGTGCACGGCCGCCGCGTTGTCAGTGGCGGGTGGCAGCATCGGGCGTATGACGGATACCACGGCATTCGACTGGCGGTCCTTCCTGCTCACATGGAGCGGGGAGTGGGCGGATTCCCTGCCGGACGACGAGGTTGGGGGCGAGGACGACGAGAGCGCCCGGCAGGCGCGGTGGCTCGGGTTCCCGCCCGCGGCCGAGGAGCGGATCGCAGCCATGGAGGAGCGCCTCGGCCGGCGGATGCCCCCGTCGTACCGGGAGTTCCTCAAGGTCAGTGACGGGTGGCGGCACGCGGGCGGGTTCGTGTGGCTGCTGGCGGGGACCGAGGCCGCGCACTGGCACGACAACGAGTCGGGACTCGCGGACCTGTTCGAGGAGTACCTGGACGAGGATTCCGGGCCCGAGGAGCGGCGGGAGGCGGACCTCTGGCGGCGCGGGCTGCAGCTCGACGTCGACTCCGACGCCACCCGCGTCCTGCTGGATCCCGAGGACGTGGACGCGGACGGTGAGTGGGCCGTGTACACGTGGGCGAGCTGGCGGGCCGCGCCACCCGAGCGGCACGCGAACTTCCTCGAGTTCATGCGGGACATGCACCGGGAGTTCCACGGTCTGCGGGCACGCACGGGCGGCGGGGATCCGGTGTTCGTCAACGACACGACGCGGAAGCTGGACGCGTCGATGGAACAGGCCCGGCTGGAGGTGCTGCGCGGCGGCTGGGAGCGGGCCGTGAAGGCGCTGGACGAGGCCAAGGAGTACGGCAGACCGCGGGCCGCCGGGCTGGGCGACCAGATACGCCGACTGCTCGGACAGACCTCCATGGTGGACTTCGACGGGCTGGTGACCGACCCCCGGTACGCACCCGATCTGCTGCCGCCGCTGGTCGCCGAGCACGCGGCGCACTCGTACCGGGGCGACTCCTCGCTGCGGTTCCATCTGCGGGGCGGCGACGACGATTTGGTGGCACTGGCCTACGCGACGCTGGATCAGGTCAGAAGCGGCCAGTACCGGTACACGGCGGCCGGGGAGTTCGGGGAGGCGGTGGAGCGGGCGCGGGAGTTGGCGCGGTGGGGAGACACCGACGGCGCGTGGCGGACGCTGATACACGCTCTGCCTCTGTGGGAGCCGCTGGGACCGGACCACCTGGCGCCGCTGGGGTGGCTGGCCGATCCCGTGCTCGGGTGGCTGCTGACCCCGGAGCGGGGCCGCGAGCTGCTGTCCACGCCAAGGGGCGGTCAGACGGGTGAGGCAACGGGTCCTGAGGCCGGGCTGGACCCGGGCGACCTGGCGTGGCTCGCGGAGCCGGACCCGGGCAACAACCGCACGTCCTACCGGTTCGTCCTGGTGGAAGGGGTGGAGCCGACGGAACTGCCCGGACGTCTCGCGGACGGGGACGGGGCCGGCACTGTGCTGAACGAACCCATGACCTTGTGGGAGGCACGCAGCAGATCACTGGACAACCGGACGGAGTTCTCGTCCTACGACGACAGGGCTCTCATGGCGGTCGGCCGGGCCGGCACCGACTGGAGCTTCGCCTTCGACGGCGAACCCACCCACTTCGACCCGAGGCGCTTCGTCTCCCCTGCCGAGGACGCCAGCGCGGGCACCCGCGCGGTGGTGGTGTGGAGCGGCCTGAGGACATGGCACGGGGAGCCGTACTTCCACCTCTCGGTGGCGCGAGACGGTGTCGAGCAGTACGCGTTCACCTACTCGGACGGAGAGCTCCGGCAGCACGGCGAGATACCGCAGGCGCTGGACCCGAGCCGGTTCTTCGGTGACCTGGAGAGCGGCGCCGAGGAGGCGGAACGGCCGCTGCTGGAAGCGGTGACCGGGGAGTTCGGCGCGTCCCTGCCGCGGCACGCCATCGTGAACGGGCGCCTGCACACGTTCACCACCCGTTCCTGGACGCGTCCGCCCAGGGACGGAGAGACGTACACAGTGATCCGCGTGGGCTGAGGGGTCAGTGCGCGGCGATCACCCTGGTGAGTGCGGTTGCCGCCGTCTCGATGTCGGCCGCCGTCGTCCAGCGGCCCAGTGACAGGCGCAGCGCCCCGAGCGCGCGGGCCGGATCGAGACCCATCGCGGTCAGGACCGGGGAGGGGGTGTGGGTGCCGCTGTGGCAGGCCGACCCGGTCGAGGCCGCGATCTCGGGGACGGCGGCGAGGAGTTCATGGCCGAGGACAGCGTCGATGCTGACGTTCAGCGTGTTCGGCAGCCGCTCCTTCTCGGGGCCGTTGAGGTGGACGCGGTCCGGCAGCGCCGTCGCCAGCCGCTGATGGAGTGCGTCACGCAGGCCCGCGATGCGGGCTGCAGCGCCGTCGGCGAGTTCGTCGGCGGCGAGCTGTGCGGCGGTGCCGAGGGCGACGGCGAGAGCGACGTTCTCCGTACCGGCCCGCAGGCCGTGCTCCTGGCCGCCTCCGTGGACGACCGGTTCCAGTCGCACGCCCTCACGCACATACAGCGCGGCGGCGCCCTTGGGGGCGTACATCTTGTGTCCCACCACGGTGAGCAGGTCCACGCCCAGGGACCGGACGTCGAGGGGGATCTTCCCCACGGCCTGGGCGGCGTCGCAGTGGAACAGCACACCGTGCTCGTGGGCGAGGGCGGCGAGTTCGGCGACCGGCTGGAGCGCGCCGGTCTCGTTGTTGGCGGCCATCACCGACACCAGCACCGTGTCCTCGGTGAGCGCGGCGGCCAGCCGCGCGGGGTCGACCAGCCCGTCCCCGTCGACCGGCAGCAGGGTCACGCGCACGCCGTGCAGGCGCTCCAGGGCATGGCAGGTCTCCAGTACCGCAGGGTGCTCGGTCACCTGGGTGATCATGTGGGGGCGCGGGCGCCCGGAGGCAAGGACGGCGCCGCGTACGGCGAGGAGGTCGGCCTCGGAGCCGGACGCGGTGAACACGACCTCGTCGGCGCGGGCGCCGATCAGGTCGGCGACCTGTGCCCGCGCCCTGGTCAGGGCCTGCCGAGGTACGGCGCTGTAGGGATGGCTGCTGGAGGGGTTGCCGAAGAACTCCGTCAGGTGCGGCAGCATCGCCTCGGCCACCCGGGGATCGACGGGCGTGGTGGCGTTGTAGTCCAGGTAGACCGGCCCGTCGGCGAGCCCCGGATGGACGGGCGGAAGGCGGCCGGTCATGCCAGGTCTCCGGCGTCGACGGGCAGGTCGGCCAGGCGCCACTCGAGCATGCCGTCGTCCAGGCGGATGGCCCGGCGTCCGCGGCCTGTCAGCAGCCGTACGGCGTCGTAGGCGAGCACGCAGTATTCGCCTCGGCAGTACACGACGATCTCCATCTCCTCGGGCAACTCGCTGATCCGCTCGGCCAGTTCGTCGACCGGGATGGAGAGTGCGCCGGGAATGTGTCCGGCCAGGTACTCCTCGACCGGCCGTACGTCCAGCACCACCACGTCCCCCGCCGCCACGCGGGATCGCAGTTCCTCGCGGGTCACCTCCGCCGCGCCGCCCTCGCCGAGGTAGGCGTCCCGGGCCGCGGGGACGGCGACCTGGTGCTGCTCGGCGACCTTGCGCAGCAGCGCGAACAGCTGGGCCACGTCGTCGCCGGCCAGCCGGTAGTGGATGCGTACGCCCTCTCGGCGGGTGGCGACGAACCCGGCCTGCTTGAGGGTCTGCAGATGCGCCGAGGCCGTCGTCAGGTTCAGCCCCGCCGCCTTGGCCAGCGCGTCGACCGTGCGCTCGCCCTGAGCGAGCAGGTCGAGCAGTTCCAGGCGCTTTCCGCTGGCCAGCGCCTTGCCGCTGGCCGCGAACGCGTCGTACAGCTCCGCCTTCGTGCCGGCCTTGGTGTTCCCCGCCATGACATCCTCCATAAATCCATGGAATAGTGTAAGTGATGTCGAGGGCCATGACCACATGCCCGCTCGTATCCGATCCCGGGAGGATCCGATGGGCTTCGCCGACAAGCACCTGATTGAGCTGCTGGACGAAGGGCTGGGCAACAGCGCCTACCTCGTCGATCTCGGCGACGGCCGTGCTCTGGCCGTGGACGCGAGCCGTGACCTGCGCACTCTGCGGGAAGCCGCCGAGCGGCGCGGCCTGACCGTGGCGTACGCGGCGGACACACATCTGCATGCCGACTTCCTCTCCGGCGCTCTCCAGCTCGCCCACGACGAGGGCGCCCGCGTGCTGGCCTCCGCCGCAGGGAACCGAACCTTCCCCCACACGCCGCTGGCCGACGGCGACGAGACGGACCTCGGTGGCCTGACTGTGCGCGCCCTGGCGACACCCGGCCACACGGACGAGCACCTGTCCCTCCTCCTGCTGGACGGCGACCGCGAACTCGGGGCGTTCACCGGCGGCTCGATGATCGTGAACTCCGCCGCCCGCACCGACCTCCTCGGCGCCGACCGCACCGATGAGCTGGCCCGCGCCCAGTACCGCTCGCTGCGGCGCCTGGCCACGCTGCCGGACCACACCGCCGTATGGCCCACCCACGGCGCCGGCTCCTACTGCTCGGCACCACCCGGCAGCGAACGAACCTCCACCATCGGCTCGCAGAAGCAGACCAACCCGCTGCTGGCCGCCCCGGACGAGGACACCTTCGTACACCGACTCCTCGCCGGCCTGGGCAGCTACCCGGACTACTTCGACCGGCTCGCCGAGGCCAACCGGCGCGGCCCCGCCGTCCTCACCTCCGCCCCGCCGCTGCCCGCCCTCGACGCCGGGCAGGTCAAGTCCCTGCTCGCCGACGGCGGCCACGTGGTCGACGCGCGCCCGGCGGCCGACTACGCGGCCGGACACATCCCCGGCTCCCTCTCCGTCCCGCTGCGCGAGCAGTTCGCCACCTGGCTGGGCTGGCTGCTGCCCGACACCGTGCCCCTCGCCTTCGTCACCAACGACGACCAGGACCCGAGCGAGATCGTCTGGCAGGCGTACAAGATCGGCTACGAGCGCCTCGCCGGACGCCTCTCCGGCGGCATGCCCGCCTGGCTGGCCGCCGGCAACGGGGAGACCGCCACCGAGTTCGTCACCCCTGACCGCACCGGGAGTCGCCCATACATCGACGTACGGCAGGAAGCGGAGTTCGCCGCAGGACACGTCCCCGGAGCCGTGCACATCGAGCTCGGCGGCCTCGCCGCGCACGCCGCCGACGCCCCCGCGAGGCCGGTCGTGGCCTGCGGTCACGGTGAGCGCGCCATGACGGCCGCCAGCCTGCTGGAGCGCGCGGGGAAGACCGACATCGCGGTCCTGAAGGGCGGACCGGCCGACTACGCGGCCGCCCACGGGCGGCGGCTCGCCCAGGGGTCGGAGGACACCGGCTCGTGAACTCCACGCCCACGAGCACCGACTCCGCCGACGCGTCCGGGCGGCCGGTCCGCCTTGGCCTGCGCGAGAACCGGCTGCAGTTCACGCTGCTCGTCATCGTGAACGTCTGCGTCGGCGGCCTGGTCGGTCTGGAGCGTACGACGGTCCCGCTCATCGGTGCCGAGACGTTCGGCCTGACCAGCGACCTCGCCGTGTTCTCCTTCATCATCGCCTTCGGCGTGACCAAGGCGATGACCAACCTCGCCGCCGGGGCGCTGACCGCCCGCTTCCGCCGCAAACAGCTTCTGCTGGCGGGCTGGCTGCTCGGCATCCCGGTGCCCTTCGTCCTCGCCTGGGCTCCCTCCTGGGGCTGGATCGTCGCCGCGAACGTGCTGCTCGGTCTCAACCAGGGCCTGACCTGGTCGATGACCGTCAACATGAAGATCGACCTCGTCGGCCCGGCCCGCCGGGGACTGGCCACCGGCCTGAACGAGGCCGCCGGATACACCGCCGTCGGTGTCACCGCCCTGCTCACCGGCTACCTAGCCACCAGCTACGGCCTGCGCCCGGTCCCCGAACTCATCGGCGTCGTCTTCGTCGCCGCCGGACTGGCCCTGTCCCTCGTCGTCCGCGACACCGCGGCCCACGTCGCCCTCGAACTCGCCCGGCACACCAAGCCCCTGCCCAGCGACGAGGACACCGGCCTGAAGGCCACGTTCGCCCGCACCTCCTGGCGGCACCGCTCCCTGCGCGGCGCCAGCCAGGCCGGCCTGGTCAACAACCTCAACGACGGCCTGACCTGGGGCGTCTTCCCGCTGCTCTTCACCGACCACGGCCTCGGGCTCGCGGCGGTCGGCCTGATCAAGGGGCTCTACCCGATCCTGTGGGGCATCGGCCAGATCCCCACCGGCCACCTCGCCGACCGCATCGGCCGCAAACCCCTGATCGTCCACGGCATGCTCATACAGGCCGTCGGCTTCGTCCTGGCCCTCGCCCTCATCGGCCGGCCCCTGCTCGCCGGCGTCGTCTCCGCGGTGTTCCTCGGCATCGGCACCGCCATGGTCTACCCGGCCCTGATCGCCTCCGTCTCCGACCACGCCCACCCCGCGTGGCGCGCGGGCGCCCTCGGCACCTACCGCTTCTGGCGCGACATCGGCTACGCCGTCGGCGCGCTGGTGGCCGGCGTCCTGGCCGACGCCCTCGGCCTGAACGCCACCGTCATCGCGGCCGCCGTCCTCACGGCCGCCTCCGGCCTGCTCGCGGCGCGCTGGATGACCGAGCACCGTCCGGTTCACTGATCCCCCGTCACTGCCGTGCGGCATGACGGGAGGAGTGAAGGGCGACTGCCACGTCAGGGAGCCCGACGTGTCTGTGGGCCGCAGGATCTCAGGTGTCGGGGACGGCCCGGCAGTACGACTCCCAGCCGATCCGCGGGCGGGTGTGGCCGCAGGCGTCGGGCGCGATGGCCGCTCAGGACAGGATCTCGACGTAGCCGTCGGTTCCGTGTACGCGGATCTGCTGCCCGTCCCGGATCAGCCGGGTGGCCCGCTCCACGCCCACGACGGCCGGCAGGCCGTACTCCCGGGCGATGACCGCGCCATGGGTCATCAAGCCGCCCACCTCCGTGACCAGGCCCGCGATTCCGACGAACAGGGGCGACCAGCTCGGGTCCGTGTGGGCGGTGACCAGGATGTCGCCCGCCTGGAGATCGGCCTTGGCCATGTCGAGGATGACGCGGGCCCTTCCCTCGACGGTTCCGGCGGAGACCGGTACGCCGATCAGGGCGCCGTCCGGCACGTCATCGCGCCGGTACGCCCCGGTGAGGGCCTCGCCGTCCGAGGTGAGGACCCGGGGCGGGGTGAGCGCGTGGTACGACCGGAAGGCGTCCTTGCGCTGCTGGATGAGCTGGTCGAGCACCTGGTTCGAACGGTTCGAGCGCACGACGTCGTGGAGTTCCTGGAACGTGAGGTAGAAGACGTCCTCCCGCTCAGGAATCACGCCGGCCTGCACCAGGCGCTCGGCCTCCGCCAACAGGGCCCGCTTGTAGACGAAGTAGCGGCTGATGATGCCGTACTTCGGGTACTCCCGGTAGCCGATGAAGGTCCGGACCCGGTCGATCATCCGCTTGGTCTCGTCGGCCTTCCGGTCCCCGTCCGGCAGGGCCCGCAGGCGTGCCAGCACGTCCCGTTCCTTCTTCAGCGCCTTCTGCCGGCCCTCCTCGAAGCGCCGTTGCGCGGCGCCCTGCTCGAAGATCCTGACGTTGTCGAGGATCACGGGCACGAGCGTGGTGGGGCGCTCGCGCCAACGCGGCCTCGTGATGTCGATCTCGCCGACGCAGCGCATGCCGTACCGGTCGAGGTAGGCCTCGATGGCGTCGCGCGCTTCGGTTCCGCCCAGGAGCTTGGGCAGCTCGTCCAGGAAGTCCTCGTCCTCGACACCCTGGAGGAACGCCACCACCTCCGGCCGCCGGCGGATCACATCCGCGACGTCGAGCAGCGCCAGTCCCATCTGGGAGGTGACGTTGTCGGGGGCGGACAGCGTGAGCGTGTCAGCCGCGTTCCTCTCGCCGAGCCACTCCTGGAGCTTGTCGTTGAGCCACCAGGTGGCCTCCATCCCCGCCATGATCGCCTGGAAGCTCAGCGGGTCACTGAGGACTCGCTTGTGCTCCTCGATGGCCTCCAGCAGGAAGTCGAACAGCGCCGGTCCGGTCTTCGTCCGGATGTCGCGCTCCAGAGCGGCGATGGACTCCTGGCTGCGCTCGATCAGCTCGGTGACGATGGCCGGATCGGTCTCGATCGGGGCGGGCGCGCCGCCGGCCGGAGGCCCGCCGGGACTCGGGTCCGGGAGCGACGGGACGAAACCGTCGTGGTCGAGGACGGTCTCCAGCGCGTCCCTGACCAGTGGATCGCCCTTCTCCATCAGGTCCAGGAGGACGGCGCGGCTCGCGGGCGAGGCCAGGCGCCGCGTGACGTCGACGAACAGCCTCCCGCCGGCCTCGTGCATCGGCACCATGGCCGTCAGTTGCCACATGGACAGCCCCAGGGGCTTCATGGGGTCGGTCATCATCTGCTGATGGCCGACGGAGACGTAGACGTGATTCCCCTGGTCATTCACCTGGTCGCCGGTCTCGGGGGTGGGGAACAGCGTCGTGATCGGCCGGCTCTGAACGATCCGGAAGTCGTCGTCGACCAGGCACCATTCGATGTCCTGCGGGCGGCCGAAGTGCGCCTCGATCCGCCGCCCGAGCTCCACGAGCCGCACGACCTGCGCATCCGTCAGCGTCGGCTGCTTCTGTCGCCGCGAGTCGATCGCCGCTTCCCGCGTCCCGCCGGTCGGCAGGGCGTGAACGGCACGCTGTTTGGCGGCGATCGTCCTGGCGACGACTTCTCCGTCCCGCACCTTGAAGACGTCCGGGTTCACCAGGCCGCAGACCAGGGCCTCGCCGAGGCCGAAGCCGGCGTCCACGGTGGCGACCTTGCGGTTGCCCGTGACGGGGTCGGCCGTGAACAGGATGCCGGCCGCGTGCGGGAAGACCATCTGCTGCACGACCACCGCCATGTGGACCGTACGGTGGTCGATGCCGTTGCGCCGACGGTAGGTCACGGCCCGCTCGGTGAACAGCGAGGCCCAGCACCGGCTGATGTGCCGGAGGATCGCCGTCGCCCCCACGACGTTCAGATACGTGTCCTGCTGACCGGCGAAGGAGGCCGTCGGCAGGTCCTCCGCCGTCGCGCTGGACCGGACGGCGTAGGCGGCCTGGTCGCCGAGTCGGGCGAGGGCGCGGGTGATCGCCGCCGCGAGATCGCCCGGGATGGCGGTTTCTTCGATCATCCGGCGCATCTGCGCGCTGAGCGTGCGGATCGTCTCCCGGTCGTCCGGGTTCGTGCGCGAGAGCTGATCGAGCCGATCGCCCATCGACGGCACGTCCGCCATGATCCGGCGGAAGGCGTCCGTCGTCACGCAGAAGCCGCCCGGGACGCCGATGCCTTCGATCCGCGACAGCACGCCCAGGTGCGCGCCTTTGCCGCCGACGACCGCGACCTGCGTCTCGTCCACCTCTTGAAGATCCAACACATACTGCGCGTTCACTGGCGCTTCCCCCATTTCCGCAGGTTGTGACCTCGGCCGACGATTCTGCGCCGTGACCCGGGCCTTGCGGCAAGCCCCCCGCCGCGCTATACGTTGAGAGTGGCGAGGAGAGAGAGTGCTCCTCGCCTTTTGCCTTTTGCCTTTGCCTTTGCCTTTAGCCAGCTGGTGCTCTGACCGGGAAGGTTCGCCGGGTCGGCAGTTCCAGCGGTTGGATGTCCGGAGACGTCCGATCCGACCGCTGGGAGTGTGGTGGCTGAGCCTGTCCGTGTGCGCGGGTTGACCGACCAGGAGGGGCAGACGCTGGAGCAGATCGTGCGCCGGGGCGGCACCAGTTCGGTGCGCTGCCGGCGCGCGATGATGCTGCTGGGCTCGGCCGGCGGGAATCGCGTTCCGGTGATCGCCCATCTGGTGCAGGCCGATGAGGAGACCGTCCGGGATGTGATCCACCGTTCGACTAGATCGGCCTGGCCTGCCTGGTCGTCTACCCCATGGGCCGCGGGGCGTTACGCGGCCTGCTCGCCCGCCGCGGCGTGGCCTTCCAGCGCACCAAGACGTGGAAGGAATCCCCGGCCCCCGGCCGCGAGGCGAAGCTGGACCAGATCGAGGAGGTGGTCCTTCGGACCGCTGCGACAGTTCACCATCGCCAACTCCCACCTCCCCAACCACAGCGTCCAGACACGGGCCCTGCATGCCTACCTGCGCTGGCGCAACGCCAATGCCCGCCACCGCGACGTCCTGGCCACCGAACGCAAGGAACGCGCCCGCATCCGGAGCGAGAAGGGCATCCGCTGGGCGGACGTCCCTTGTCGTCGCAACCTGAAGGGTCTGACGAATCCATGCGGTGGAAGCCCGAAGGTGCAGCAGAGCACAGGACAGACGAATCACTCGCGCATACGGCCTGACGCGGGCGAGGCGAGCATCGCTTAGGCGCCGCCGGCCCAGGCCCGAGACGAGGGTTCAGGGTCCTAGGCCCCTGGCCCTCAGCCCGGTCCAAGCCAAGATCATCCGCAAGCCCGATGCCGCCTCCCGGCGGAGGAAACCACCATGCTGGTGGAGACCTACCAAGAGGAGCGCATCATGTCGTACCCGGATCACCTCGAGTACCCGGAGCCCCGCTACCACGGCGACAAGGGCGAAGTGAACGCGTCCTTCCGCCCGGCCGGCACCCCGCCGGACATCGCCTCACCCGGGGCCTCCACCCACTACCTCGCCACCAACGAGTCCACCGGCGGTGAATTCGGCCTGTACAAGGTGGAGTTGGGTGCACGGTCCGCCGGCGCCAAGACCCACTTCCACAGGGCGATGTCGGAGTCCTTCTACATCCTGTCCGGCGAACTGGAGCTCTACAACGGCGAGAAGTGGGTCACGGGCCGCGAGGGCGACTTCCTGTACGTACCGGTCGGCGGCCTGCACGCCTTCAAGAACGTGACCGACGAGCCCATGTCCATGCTCATGCTCTTCTCCCCCGGCGCCCCACGCGAGGAATACTTCGAGCGGGTCTCGGAGATGGCACAGCGCGGTGGCGAGGAACTCAAGCAGTTTCGGATCCGGCACGACAGCTACTTCGTCGAGGACTTCGAGCCCGGGGCCGAGTAGTCCGGGTTCGTCGCACCACTCGGCGTGCGAACCGTTGGCGCCGGCGTCCGGTTCAGGCCGTCTTGATCGTGCCGCCGTCGTGACGTAGTTGACGCCGGTGATGTTTCCGGCCACGTCGGACAGGAGGAAGGCGATCAGGGCCGCCACTTCCTCGGGCTCGGCCATGCGGCCGGTCGAGACGTTCCGGCTCTTCACCATCTGCTGGGTGAACTCCTCCAGGCTCATGCCGGAGGCGGCGGCCCACCGGGCGACCTGGCCGCCCGGGTCCTGGTGGACGGAGGTGCGGACCAGGCCGGGGGACGAACGCGCCGGCCCACTCGGCGTCATCGACATCGAGGAAGCCGACCGTCGCCCCGTCCCCGCCTCCCACGTTGTTCACCAGCAGGTCGATGCCGCCCAGTTCGGCCAGAGCGCCGTCGATGAGGGCAAAGACTCCTTCCGCGGTGCTCAGATCGCCCGCCACCACATGTGAGCCGGTCTCCTTCAGCTCGGGCGTGATGGTGCGGGGGGGCACCCACGACGCGGACGCCCTCGCCGACCAGAGTCCGGACGGTGGCGAGACCGATGCCCCGGCCGGCACCGGTGGCGACCCACAGATGTCGGTTTTCCAACGGTCGACGAGAAGCCAACACCTGTTGTTCATGTGGCGCAGGAGAGGGTGCAGCGCGCCCTGATCGATCTCGTCGAGGAGCGGGACCTGTCGCAGATCGGCGTCGCCGACGTCGTCGAGCGGGCCCGAGGTGAACCGCTCGACGTTCTACGCCCATCACCAGGACGTGCACGAGTTGGCCGAGGCCGCCGCCTGCATCTCGATGATCCACGACCTGATCGGAGCCGTCCTCGCCCTCGACCCCGCCCACGCGAACCCGTTCGATTCGCCGGAGGCCCCGGACCCGGCGCTGACGGCCTTCTTCGTACACTTCGCCGAGCACGCCGGCCTTTACCGCAGCCTGCTGGGGCCCACGGGAGGCGCCCGCCTCATCAAGCACGTACGGCTGCGCACCACGGCGGCCGCCCACTCCTCCGGCCGGCTCCCCGCCACGGACGGCGCCTCGCCGCCGGATGCCACGGACCCCTCCGGCCTCCCGCACGACGTGCCCGCCGCGTTCGTCGCCGACGCACTCATCGGCGTGGCCACCGGCTGGCTGCGGCGCGGATGCCCGCGCACCCCGACCGAGATGACCATCCTGACCAAGCCGCTCCTGCGGGCCCTGGCGGCCGGCGCCGGCACGCCGCCCACGCCGTAGACGCCGTAGACGCCGTAGACGCCGTGGACGCCGGCCGAGGTATCGAGCGAGGGGCGGCGGAGTGACCACATGCCGGTCCAGGCGCAGACATGTGGGCGAGGGGGACCGCGGACCGTCCGGGCAACGGCGCTTGAACCGGGCGGAGTTCAGCCGGAGTTCAGCCGAGGAACTTGTCGGCCAGGAGGCGGGCGAGGGCCCAGTCCTGCACGGCGACGCCGACGGTCTTGAACACCGTGCGCTTGCCTCGCTCGGCCGGCGGGTCGGCGGTCAGGGCGGTGCCCAGTTCGGTGAGGTCGTTCTGAGTGATGGCGCCGGCTCGGAGAGCGTGGATGATCTCGCCGGACTCTTCGAGAACGGCGGCGAGTTCGTCGACGATCACGCTGCTGGTGGCCAGCAGCTCGTCCGGCAGTTCCCGCATGGTGGGGCGGAAGGCGCCGATGGCGTTGACGTGCACCTGCGCCGGAAGGGCGGACTCGGGGAAGAGCGGGCTGGTCGCCGGCGTGGCGCAGCACACGATGTGAGCGTCGGCGACGGCCGAGGCCGGGTCGGTGGCGGTGTGGATCTCGGTGCCGTCGAGCTCGGCTCGCAGGGTGTCCGCGAGGGCGTGGGCCCGTCCCGTGTCGGTGTTGACGATGGTCAGGTGGCGCAGCGGGCGCACGGTGTGGACGGCGCGCACCTGGTCGGCGGCCTGGCCACCGGCACCGATCAGAGTGAGCCGGTCGGCGTCGGGGGCGGCGAGAAGGTCGGTGGCGACGCCGACCGCCGCGCCGGTGCGCAGGGTCGTGACGGCGCCGGCGTCCGCGATCAGGTGGTCGAGCCGGTCCAGGGTGCTCCAGACGACGGTGCCGGTGATGGCGGGCACGCGCTCGAAGTTGACGCTCAGGGTCTTGATCATCGCCGACTCGGTCGCCCGGTGGTGGACCGACATCACAAGGAACCGACCGTCCCGCAGCGCGGTGCGCGTCGGCATTTCGAACTCGCCGTTCGCGAGGCCGACGAAGCCGCGGCGCACGGCGTCGATCGCCTCGCGCATCGACACGGCCGCACGGACCTCGTGCCCGCTGAGGCTGATGGTCGTCATGAGATTCCGTCCCTGTTGCGCTCTTCGCCCCTTGGCGGGCAGGAGGGGAGGGCGTCTGACCCCTTTCGACCGCCGACAGCTCGATCAGTGCTATGTACCATTGCACTGGCACTGGGGGTCGGCAATGCCGACGCGGCAGTTTTCCGGAACGGAACGCCGCCTAGAGGGGTGGGCAGCCATGGAGCAGCGCTTCACGGTCCGCACGGTCGACTACCACACGGGAGGCGAACCCTTCCGCATCGTGACCGACGTGCCGCCCCTGCGCGCACGAACGGTCGCCGCGAAGCGGGTCGAGGCCATGCGCGACCCCGAGGTCGACGGACTGCGGGCGCTGCTGTGCTCCGAGCCGCGCGGCCACGCCGACATGTACGGCGGTTTCATCACCGAACCCGACGACGAGGGCGCGCACTTCGGGGTGCTGTTCTGGCACAAGGACGGGTTCTCCACCGCTTGCGGGCACGGCACGATCGCCCTCGGTGCCTGGGCGATCAGGACGGGCCGCGTGCCGGTAGCCGAGGGCGGGGTCACCGAGGTCGTCATCGACGTGCCCTCCGGCCGCGTCACCGCGTGCGTCGCGACCGGCCCGGACGGCAAGGTGGGACCGGTGGACTTCGTCAACGTCCCCAGTTTCCAGTTGCACGACCTGGTGAAGGTCGAGACATCCGCGGGGACGATCAATACGGCCATCAGCTTCGGCGGCGCGCTCTACGCCCACGTCGACGCCGCCGACCTCGGACTCACCGTCACCGCCCGGGACCTGCCGAGGCTGATCGAGCTGAGCCGGGAGATGAAGAACGAGCTCGACGGCACCAGTTACGCCGAGCACCCGGCCGACTCACTACTGAACGGCGTCTACGGCGTGATCTTCTTCGAGGACCTGGGCGACGACGACGCCGGCAACCCGGTCCAGCGCAATGTCACCGTCTTCGCCGACGGACAGGTCGACCGCTCCCCCTGCGGTTCCGGGACCTGCGCGCGTATCGCCACGCTGGCCGCGACCGGCCGTCTCACCGAGGACCGGCACCTGGTGCACCACTCCATCGTGGGTTCCACGTTCATCGGCCGCATCGTCGACCGCGGCGCCGAGCACGGCCGGGACGCGGTCACACCGATGGTGACCGGGACCGCCTACGCCACGGGCGAGCATGTGTTCGTGGTCGATCCCGACGACGACATGACGCCCGGGTTCGTACTGCGCTGATCCCTTCGGGCTACGGGTGAGATCTCGTACTGTGCGAGCAGCGATGAACAACACTCCAGCCGGCCGCCGCCACTCGGCACGGTGACCGGGCGCGTGGAGAACCTGCGTCTTCAGGTATCCGCGGCCCTTCGCGCCACTCACTCTCTGCGTGCGCAGAGAGTGAGTGCCGGGCGTCGGGGCGCAGAAGGAGGAACTCAGAACAGGCCCTAGGGCCTGTTGTGAAAGTGCTGGTCACAGCCACTCGTTGATGGCTGCGACCAGCACGGTCGCTTCGTAGCGGA
>NZ_JBNGGG010000057.1:0-64389 GCF_049974585.1 Streptomyces sp. UG1 | reverse complement strand
GAAGCTAAGCCTTACAGCGCCGATGGTACTGCAGGGGGGACCCTGTGGGAGAGTAGGACGCCGCCGAACTCCTTTTAGAGCTCTGGCTCTTGGGCACACAGCCCAAGAGCCAGAGCTTTTTGCGTTGAGGTAGGGTCAGGGAGCATCGTAGGTACGTTTCCCACAGGAGGCCCCCGGGTGGAGGTCCAGGAGACTCGCGTCCAGACGGATCGGGTCCTCACCATCCCCAACATCCTCAGCATGGCGCGGCTGCTTGGCGTGCCGCTGTTCCTGTGGCTGATCCTCAGGCCCGAGTTCGGCGGGCCGAAGAGCGATGGCTGGGCCCTTCTGGTGTTGGCTCTGAGCGGCATCAGCGACTACCTGGACGGCAAGCTCGCGCGGCGTTGGAACCAGATCAGCAGCCTCGGCCGGCTTCTCGATCCGGCGGCCGACCGGCTCTACATTCTCTCGACATTGGTCGGCCTCACCTGGCGCGAGATTCTGCCGATCTGGTTGACGGTTGTACTTTTGGCGCGAGAGCTGCTTCTGCTGGTGATGGTGGGCATCCTCAGGCGCCATGGCTATCCGCCGCCGCAGGTGAACTTCCTTGGGAAGGCGGCCACGTTCAACCTGATGTATGCCTTCCCGTTGCTGTTGCTCAGTGACGGAAGTGGATGGATCGCGTCACTCGCTGCTATTTTCGGATGGGCGTTCGCCGGATGGGGTACGACGCTGTACTGGTGGGCAGGAGTCCTCTACGTGGTACAAGTCCGCCGTCTGGTCCGAGCGGACGCCATGGCCGAGTGAACCCGCGGATTGAACGGGCGTGACGGCTCGATGGCCCGCGGCGGAAAAGTGCGGGACAATCTGGACGGGTGAAGTCGGCTAGACCGTCGTCTCTTCGAGGAGGACGCTTCCGACATGAAGGCCGTCGTGATGGCCGGAGGCGAAGGCACACGCCTTCGCCCCATGACCTCAAGCATGCCCAAGCCGCTCCTGCCGGTGGCCAACCGGCCGATCATGGAGCACGTTCTGCGGCTGCTCAAAAGGCATGGTCTGAATGAGACCGTCGTGACCGTGCAGTTCTTGGCTTCGCTGGTCAAGAACTACTTCGGTGACGGTGAAGAGCTCGGAATGGAGCTCAGTTATGCCAATGAGGAGAAGCCACTCGGTACCGCCGGAAGCGTCAAGAACGCCGAAGAGGCGTTGAAGGACGATGCCTTCCTTGTCATCTCCGGCGATGCCCTGACTGACTTCGACCTCACCGAGCTGATCAACTTCCACAAGGAAAAGGGGGCGCTCGTCACCGTCTGTCTGACGCGAGTGCCCAATCCGCTGGAATTCGGCATCACGATTGTCGATGAGGAAGGCAAGGTCGAGCGCTTCCTCGAGAAACCGACCTGGGGTCAGGTCTTCTCGGACACCGTGAACACCGGAATCTATGTCATGGAGCCCGAGGTCTTCGACTATGTCGAGCCTGATGTTCCCGTGGACTGGTCCGGCGATGTCTTCCCGCAGTTGATGAAGGAGGGCAAGCCGATCTATGGCTATGTCGCGGAGGGATACTGGGAGGACGTCGGCACTCACGAGAGCTATGTGAAGGCGCAGGCCGACGTCCTGGAGGGCAAGGTCGACGTCGAGCTCGACGGCTTCGAGCTCTCTCCGGGCGTGTGGGTGGCCGAAGGCGCCGAAGTACATCCCGACGCCGTTCTCCGTGGTCCGCTGTACATCGGGGACTACGCCAAGGTCGAGGCCGGTACGGAAATCCGGGAGCACACCGTCGTCGGCTCGAACGTCGTCGTGAAGAGCGGAGCCTTTCTGCACAAGGCGGTCGTGCACGACAACGTGTACGTGGGGCAGCACAGCAATCTGCGTGGCTGCGTGGTCGGAAAGAACACCGACATCATGCGTGCCGCTCGGATCGAGGACGGCGCGGTCATCGGTGACGAGTGCCTGATCGGTGAGGAATCGATCGTTCAGGGGAACGTGCGCGTCTATCCGTTCAAGACCATCGAGGCCGGCGCCTTCGTCAACACCTCGGTGATCTGGGAGTCGAGGGGCCAGGCGCATCTCTTCGGCGCCCGCGGGGTATCCGGAATCCTGAACGTGGAGATCACGCCCGAACTCGCCGTGCGCCTCGCCGGCGCCTATGCGACGACCCTGAAGAAGGGCTCCACCGTCACCACGGCCCGCGACCACTCCCGTGGTGCCCGGGCGCTGAAGCGGGCGGTCATCTCCGCGCTCCAGGCCAGCGCCATCGACGTACGAGATCTGGAGAACGTACCGCTGCCCGTGGCGCGGCAGCAGACCGCACGAGGCAGTGCCGGCGGGATCATGATCCGGACGACGCCCGGGGTGCCGGATTCCGTCGACATCATGTTCTTCGACGGGCAGGGAGCCGACCTGTCGCAGGCCAGTCAGCGGAAGCTGGACAGGGTCTTCGCCAGGCAGGAGTACCGGCGTGCGTTCCCGGGAGAGATCGGGGACCTGCACTTTCCGGCGAGCGTCTTCGACTCGTACACCGGGTCGTTGCTGCGGAACGTCGATACGACCGGGATCTCGGAGTCGGGACTCAAGGTCGTCGTCGATGCGTCGAACGGCAGTGCCGGGCTCGTGCTGCCCAGCCTGCTGGGGAAGCTCGGGGTCGATTCGCTGACCATTAACCCCGGTCTCGACGAGTCCAGGCCCACGGAGTCGGCGGACACGCGGCGATCGGGGCTGGTGCGGCTGGGAGAGATCGTGGCGTCCGCGCGGGCCGCCTTCGGGGTGCGGTTCGACCCGGTCGGTGAGCGGCTGTCGCTGGTGGACGAGAAGGGGCGGATCGTCGAGGACGACCGGGCTCTGCTGGTCATGCTCGACCTGGTGGCCGCTGAGCGGCGCAGCGGGCGGGTGGCGCTGCCGGTGACCACCACGAGGATCGCCGAGCAGGTGGCGGCGTATCACGGGACGCAGGTGGAGTGGACGACGACCTCGCCCGATGACCTGACCAGGGTGGGCCGTGACGACACGACCATCTTCGGTGGTGACGGCAGGGGCGGGTTCATCGTCCCGGAGTTCAGCAGCGTCTTCGACGGTACGGCGGCCTTCGTACGGCTGATCGGGCTGGTGGCGCGGACACAGCTCACGCTGAGCCAGATCGACGCGCGGATTCCGCGGGCGCATGTCATCAAGCGGGACCTTGCGACGCCCTGGGCCGTCAAGGGGCTGGTGATGCGGCGGGTCGTGGAGGAGGCCGGAGATCGCTTTGTCGATACGACTGACGGCGTACGGGTCGTCGAGACCGACGGGCGCTGGGTGATGGTGCTGCCGGACCCGGCGGAGGCGGTCACTCACCTGTGGGCCGAGGGTCCGGACGACGCGTCCGCGCAAGCTCTGCTCGACGAGTGGTCGGCGGTCGTGGACAGCGCCGGACGGTAAGGCACAGAGCACGTCGGGTGCCGGACAGGCGTCCTCGAAGGAGCCTGTCCGGCTCGTCGGTGGGGCCATTCGGAGGTAGTGGTCGCGGCGTGCGACGATGTGCGGCATGCCGCAGCAGCCCCCCGTTCGGAGCACACCTACGCCCCCTGCGCGCCCGGACGCGTCCATGTCGCTGCTCACCAACGTCATGGATCACAGCCTCGACGACGGGTACGCCGAGGCTGCGGCGCGCAAGAGGGCGGCCGGGGACGGGGGCCTGCCCAAGACGCTCAGGGCGAAGCTGGGGCTCGCCGTCGGCCTGGTGCTCGCGGCGCTCGTGGTGACCGTGGGGGCGGCGCAGGCGCGCGTCGCGGCGCCCGTCGTCGCCAAGGAGCGCGAGGAGCTGATCGACCGCATCGACCGTGAGACAGCCGCGGCGGACAAGCTGGAGGACACCGTCGACGAGCTGCGCGGCGATGTGAGCGCACGGCAGCGCGAGGCCCTGAAGACGGCGGGCGGCAGCGACCGTACCGAACTCGTGGACATCCTGGCGGGCGCCGTGGAGGTGCACGGGCCCGGCGTGAAGCTGGTCGTGAACGACGCCAAGGAAGCGGGCACGGACGGCGACGGCGACCCGCGGGGGACGTCCGGGTTCTCCGACACCGGGCGGGTGCGCGACCGCGACATGCAGCGGGTCGTCAACGGGCTGTGGGAGTCGGGCGCCGAGGCCGTCTCGATCAACGGGCAGCGGCTGACCGCTCTGTCTGCGATCAGGGCCGCCGGTGACGCGATACTGGTCGACAACAAGCCGCTGGTTCCGCCGTACACGGTGCTCGCGGTGGGGGACGGGGAGCGGCTGAGCCGCAGGTTCCAGGACAGTGCCGACGGGCTGTACCTGGACGCCCTGCAGGAGAGCTTCGGGATCAGGACCAACATCTCCGTCCAGGACGATCTCCGGCTGCCCGCCGCACCGAGTGTGACCGTACGTACAGCACAGCCGAACACCGAGAAATCCGAGAAGGGCACATCGTGATCGCCGTACTGGGCCTCGTCGTGGGAGTCGTGGCCGGACTGTTGGTCCGGCCTGAGGTTCCGGCGGTCGTCGAGCCTTACCTGCCGATCGCCGTCGTGGCGGCTCTCGACGCCGTCTTCGGCGGTCTGCGGGCCATGCTCGACGGGATCTTCGACGACAAGGTCTTCGTCGTGTCGTTCCTGTCCAATGTGGTCGTGGCCGCGCTGATCGTGTTCCTCGGTGACAAGTTGGGCGTGGGCGCGCAGCTTTCCACGGGTGTCGTCGTCGTCCTCGGCATCCGGATCTTCTCCAACGCCGCGGCGATTCGCCGGCACGTGTTCCGGGCGTGAGGCCCATGAGCGACCACGACGAGACACCGGGGAACAGGTTCCGCAAGGAGCTGCCCGAGGAGGTGCCGGCGAGTGCGGCCGAGGTCGAGAACGGCTCCGGGAGCGCGGCGACGGCCGACGAGCGGCAGGACGACGGGCTGACCGGTCGGCAGCGGCTCGCGAACGGGCTGTGGCCGCCCCGCGTCACCCGGGCCCAACTCATCGTCGCCCTGCTGCTGTTCGGCCTCGGGTTCGGTCTGGCCGTCCAGGTGGCGTCGAACAGCGACAGCGACACCGCGCTGCGCGGCGCACGTCAGGAAGATCTCGTTCGCATCCTCGATGAACTGGACGACCGTACTCAGCGTCTTGAGGACGAGAAGCAGGGTCTCGAGAAGCAGCGCGACGAACTGGAGAACAGTTCGGACCAGGCCGAGGAGGCCCGTAAGCAGACGATCGAGAAGGAGAGGCAACTCGGCATTCTGGCGGGCACGGTGGCCGCGCAGGGGCCCGGCATCACGATGACCATCGACTACACGAAGGGTACGGTCGAGGCGAACATGCTGCTCGACGCGATCCAGGAGCTGCGTGCCGCGGGCGCGGAGGCGATCCAGGTGAACGGTGTGCGCGTCGTCGCCGGCACGTACTTCAGCGATTCCGGCAACGGCGTGAGTGTCGACGGGAACAAGATCAACGCGCCCTATCGTTTCAAGGTCATCGGCAAACCGCAGGACCTCGAGCCGGCGCTCAACATTCCTGGAGGCGTGGTGCAGACCCTCGAGAAGGAGCAGGCCACCGTGACGATCGAGCGGTCGGACAAGATCGTCGTGGATGCCTTGCGAGCGGCGAAGCGGCCTGACTACGCTCGGTCGTCCTCCCAGTGAACCGGGGGTGCATGGGGGACGTCCGGGGAGGGCATGAGGTTGCGGGGGGTCGGCGCACCGAATGGGTGGTGCGTGGTGGAAACTGTCTGGTGGAGACGGACGTTGTGAGGATGTCCGAGTCGGCCAGAGAGTGCAGTCAGGGTTCGTCCTGCCCCACGGGCGGGTCTGTTTCGGTCAAGGGGAATCGCCCGTGAAGTTGTTTGCGAAGTTGTTCGGCAAGAGCGCGCGAGAGGACAACGCCAACGCGACCGCTCGTCATCGCGCGCAGGGGGACGAGGATGCGCAGCGCCCGCTGTTCAGAGACCAGGTATCTGGGCCGGGCGGTGACATTTCCGGAGGTCAGGGCGCGCCGTCGGTTGACCCTGACCAGTCCGGCGGCATAGGTTTCGGGCAACCGTCAACCTCAAGTACGGGTGGAGGGTTTTCCCCGATGTCGGCCCTGGTGTGTACGAGGTGCGGTAACCGCAACGCGGAGAACAGCCGGTTCTGTTCCAATTGCGGCGCCCCGCTGCGGAGCGGTGCGGCGGCCGAGCGTCCGTCCGAGACGACCTCCACGATCTCCATCTCCGGTCTCGAGGCCTACGACGCCGAGGCCACCGGCCAGACGCCGATCCCGGCGCTGTCGCCCGAGGCCCAGGCCGCCGTCGACGCGCTGCCGCTGGGCTCCGCGCTGCTGGTGGTGCGCCGCGGGCCGAACTCGGGCAGCCGCTTCCTCCTGGACGGCGATCTGACCACGGCCGGCCGTCACCCGCAGAGCGACATCTTCCTGGACGACGTGACGGTCTCGCGTCGGCACGTCGAGTTCCGCCGCGCTCAGGACGGCTCGTTCACGGTGGCCGACGTCGGCAGTCTGAACGGCACGTACGTCAACCGCGAGCGGATCGACCAGGTCGCTCTGAACAACGGCGACGAGGTGCAGATCGGCAAGTACCGGCTGGTCTTCTACGCGAGCCAGCGGGGCTACTGACCCTCCCCCGGAGCCCGTCCGGGGAGACCCAGGGAAGGTCCATGCTGAAAACACCGAGCGGCGGTGCCGGTCATGGCACTGCCGCCACGGACAGTCGGCTGATGAGCATCGGCACGGTGCTGAACGTGCTGCGCGCGGAGTTCCCTGACATCACCATCTCCAAGATCCGTTTCCTGGAGTCGGAGGGCCTGGTCGAGCCGCGGCGGACCCCCTCGGGGTATCGCAAATTCAGCGCACAGGACGTGGAGCGGCTGGGCCACGTCCTGCGGATGCAGCGGGACCACTATCTGCCGCTCAAGGTGATCCGGGAGCACCTGGACGCCATGGAGCGCGGCGAGGCGGCACCCTTGCCCACCCTGTGCCGCCAGCGGGACGGAGAAACGGTCCTGGAGCCCGTCGAGGCACCCACGTCGGCCCGGATGGGACGGGCCGAGCTGCTGGCCGCCGCCGGGATCGGTGAGCGGGAGCTTGCGGAGTGGGAGTCGTACGGCCTGATCACCGCGCTGCCGGACGGGACGTACGAGGCGGAGGCGGTCACCGTGGCCTCGCTCGTGGCCGAGCTGGGGCGGTTCGGGATCGAGCCAAGGCATCTTCGGGTGATGAAGGCCGCGGCCGACCGTGAGGCCGGGCTCGTGGACCAGGTCGTGGCGCCGCTGAGACGGCATCGCAACCCGCAGACCAGGGCTCATGCCGAGGCGCGCGCCAAGGAGCTGGCGGGGCTCACCGTGAAGCTGCACGCCGCGCTCGTGCAGACCGCTCTCGGGGTGCGGCTGCCCTGAGCGGGGCATGCACAGGAAGGCCGGATCGGCCACCCGTTCTCTGCCCGACTACCCAAACGTCCCGAGCACGGCCTAGGGTTGCTGTGTGAACGAGCTCGATGTCGTAGGTGTCCGGGTGGAAATGCCCTCCAACCAACCGATCGTGCTCCTGCGCGAAGTGGGAGGCGACCGTTACCTCCCCATCTGGATCGGGCCGGGGGAGGCGACGGCGATCGCCTTCGCCCAGCAGGGCATGGCCCCCGCGCGACCGCTGACCCACGACCTGTTCAAGGACGTGTTGGAGGCCGTCGGTCAGGAGCTCACCGAAGTGCGCATCACGGACCTGCGTGAGGGCGTCTTCTACGCGGAGCTGGTGTTCGCCAGCGGCGTCGAGGTGAGCGCCCGCCCCTCCGATGCCATAGCCCTGGCCCTGCGCACCGGAACGCCGATCTACGGCAGCGACGGGGTGCTCGACGACGCCGGCATCGCGATCCCGGACGAGCAGGAGGACGAGGTGGAGAAGTTCCGCGAGTTCCTCGACCAGATCTCGCCCGAGGACTTCGGCACCAGCAGCCAGTGAGATGAGTGGGCGGCACCCGGTGGACTTGCGGTCCGTGGTGGTGCGGTCCACAGTCGGTTACGGCTTAAATGCCGGGATTTGCCAGCGGCGAGCGAGAGCGTCCTGCGGCCTGCTCCGAGCGCATTCGGCTAGCCTTTCCCCGCGGTGGGGTACGGGAAACCACTCCTAGGGTGATTATCACTCGGCGTGCCGAGTGTGGCGATCGTTGACGCACCCCTGGTGACTGCCTACCGTCGAGAAGGCAGGTCAAGGACGGAGGTCGGCGTGAGAAGCAGCGGCGACGGTACGGTGGGGGGCACTCCCGAGCGCAGTCTCGGGGCGAGCGGTCCGTACCCGCTTCAAAGCGCTCTTCAGAGCAGCGCGGCCGATCACGCTCCGCAGCGACCGGCGGCCGTGCCCAGCAGCGGCGGAGGGGCGGCGTCCATGGCGACCGAGCAGATCGGCTATCGCGGTCCGACGGCGTGTGCGGCCGCCGGCATCACCTATCGGCAACTCGACTACTGGGCCCGCACCGGCCTCGTCGAGCCGAGCGTGCGGCCCGCGTACGGGTCGGGGACACAGCGGCTGTACAGCTTCCGGGACGTCGTCGTCCTGAAGATCGTCAAGCGGTTCCTGGACACCGGGGTGTCGCTGCAGAACATCCGCACCGCCGTGCGGCATCTGCGCGAGCGGGGTTTTCGTGATCTCGAGCGCATGACGTTGATGAGCGACGGGGCGACGGTGTACGAGTGCACCTCGCCGGACGAGGTGCACGCACTGCTGCAGGGTGGGCAGGGGATCTTCGGGATCGCCGTGGGTGTCGTGTGGCGGGACGTCGAGAGCGCTTTGTCGCAGTTGCACGGGGAGCGCATCGACACCGGGGAGACGCTCATCGGGCACAACCCGGCGGACGAGCTGGCTCGGCGGCGTAACCGGGCGGTCTGAGGCCGTGAGCAGCCGGCCGTAGCAGGGCATTGTCAGTGGCGTGAGGCAGCATCGGAGATGTGAGAAACGCGCCCACGATCCTGCATCTCGACATGGATGCCTTCTACGCCTCGGTGGAGCAGGCATCCAAGCCGAGCCTGCGTGGGAAAGCCGTGATCGTGGGCGGGCTCGGGCCGCGTGGAGTGGTCGCCACCGCGTCCTATGAGGCCCGGGTCTTCGGGGTGCACTCGGCGATGCCCATGGCGCAGGCGCGTCGGCTGGCGCCCAATGCCGCGTATCTCGTGCCGCGCTTCGGGATCTACCGTGAGATCAGCGAGCAGGTCATGGGGCTGTTGCGGGAGCTGTCCCCGCTGGTGGAGCCGCTGAGCCTGGATGAGGCGTTCGTGGACCTGGAGGCCGGGGAGGCGGCCTGGGACGAGGCGTCGGCGCGGCTGGTGGGGACGAAGTTGCGGGCGGACATACGGGCGGTCACCGGGCTTGCGGGGTCGGTGGGGCTTGCCGCGTCCAAGATGCTCGCGAAGATCGCCTCGGAGCAGGCCAAGCCCGATGGGATGGTGGTGATCGAGCCGGGGACCGAGCGGGCGCTGCTCGGGCCGATGTCGGCGCGGATCCTGCCGGGAGTGGGGCCGGCGACCGGGGATCATCTGCGGCGGGCCGGGATCCATACGGTCGGGGAGATCGTCGAGGCCGGGGAGGACGAGCTCGTGCGGCTGCTGGGCAAGGCGCATGGGCATGCCCTGTACGCCATGGCGCTGGCGCACGACGAGCGGCCCGTGGTGGCCGAGCGGGAGACCAAGTCGGTGTCCGTCGAGGACACGTACGACGTGGACATCCACGATCGGGTTCGGGTGGGAATGGAGGTGCGGCGGCTGGCGGATCGCTGTGTGCGGCGGCTGCGGGAGGCCGGGTTGTCGGGGCGGACGATTGTGCTGAAGGTGCGGCGGTACGACTTCTCGACGCTGACCCGGTCCGAGACGTTGCGGGGGCCTACGGATGATCCGGCTGTGGTGCGGGAGGCTGCCGCGCGGCTGCTGGAATCCGTGGATACGACGGGTGGTGTGCGGTTGTTGGGGGTCGGGGTGAGTGGGCTGGCCGACTACACCCAGGAGGATCTGTTCGCGCAGGCTGCCGGGGAGCGGGAGGGTGGGGAGGGGCTGGAGGAGCAGGGAGAGCAACCGGTGGGGGGAGGTGATGTTCAGCCGGTGGTTGCTGTGCGGGGGGTCGAGGGGGCTGGTGAGCGGCGGCGGTGGCTTGCGGGTCACGATGTGCGGCATGCCGAGTACGGGCATGGGTGGGTGCAGGGGAGTGGGCTGGGGCGGGTGACTGTGCGGTTTGAGACGCCTGGGTCGGAGCCGGGGCGGGTGCGGACGTTTCGGGTTGATGATCCGGGGTTGGAGAGGGCGGAGCCGTTGCCGTTGGTGGCGGGGAGAGGGGGAGCCGGGCCTGGTGGGGTGATTGGGACTGGTGGGGCTTTGGGGGAGAGGAAGGGGGCAGGGAGCGGCTGAGCGGTTGGGTGTGACTTGACCGGCGTATGGGGTGCCGGGGGGCGCTTGCCCGCGCTGGCGGGGTGCCGCTGCGCCCACCCGTGCCGCCCCAGCGGCACGACTGCCCGCAGCTATGTGGTGTAGCCGCCGGGTCGCTCTCGTGTCGCCGCAGCGGTATGACTGCCCGCAGCTATGTGGTGTAGCCGCCGGGTCGTTCTCGTGTCGCCGCAGCGGTATGACTGCCCGCAGCTATGTGGTGTAGCCGCCGGGTCGTTCTCGTGTCGCAGCAGCGGTATGACTGCCCGCAGCTATGTGGTGTAGCCGCCGGGTCGCTCTCGTGTCGCAGCAGCGGTACGACTGCCCGCGGCTATGTGGAGCAGGTTATGGGTGGGTGTGCGGTTTTCTTGGGGCGTTGTCGTCCGGGGAGTCCGTGGAGGCCAGGGTGCCGAAGTCTCGGTCGGGGGGTGGGGGCGGGGAGGTTACGTCCAGGCCGTAGTGGTGGTAGAGCTGTAGTTCCTGTTCGGGGGAGAGGTGGCGGCCTACGCCGAAGTCGGGGGCGTCCTTGATCAGGGTGCGGTCGAAGGGGACGTGGAGGGTGCCCTCCACCAGTTCGCTGGGCTCCAGGGGGACGAAGGCGTCGCGGGAGAACAGGCCGGTGCGTATCGCCGCCCATTCCGGCACTCCGGTCGCGTCGTCGAGGTAGACCTCGTCGATGGTGCCGATCTTGGTGCCGTTGCGGTCGAAGGCCTTGCGGCCGATCAGGTTGCGCGGATCGATGTCGGTCTGCACGGGCCCTCCACTTGGTCGCAACTCATCCGTTAGCACTACGAAAAGGCAGATTGGTGAGAGCGGCCACTCGAAGGTCCGTGCGTCGGCCTCGCTGGTAGGCTTTCTAGCGGCTGCTGACCCCGTGCGGGAGAGTCCTCCGGACACCACCGGAGGCGCCGAAGGAGCAAATCCTCCCCGGAATCTCTCAGGCCCACGTACCGCACGGTCGAGGTCACTCTGGAAAGCAGGGCGGGTGTCGACGGCTTCCGCTCTCACCGACGGTGAAAGCCGGAGGCCCTCGGGCGATCCGGTGAAGCTCTCAGGTTGAGATGACAGAGGGGGAGGCCGTCCGGGTACCCGCGCCGTGGTGCCCCTCGAAGGTCGCGTCAGACCAGGAGGCCTCCGCAATGACCGCCCATCGCATTCCGCTCTCCGAGCTCGAACAGGGGATTCCCTTCGAGCAGCGTCACATCGGTCCTGATCACGAGGCTCGGGCCAAGATGCTCGCCCAGGTCGGGTACGGCTCCCTCGACGAGCTCACGGCCGCCGCGGTGCCCGATGTGATCAAGAACGCCGACTCTCTCGATCTGCCGGGGGCGCGTACCGAGGCCGAGGTGCTCGCCGAGCTGCGGTCGCTCGCCGACCGCAACCAGGTGCTGGACTCGATGATCGGGCTCGGGTACTACGGGACCTTCACGCCCCCGGTCATCCTGCGGAATGTCATGGAGAACCCGGCCTGGTACACCGCTTACACGCCGTACCAGCCAGAGATCTCGCAGGGGCGGCTCGAGGCGCTGCTCAACTTCCAGACCATGGTCGCCGACCTCACAGGGCTGCCGACCTCCGGTGCCTCGCTGCTGGATGAGGGGACCGCCGCGGCGGAGGCCATGGCGCTGTCCCGGCGGATGGGCCGGAACAAGAAGGGGCTGTTCCTGGTCGACGCGGATGTGCTGCCGCAGACCATCGCCGTGATCGAGACGCGGGCCGAGCCCGCGGGGGTCGAGGTGGTCGTCGCCGACCTCAGTGGTGGGATTCCGGCCGACGTCGCCTCCCGTGAGATCAACGGCGTGCTCCTGCAGTACCCGGGTGCCTCCGGTGTCGTACGCGATATCAAGGCCGTCATCGACCAGGCCCACGAGCTCGGCGCCCTCGTCACCGTCGCCGCCGATCTGCTCGCGCTCACGCTGCTGAAGTCGCCCGGTGAGCTCGGGGCGGACATCGCGGTCGGTACGACGCAGCGGTTCGGTGTGCCCATGGGCTTCGGTGGGCCGCACGCCGGCTACATGGCCGTACAGGAGAAGTTCGCGCGCAGCCTGCCCGGGCGGCTCGTGGGCGTGTCCGTGGACGCCGACGGGAACAAGGCGTACCGCCTGGCCCTGCAGACGCGGGAGCAGCACATCCGGCGGGAGAAGGCGACCAGCAACATCTGTACCGCTCAGGTGCTGCTCGCCGTGATGGCCGGGATGTACGCCGTGTACCACGGGCCCGAGGGGCTCCGGAGCATCGCCCGGCGGACCCATCGGTACGCGTCGATCCTCGCCGCGGGGCTCACCGCGGGTGGGGTCGAGGTCGTGCACGGTTCCTACTTCGACACGCTCACCGTGCGCGTCCCCTCGAAGGCCGCCGAGATCGTCGCCGCCGCCCGGCAGAACGGCGTCAACCTGCGCCTCGTCGATGCCGACCACGTGTCCGTCGCCTGCGACGAGACCACCGCGCGGGCCCAGCTCGGGGCCGTATGGACGGCGTTCGGCGTCGAGGGGGACATCGAGGCGCTGGACGCGGCGACCGAGGACGCCGTTCCGGGCGAGCTGCTGCGCACCGACGACTACCTCACGCACCCCGTCTTCCACCAGCACCGCTCCGAGACCGCGATGCTGCGCTACCTGCGCAGGCTCGCCGACCGCGACTACGCGCTCGACCGCGGCATGATCCCGCTGGGCTCCTGCACCATGAAGCTGAACGCGACCACCGAGATGGAGCCGGTCACCTGGCCGGAGTTCGGGCAGCTTCACCCCTTCGTGCCCGCCGAGCAGGCGCAGGGCTATCTGACGCTCATCCGTGAGCTGGAGGAACGTCTCGCCGAGGTCACCGGCTACGACAAGGTGTCCCTCCAGCCCAACGCCGGCTCGCAGGGCGAGCTGGCCGGGCTGCTCGCCGTGCGCGGGTACCACCGGGCTAACGGTGACGAGCAGCGGACCGTGTGCCTGATTCCGTCGTCCGCGCACGGTACGAATGCCGCCAGCGCCGTGATGGCCGGGATGAAGGTCGTCGTCGTGAAGACCGCCGAGGACGGCGAGATCGACGTCGAGGACCTGCGGGCCAAGATCGAGCAGCACCGGGACGAGCTCGCGGTGCTGATGATCACGTACCCGTCGACGCACGGTGTGTTCGAGGAGCATGTCGCCGACATCTGCGCGCAGGTGCACGAGGCCGGCGGGCAGGTGTACGTCGACGGCGCCAACCTCAACGCGCTGGTGGGCCTGGCCAAGCCGGGGCACTTCGGCGGTGACGTCTCGCACCTGAACCTGCACAAGACCTTCTGCATCCCGCACGGCGGCGGTGGCCCGGGCGTCGGTCCGGTGGCGGTGCGCGAGCACCTCGCGCCGTATCTGCCCAACCATCCGCTGCAGCCCGCCGCCGGGCCCGAGACGGGCGTCGGGCCGGTCTCGGCCGCGCCCTGGGGGTCCGCCGGGATCCTGCCGATCTCGTGGGCGTACGTCCGGCTCATGGGCGGCGAGGGACTGAAGCGGGCCACGCAGGTGGCCGTGCTGTCCGCCAACTACATCGCCAAGCGCCTCGAGCCGCACTACCCCGTGCTGTACACCGGCCCGGGCGGGCTGGTCGCGCACGAGTGCATCATCGATCTGCGGCCGCTGACCAAGGCGACCGGGGTGAGCGTCGACGATCTCGCCAAGCGGCTCATCGACTACGGCTTCCACGCGCCGACGATGTCGTTCCCGGTGGCCGGGACGCTGATGATCGAGCCGACCGAGTCCGAGGACCTGAGCGAACTCGACCGGTTCTGCGAGGCGATGATCGCCATCCGCGCGGAGATCGAGAAGGTCGGTTCGGGGCAGTGGCCCGCCGAGGACAACCCGCTGCGGAACGCTCCGCACACCGCGGGCGCGCTGGGCGGTGAGTGGGAGCACGCGTACAGCCGCGAGGAGGCCGTGTTCCCGGCCGGGATGTCGGCCGCCGAGAAGTACTGGCCGCCGGTGCGCCGCATCGACCAGGCCTTCGGCGACCGGAACCTGGTGTGCTCCTGCCCGCCGCTGGACGCCTACGAGGACTGAGTCTCGCAGGAGTCACAGAAGGCATAGAACACACAAAAGATACAAAAGACACAGGCGTCGTAGCAGGTGACGCGAGGGGCTCTGTCGGCCGGGAGTGGTCGGATGGAGCCCCTCGCCGCGTCATGCCGTGGTCAGGGCCACCTCGGTCGCCTCGATCAGGGCGACGACCGGGACGCCGGGTGACAGGGCGAGGTCAGTGGTGGCGTCCCTGGTGACGGCCGCGGTGAGGGCGCCGCCCTCGACCGCGATGCTCACCGATGCCATCGCGCCGCCGGTGGCGATGCCGGTGACCGTGCCCGGAAGTCGGTTGAGGAGGGGCAGACCCTCCTCGGTCGGGGCGGTGGTGACGGAGATGTGGGTCGCGGTCACGAGGGCGTTCACGGCGGTGCCTTCGGTCAGGCCGAGCTCCTCGACGGCCGACGGGGCGACCGCTGCGGTGAGGTCCTGGCCGCCGGTGAGGTGGACGTCGACCATCGCCATGGCCTCGCCCGGGGTGATGGCCGTGATCGTGCCGGGGAGCTTGTTGCGGATGGTCAGGCTCATGGAGAAGCCTCGCGTGGTGAAGCTTGCCGGGTATGCGGCTTTTGACTCCTACCGTAATCGCCGTCGGGCTCCGTCGTGGTGGGTGAGGGTATGTCGGTTGAGTTGTCGTGTACGGGCTAGTTCAGATGATCCCGGACGACCTGAGCACCGCCCGCGCCTCCGCGTCGTCGATCTGGAGCCGCAGTTGCTCCAGTACGTCGATGCCTTCGCGCAGCGTCCCGCTCGCCCGTGAGCGGCGTACTCCGGTGTCCAGCTCATGCCACAGCAGTGGGTTCTCGACGAGGATCCGCGGGTCCAGCTCCAGGTGGCGGCCGTCCGCATCGCACAGGGTCAGGTGGGCCGCCAGGTCGCCGTACTGCCGTACGGTCACCAACTGGTCCGTGCGTACGGCCTGACGCCGGACGAGGCCGCGTACCGCGAGCCAGCCCGGGCCCGCGGTCACGCGCTCGGGGAGCAGGATCGTGAAGAGTACGGCGGTCATGACCAGCCACAGCATGGCGCGCGGCGCAGTCAGGGTGTGCCCGTCCCAGTCGATCAGCAGGGTCATGCCGCAGAAGAGCAGAGCGCAGCCCGCGGCGAACCGGGCGCCGTCACGCCAGTGGCGGTCACCGGTCGGGCACGGGCGTGGTCTGCTTGCGTCCACAGTGCAGACGGTAGGGGGACCGGGTGTTCGAGCGGACGCTGCTGACGTCTTATGGCTCATCGTTGACGCGATCCTGATGGCCGTGGCCGGTTCAGCTGGTGTGCACCCGGGGTCGGCGGTCCCGGTCCGGCTCGGCCTCGCGCGGCGCCTCGCGGGTGCGCGGGGCGACCTCTCCCTGACCGAAAAGGGTGAGGACACGGTAGCGGTGGTGCATGGTCTGGCCGCGCACCGTCAGGCCTGCCTCGAACTCGGCGGGGTCGGTGACCGTGACCTCGACTAAGACGAAGTCCTCCCGCTCGGACAGGTCGTTGTCGACGCGTATCTGCTCGATCTTGCCTCGGTACTCGGCTGGTCACGCGGAGCTCGAAGGTGCGCATCAGCCGCGAGAGAGGGAGACGAGGATGATGCCGGCGATGAAGCAGGCGACCGCGGAGATGACCGTGAAGCCGATGGACCGGTTGCGCTGACCGGCCTCGCGGGCCGCGACGGTCACGGCGATCGCGGCTGAGCTGATGAGCACCAGCACGCCGGTGGCGTATGCGCTGCCCTGGGCGTCGACGTCGGCGTCGAAGAGCCAGGTGACCAGGAACGCGACCATAGACCGTGCCGAAGGTGCCGCCGAGGTACTGGTGCGCGAGGTAGGTGAGCGCGAGCTTGGGGAAGACGATCAGGGCGACGCCGATCATGACGAAGACGTTGCCGTGCTCGGCCGGGAGGCCGTGGGGCCAGTCGATGATCACGTGGCCCTGGCCGATTACGTGGTGGACGCCGACGGCCACGACGGTCGAGAAGTAGTCGACGCCGGTCAGGCACATGACCCGGTACCAGGGCCGGCCCTCGTCCGCGCGCTCCGCCTTCCGGTGCGGGGGCCTTTTGGGCCTGGCGGGGTGCGGGGCTCGGTACGGAGAGTGTTCGACTGCGAGCCGCGAGCCGCGAGCCGCGAGCCGCGAGCCGCGAGCCGCGAGCCGCGAGCCGCGAGCCGCGAGCCGCGAGCCGCAAGCCGCAAGAACGTGCCGATCGCGGGCGAGCCCCCCGCGTCAGCAACCCGGAGGAGTCCATGACCTGGGGCACCGGGCATACATAGCGTCGGTGGCACGCCCCGGAGCCCCTGCTCCTCCCCGCGTCCGGGGCCCTGGACGACGGCCGTGAGCGGTGGGTGCCCCGTGCCCTTGTTGCGTCCCAGGTGCGCACTTACGGACGCTTCCGTAAAGTTCGTCGTGTGGGTCGAATGTTTCGGCTGGCCCAGGCGCACCTTCGTATGGCGGCGTCGCCAGCGGTGCCCGGCTGATGGTTCACGGCCCGGCTGGGCCCCGGAACGCGCCGCGCCGGGTTGTCCGTGTGCGTCGGCGAGGCTCGTCGCTGCGACGTCCAGGCCTGCGGTGGAGAGGTGGGTGTGCTCGCCCGCATCGTCCGGTACGGCAGGCGGTGTCGGGCGGGTCGCTCGGGATGGGGGGGTGGAGGCCCCGACGGATCGCCCAGCGTTCGGCTGGTTCGGGTGCGTCCCCTCCCCCCACGTCGTGCGGGCCCTGATGGTCGGTTGGTGGATTCGCCCGTCAGATTCACCGCGTACAAGGGGTTGCCACCGTTTGGGAGCTGTCTCTAGGGTGCGGCAGCAACGCAGCTTTCTGGATCTATTACGAAACTTTCGATCCAGGCGATCCGGTGGACGGCCATGGACGAGCCGTCCCGTACCCAAGGAGCGCATGATGGGCGACCCGGGACTGTCCCGCAGAGGCTTCCTGGCGGCCTCCGCCGCGGCCGGTGTGGGCGTGACGGCACTGAGCGGTTGCGGCGGTGACTCGGACGGAGGGTCGTCGGACGGCACGACCACCATCGAGTGGTGGAACATCTCCACCACCGAACCGACGAAGAGCGTCTGGGCGGCGCTGGCCAAGAAGTTCGAGGCCCAGAACCCCAAGGTGAAGATAAAGATCGTTCAGTTGGAGAACGACGCCTACAAATCGAAGATGACGGCGCTGACCGCCTCCGGGAAGCTCCCCGACATCTTCCACACCTGGGGCGGCGGCGTCCTCAAGCAGCAGGTCGACGCCGGGCTCGTCGAGGACCTCACGGACCGCACGAAAGACTTCGCCGGCGGCCTGCTGCCCGTCGCGAAGGAGCCGTACCTCCTCGACGAGAAGGTGTACGGCATTCCGTTCGACATGGGCATGGTCGGCTTCTGGTACAACAAGGCGCTCTTCAAGGACGCCGGCATCACCGAGCCGCCCACCACTTGGAGCGGCTTCCTGGACGCCGTACGGAAGTTGAAGGCCAAGGGCACCACTCCGCTCGCCCTCGCCGGCAAAGAGACGTGGACCGGCATGTACTACTGGGCCTACCTCGCGATGCGCACCGCTGGCGCCGCCGCCCTGCAGAAGGCGTACGACGACAAGGACTTCACCGGCGACGCCTTCGTCCAGGCCGGCCAGCACCTCCAGGAACTCGTCGACCTCCGGCCGTACCAGAAGGGCTTCCTCGGCGCCGCCTACTCCAGCCCCACCGGGCAGGCCGCGGCCGTCGGCAACGGCAAGGCAGCGATGGAACTCATGGGCCAGTGGGCCCCGATCGTCCAGGCCGACGCCGGCAAGGGCCTCGGTGACGACCTCGGCTTCTTCCCGTTCCCGGCGGTCGACGGCGGCAAGGGCACGATCACCGAGGTGTTCGGCGGGGGCGGCGGACACGCCCTGCGCAGCGGAGCGCCACAGGCGGCCGTCGACTTCCTGAAGTTCTTCGCCTCCGAGGAAACGGATGTGGAACTGGTCAAGAAGACCGGGGCCCTGCCCGTGGTCCCGGCCGCCGAGAGCGCCATCACCGACCCCAACATCAAGGCCGTACAAGCACAGTTGAAGGCCGCCACCGGCTTCCAGCTCTATCTCGACCAGGCCTACGCGCCCGCCGTCGGCCAGGAGGTCAACGACAGCGTCGGCGCGCTCATCGCCGGGTCCAAGTCCCCGCAGCAGGTCACCGAGTCGATCACGAAGACCGCGAAGGAAGAGCAGTAGCCGGCGATGACCTCCACGTTCCTGCCGTCCGCCGACAAGCAGCCCGGCCCCGGCGCCGACCTCCCGCCCTCGACCGCACGCGCGGCTCGGGGGCGGGCCCGGCGGCGCGTGCTGCACTGGCTCGGCGCGGTCGGCTTCCAGGTGCCCGCCCTGGTGCTGTTCCTCGTCCTGGTGCTGCTGCCGATGCTGTTCGCCCTGTACGCGGCCTTCTTCCGCTGGGGCGGCTTCGGCATGCCGTCCGACTACATCGGCGGCGACAACTTCACCCGGCTCTTCAAGGACCCGGTCTTCCTGGGGGACCTGTGGCGCTGTCTGCTCCTGGTCGTGCTGTCGCTCGCCATCCAACTGCCGTTCGCGCTCGCCATGGCCGTGCTGCTCAACCAGAAGCTGCGCGGCCGGGCCTTCTACCGGATGCTGTTCTTCGGGCCGTACGTCCTGTCCGAGGCCATCACCGGCGTCCTGTTCGGCATGATCTTCGCCCCCGGCGACGGCTTCGCCGACCAGATCCTGGGAGGCATCGGCCTCGACGGGCTCGGCGGTGAGTGGTTCGCCGACCAGTCCACCGTCATGGCCACCCTGTTCCTGGTCATGACGTGGAAGTACTTCGGCTTCCACATGATGCTCTACCTGGCCGGACTCCAGTCCGTCCCCGCCGAGTTGACCGAGGCCGCGCTCATCGACGGCGCGAACGCCTGGCAGCGCTTCCGCAACGTCACCCTGCCGCTGCTCGCGCCCACCCTCAGGATCAGCGTGTTCCTGTCCGTGATCGGGGCGATCCAGCTCTTCGACCTGGTCTGGGTGACCACGGCGGGCGGTCCCGACCATCACTCGGAGACGATGGCCGTGACCATGTTCCAGTACGGCTTCAAGCGCTACCAGGTCGGCTACGCCAGCGCGATCAGCGTGGTCATGTTCGGCATCAGCCTCGTCTTCGCCCTCGCCTACCAGCGGTTCGTGCTCCGCCGCGACCTCGAAGGAGCCACCACCACGATGCGGGGAGGCGCCAAGTGACGGCCACGGCGGGCAGGAAGAGCGGCAGGAGGGTCGGTAAGAAGACCGGCGGTAGGAGCCTGCCCCTGCATGTGATCCTCGTGGTCGTCGGCGCGGTGATGGTCGTGCCGCTGCTCTACGCCGTGCTGTCCGGCTTCAAGTCCACCGACGAGCTCTCCCGCAACCCGGTCGGCCTGCCCGAGTCCTGGGAGACCGGCAACTACACGGGCATCCTCGGGTCGGGCGACTTCTGGCGGCTGATCGGCAACAGCACCCTGATCGCGGTGGGGACGACCGTCCTGGTCGTGGCGGTCTCCGCGCTCTCGGCGTTCTCCTTCGCGCGCTTCGCCTTCCGCGGCCGCGAGACGCTGTTCACCCTCTTCACCATGGGCCTGATGTTCCCCTTCGCGGTGGCGGCCCTGCCCCTGTTCCTGCTGCTGCGCTCCCTGGGCCTGCTGGACAACCCGCTCGGCGTGATCCTCCCGCAGGCCGCCTTCGGGCTGCCGATGACCATCATCATCCTGCGCGGCTTCTTCCGTCAGATCCCCGGCGAGCTGGAGGAGGCGGCCACGCTCGACGGGTGCACTTCCTTCGGGTTCTTCTGGCGGGTGCTGCTGCCCATGGCGCGGCCCGCGCTGGGCACCGTCTCGGTCCTGGCCGTGGTCACGAGCTGGAACAACTTCTTCCTGCCGCTGCTGGTGTTCACCGACTCCACCTGGTGGACGATCCCCATCGGCGTCCAGCAGTTCCAGGGCCAGTACTCCGCCGACTACGCCCGCGTCTTCGCCTACCTGGTGCTGGCCATGGTCCCGGCCCTCGCCTTCTACTCGGTCGCCGAGCGCCAGCTCGTCGGCGGCCTCACCGCCGGCGCCACCAAGGGATGACGCGCACAGGCGGACGTACGGCTCACCCACCACCCATCTCGTGAGGAGTCGCACCATGCGCAAGAACCGTCTCAGACTCGTCGGCGTCCTCGCGGCCGCCCTGGTCGCGGTCGTCGGCTCGCCCGCCCAGGCGGGCCACCAGGAGCCCACCCTCGCCGACCTCGCCCAGCGCCACGGCCGCTACTTCGGCAGCGCGACCGACAACCCCGAACTCGTCGACGAGCCTTACAAGGCACTCCTCGGCAGCGAGTTCGACCAGATCACCCCCGGCAACGGCATGAAGTGGTACGCCACCGAACCCGAGCAGGGCGTCTTCGACTTCTCCAAGGGCGACGAGATCGTGAACCTCGCCCGCGCCAATCACCAGAAGGTGCGCGGCCACACCCTGGTCTGGCACAGCCAGTTGCCGGACTGGCTCACCGGCCGCGAGTGGACGGCGACCGAGCTGAGGGCCGTACTGAAGAAGCACATCCAGACCGAGGTGCGGCACTACCGGGGCAAGATCTACGCCTGGGACGTCGTCAACGAGGCGTTCAACGAGGACGGCACCTACCGCGAGACGGTCTTCTACAAGACGCTCGGCCCCGGCTACATCGCCGACGCCCTGCGCTGGGCCCACCAGGCCGACCCGAAGGCCAGGCTCTACCTCAACGACTACAACGTCGAGGCGGTCGGCCCGAAGAGCGACGCCTACTACAGGCTGGCCAAGCAGCTCAAGGCCCGCGGCGTCCCGCTGCACGGCTTCGGCCTGCAGACCCATCTGGCGCTCCAGTACGGCTATCCGGCCACGCTGGAGGACAACCTGCGCCGGTTCGCCCGGCTCGGCCTGGACACGGCGCTCACCGAGGTCGACGTACGGATGGAACTGCCCGCGACCGAGGAGAAGCTGGCGCAGCAGGCCGACTGGTACCGGGACATGACCGAGGCGTGCCTGGCGGTGCGCCGGTGTGTGGGGATCACGCTCTGGGACTACACGGACAAGTACTCCTGGATCCCTGACTTCTTCCCGGGCGAGGGAGCCGCCCTGCCGTGGGACGAGGAACTGCGGCCGAAGCCCGCGTACTTCGCGCTGCGTCAGGCGCTGAGGTAGGCCGCGGCTGCCGGGCGTCACGGGCGTCGGTACGAGGGTCGCCCGGGACGCACGGTGGACTACGGTGCGTGAGCGGCCCCGGACACACATCGGGGCCGGCTCGCAGTCAGGGTCTGCGACCGGCCCCTGGGAGTACTCCGGGCGTCCGTCGTGCCGCCCGGTGGCGCAGCGTCTGACCGGCGTGGCCCGCCGGCGGGCGCTACGCGGCCGTCATCACCTTGCCGGTGCCCAGCGGACGGTGCGGGGCGATGATCTGGCCGTCGGGCAGGAGCTCACCGGTGTCCTCGAAGAGCAGAACGCCGTTGCACAGCAGACTCCACCCCTGCTCCGGGTGGTGCGCCACGAGACGGGCGGACTCCCGGTCGGCGGAGTGGGCTGAGGGACACGGTGGCTGGTGCTGGCACATGGAGGGGATCTTTCGCTCTGTCGTGATCGGTGAGATGGCTGTGGTGTCTGCTTCGGTGTCTGTTTCGCGGCGTGAAGCTTCGTTCATGGCCGCCCCCCGTTGTGATTAGTCGGTCGGAACCCAGTGTTGCCCCACGGGCGTCAATCCGCAGGGATTTCGCAGCACCGCTTTCTTACAGGTTGATGACGCTTCACCCGCGCGGATGGTTCATCCCAACTGCACTGTCACTTCGGGTGGTTCGCAGTGGTCGGATAGGGCTAGTCCGTGCGGACCCGGGGGCTGCGAGGGCTCGTTCGAGCGTATTGTCGCTCGTGCGAGCGAGGCCTTGACCCGTGCTTCCTCGTGCTTTCGCCTTTTTGCGCTCAGGCGAGTGTTTTCTCGCTCGTACGAGTGCTTTATGGCTCGTGCGTACGTGTTTCCTGTTGTCCGATACGAGCCTAATCCCATCGCCGGACAGCGGCGTACCCCGCCACCCGGGAAAGGCGCGGCGGGGTACGTGGGCGCTGGCGCGGGGGTGCCGTCAGGCGGGCGAGCCGAGCAGCGGGGGCAGGGGTGGCACCGGGGCCGGGGTCGCCCGGTGGGTGAGCACCGGGAGCAGCTCGGCGACCCGGTGCGGCACATGGGCCGCGATGCCGGGCGGGGCCGGGGCCAGCGGCACCAGGATGTCGGCGGGGTCGGGGTGCCCGGTGGCGCTGTCGGCGGTGCAGTCGCCGTGCAGCCAGAGGGCGAGCATGTAGAGGCCGGGGAACGACAGCAGGCGCGGCTGGTAGGGCTGGGTGACCGTCTCGGCCTGGTGCAGTGCGCGCTCGGTCGAGGCGATGTACGGGCCCTCGAAGAAGTGCGAGAAGGCCCAGCCGTCGGGGGTCAGACGGGTCTCGGCGGCGGCCACCGCGCGGCCGCCGCACCGGATCAGGAAGCGCCAGCCGGCCAGCCGGGTCGCGGACATGCCCGCCGGGGTGATCTCGTCCAGGACGTGGACGGGCAGTGGGAGTTCGGGAGTGGCCGGCCCCTGGGCGGCGCGCAGCGAGGGTGTTCGGGCTTCGCGGACCGCGGTGGGCGAGCCGAGCGCGGTGAGGACGGAGCGAAGTGCGGGCGCGGGAGCCGGGGGGACATGCAGGGGCATGGTGGGTCGCCTCTCATTCGACAGGCAATGGCGCGAGGGCGGGGCGGACGGCGCTGTCAGCTCACGGAGGTCAGAGGGCGGGGGCCGGGGTCTGGGTGCCAAGGGGGATGGGTGAGGCCTGCCGTACGTCACCTGGACGGCAGGTCCGGGACCGCGGGCGCCAACCCTCTGCCTTGATTGCGGAGTTTATACGACGAGTGTTCAGACGGTGTTTCGTCTAACCGCTTTCGGTGCACTCGGCAAGGAGTCATTCGGTCGCCGATATGCGGGAATCATCCCGATTCCCGGGTGGTGTCGCGGCGATGACCTCGGAAAAGGCCGTCAATGCGGTCGGCCAATTCTCGTCGGCATTTTTCACGAGTTCGTGAGCCGTTCGAAACTGCACAGGTGCAGCATGCCCGCTGAATGTGCCAGCGGTCACATTCGACAGGGTAGCGGGCACGGGGGCCGCGTGAGGACGTTATCGATCGCTTCGGCTGGGCATCATCCAACCTGACCCGGGAGACCGGGCGGCCGGATCCTCGGCCCGCCCATCCGAGGAGGGACGCTTCGATGGGGGAGAAGGTCGTGGCAGGTCGGTTCGATCTGTCCGATCGGCAGCACTACCGCGAGAAGCTGCGGCAGTGCCTGACGGGCCTGGAGCGGCTGCTGGCCGAGCAGCGGTTCGATCGCCCCAAGAACCTCATGGGGCTGGAGATCGAGCTGAACATCACCGGCTCGGACGGTATGCCGAAAATGTTGAATGCGCAGGTACTTGAGCGCATCGCGAGCCGTGATTTCCAAACAGAACTCGCCATGTTCAATCTGGAAGTCAACATAGCCCCACATCGATTGCAGGGGCGGGTATTCGACCGGCTGGCCGAGGAACTCCGTACGTCCCTGGCATATGCCGACCGAAAAGCGGGTGAGGTCGACGCGGGAATCCTGATGATCGGCATTCTGCCGACGCTCGACCGGGACGACCTGGTCTCCTCCAACCTCTCCGACGTCGATCGCTACGTCCTCCTCAACGACCAGATCGTGGCCGCCCGCGGCGAGGACTTCACCCTCGACATCGCCGGTGTGGAGCGTCTGACCTGCACCTCGAAGTCCATAGCCCCCGAGGCCGCCTGCACCTCCGTGCAACTGCACCTCCAGGTCACCCCCGGCCGCTTCGCCGACGTCTGGAACGCCGCGCAGGCGGTCGCCGCCGCGCAGGTCGCCGTCGGCGCCAACTCGCCCTTCCTGTTCGGGCGTGAGCTGTGGCGGGAGTCCCGCCCGCCGCTGTTCCAGCAGTCCACCGACACCCGCCCGCCCGAGCTCCAGGCCCAGGGCGTGCGGCCGCGCACCTGGTTCGGGGAGAAGTGGGTCACCTCGGCGCACGACCTCTTCGAGGAGAACCTGCGCTACTTCCCGGCCCTGCTGCCGATCTGCGACGACGAGGACCCGCTCGCCGTCCTCGACTCCGGCGGCGTACCGACGCTCGCAGAACTCGTCCTGCACAACGGCACCGTGTACCGCTGGAACCGCCCGGTCTACGGCATCGCCGACGGCGTCCCGCACCTGCGCGTGGAGAACCGCGTGCTGCCCGCCGGGCCCACCATCACGGACGTCATCGCCAACGCGGCCTTCTACTACGGCGTCGTCCGCGCCCTCGCCGAGGAGACGCGGCCGGTGTGGACCCGGCTGCCCTTCGAGGCGGCGGCCGCCAACTTCGACGCGGCGTGCGAGCACGGCATCGACGCGCGGCTGCGCTGGCCGAGACGCGGGCGGTACGGCGGCACCACCGAGGTCGACGCGGTGAGCCTCGTACGCGACGAACTGCTGCCGCTCGCCGAGGTCGGCCTGGACGCGTGGGGGGTGGAGCCGGCCGACCGGGACCTCTACCTCGGCGTCATCGAGGAGCGGTGCCGCAGGCGCATGAACGGCGCGTCCTGGCAGGCGGCCACCTTCCACCGGGCACTGGAGTCGGGCCTGACCCGAGAGGCGGCACTGGCGGCGACGACCCGCCGGTACCGCGAGCTGATGCTTCGGGGGGAGCCGGTGCACATGTGGCCGGTGGGGTTGTTGGAGCCGGTGCCGTTGGGGTGAGGGGCGGGTCCGGTCGGGAGAAGCGCTCCGCGAGCGCCTGTGGGGCTGCTTGGGTGTGCAGTCGTGGGTGTCGGCTTGTGATGAGCCGAGCTGGTTGCCGGGTGGGGTGGTCGCGCTCTGCGAGGGCGGGCGTCCATGGCGTTGCTTGGCCGTGTAGCCGTGTAGCCGTGTAGCCGTGGCGTCGGTGTGGTGAGGGGCGGGATTGTGCCGGGCTGAACTGCTGCGCGAGCGCCGCTCGTCAGCCGCGTCGGCTCGTGTTGAGGCGGGCCGCCTGGCGGGTCAGGTAGTCGCGCTCGGCGAGGTTGAGGGCCTTCTGGGCCGCCTCGGCGTACAGGCGGGCCGCCTTCGCCAGGTCGCCGTCGCGTTCGTGGAGGTAGGCCGCCGCCGCGGTGTGGCGGGGCAGGGAGTCGGGCAGTTCGGCGAGTGCTGCCAGGCCGGCGCGTGGGCCGTCGGCCTCGCCGATCGCGACCGCGCGGTTGAGGCGGACGACCGGGCTGTCGGTGAGGCCAGCCAGCTCGTCGTACCACTCGACGATCTGCACCCAGTCGGTCTCCTCGGCGGTGGGCGCGTCGGCGTGGAGGGCGGCGATGGCGGCCTGGGCCTGGAACTCGCCGAGCCGGTCGCGGGCGAGGGCCGCCTGGAGGATCCCGACGCCCTCGGCGATCGCCTTCGTGTCCCACCGGCTGCGGTCCTGCTCGGCGAGCGGCACCAGGCTGCCGTCGGCCGCGGTCCGGCCGGCCCGGCGCGCATCGTGGAGCAGCATCAGGGCGAGCAGTCCCGACACCTCGGGGTGGTCGATCGCGGCCGCGAGCTGCCGGGTGAGCCGGATCGCCTCCGCGGCGAGGTCGACGTCGCCGGAGTAGCCCTCGTTGAACACCAGGTACAGCACGCGCAGCACGGTGGCGACATCGCCGGGCCGGTCGAGCCGCACGCCGGAGACGGTGCGCTTGGCCCGGCTGATCCGCTGCGCCATGGTCGCCTCGGGCACCAGGTAGGCCTGGGCGATCTGGCGGGTGGTGAGCCCGCCGACGGCACGCAGCGTGAGCGCGACCGCGGAGGACGGGCTCAGTGAGGGGTGGGCGCACAGGAAGTAGAGCTGGAGCGTGTCGTCGACCGACGGCGTCGGTCCGGGTGCCGGCTCCTCGTCGACGCGGTCCTCACGCCGGCGGCGGGCCGTGTCCGCCCGCGTGGCGTCGAGGAACTTGCGCCAGGCGGCCGTGACCAGCCAGCCCTTCGGGTCCCGTGGCGGGTCGGCGGGCCACACCCGCAGTGCCTCGATCAGCGCCTCCTGTACGGCGTCCTCGGCCGCCGCGAAGTCTGCTCCGCGGCGGACGAGGACGGCGAGCACGCTCGGCGTGAGGCTCCTCAGCAGCGCCTCATCCATGGCATTCCGGGACGGTGGGATTCGCGGCCAGGAACGGGCGCACCTCCAGCCACTCGTGGATCGGCTTACCGCCCGCCCCGGGAGCGGCCGACAGCTCCCCGGCCAGCTCGACCGCACGCTCGTAGCTGTCGACGTCGATCACCATCCAGCCGGCGATGAGGTCCTTGGTCTCGGCGAACGGCCCGTCGGTGACCGGCGGACGCCCCTCACCGTCGTACCGGACCCACGTCCCCTCGGGGGCGAGCGCCTGGCCGTCGACGAACTCTCCGGTCTTCTCCAGCCGTGCCGCGAAGTCGGTCATGTACTGCACATGCGCCGAGATCTCCTCCGGCGTCCACTGGTCCATCGGCACGTCGTTCACCGCTGCCGGAGCGCCGCGGTAGTGCTTGAGCAGCAGGTACTTGGCCATCGTGTTCTCCTCGGTGTGCTGCGACCCATTGTGGTCGCGTTCACCCCTGGGACGGAGCCGGCCATGCGTTCTCGACATCGCCGTCCGGATTTTTTCCGGAGTCGTCGAGATTTTTTCCGACGTCGGAACCGCAGTCAGCCCTGGCGGTCCGGTGAAGCCGCCGCCACGATCGCCTTGAGGATCACCGACTGGATCTGGGCCGGGTCGCTCACCTCGTGGCCCGAGCCGCCGGTGGCCTCGGCGATGCGGTTCGCCTCCTCGCGGTCGGCGTCGGGGCCCACGGCGATCATGATGAGCGCGACCGGGCGCTCGGGGTTGGTCAGGCGCTCGAGCCGGTCGATGAGGTCGGCGCGCGAGATGCTGCCCCGGTCCTCGTTCACACCGTCGGTGAGGACGACCAGCGCGTTGAACCTGCCGTCGGCGTAGGAGCCGGTCGCCTCCTTGTACGCGGCGAGCGTGGTGTCGTACAGGCCCGTCGCCCCGTCCGGCACCGGCGCCAGATCGGCGAATGCCGCCGACAGCTTGTCGCGCTGGGTGCCCGCGCCCTTGCGGTCGCCGAGCCGGTCGGTCGGCACCAGGACGCGGTAGTCCTTGTCGCCGTCCAGCTTGGTGGAGAAGTCCCACAGGCCGATCTCGTCCTCGGCCGTGAACGTGGCGAGAGCCCGCGTCAGCGCCGCCTTGGTCACGTCCATCCGCGACCCCCCGCTGCCCGGCACCGGCTCCGACATGGAGCCGGAGGCGTCCACGACCGTGGTGATCCGCGCGCTCTGCACGGTGATCGTCCACACCCCGAGGGCCTCCTGGAGCGCGACCGCGGAGGCCGGCCGGGCCGCGGGCTCCGCGTAGGGCTGCGGACCGCTGCCGCCGGCCCCCGCGACCAGCGCGTCCGGCACCTCGTCGCCGGAGGTGCGGAAGCCGTGCCGCTCCAGCAGCCGCCGCTGCGGGGGATCGTCGAGGTAGTTCATGAACCGGATCGCGGCCCGGCTCTGATCGGTGGTCAGCCCGGTCTGTTCGAGCAGGGTGTACGGGTAGTCGAGCCGGGGCGAGCCGTCCTTCGGATAGAAGAAGTCCAGGCTCCTGTCGCCGTCCGCCGCGGAGTTGTACGCGTGCGCCGCCTGCTCGCTGACCACCAGCGACTGGTTGCGCCTCGGATTGCCCTGCTCGGTGCCCGAGGAGTCGCGCGGCAGGGTGTCCAGGACCTGGCCGTCGCTGTCGGAGATGCGCTGCGACAGCGCCTTCATCATCGCCGCGGCCTGCGTGTCCCCGCCCTCGACCCCGGCGGCGGCCGTGCTCAGCCGGGTCAGGGCCAGCAGCCCGGTCGCGCTGCGCGCGGGATCGGCCGCGCCGAGCCGGAGCGAGTCGTCGCGCAGCGCGGCACCGGCCAGCTCCAGCCAGCCGTACGTCTTCTTCGGCCAGCCCAGCGACTTCGCGGCCGTGGGCACCATCGCCACGCCGACCGGGGTGGAGGCGACATGGCCCACCGTGGAGACGTCGGGCGTGCCGCCGTTCGCCGCGAGCCGCTGGAGCCACACCTCCGAGTCCGGCACCCACACCTCGGCACCGGGGTCCTGGCCCGCCAGCAGCGCGTCCGTGACCTTGTACGGCTCGCGCGCGCTCACCGTCACGGCGACGCACCGCCCGTCCGAGGTGAGGTCCGCCTCCCGGGCCCGCTTCGCCGCCGATTCGAGGGCGGGGGCCAGATCGGGCGAGGCGGCCAGGGTCAGCCGTACCGGGTCGTCCTGGCAGGAGGAGCCGAACGACAGCAGTCCGCCTCTGACCGCGGCGGCCGTACCGCCCGCGACGGCCAGGACGAGGACCGTCGCGATCGCGACCGTACGGCGTCGTGCCCGTCGACGGGGGTCGCTGGCGCCCGCCCCATACTGATCGGGCAAGCTGTGACGTCCCATGTCGGTCGTGCCCCTCCCTGTCAGCCCTGCTGAACCACGCGCCGGAATCCGGCCGTATGGCAGGCAGAGGGGCGGTACGCCCCGTACGGCGCCCGTCCCCCCAACGGCTTGTCGCGCACGGTCTTCGTAACTGCTTTCGAGACCCTAGCGGGGCGACGATGAGGATGAGACGGGATTACTCAACTGGAGGCAGGTGTGCAGGGCGAGGCAGGCCCCGTGGCCGAATCTTTTCCGCATGAGCGGCCCTCGCGACGGATCTTCCGTGATGAGACGCTGCTTGTTCTGGGGCTTTCGCTCGGTGCGAGTGGTGTGTCCGCCCTGATCAGTTTTGTCGGTTCCGTCACCAAACCGGGCGGCCTCAAGGACCAGGCGGCCACCCTCAACGCCTCGGCCGCACCAGGCCGTCCCTGGCTGGATCTCGCCTGGCAGCTCTTCGGGATCACCACCGCGCTGGTGCCCGTCGCACTGGTCGCGCACTTCCTGCTGCGCGAGGGCGAGAGCCTGCGCACCCTCGGCTTCGACCGCACCCGCCCCTGGCCGGACCTCGGCCGCGGCGCGCTCATCGCGGCGGTGATCGGCAGCACCGGAATCGCCTTCTACCTGGCCGCTCGCGGACTCGGCTTCAACCTCACCGTGGTCCCCGAGGCGCTGCCCGCGGTGTGGTGGAAGTACCCGGTGCTGATCCTGTCCGCGCTGCAGAACGCGATCCTCGAAGAGGTCATCGTCGTCGGCTATCTGCTGCGCCGCCTGAACCAGTTGGGCTGGACGCCGGGCACCGCGCTGGTGGCCAGTTCCGTACTGCGCGGCTCGTACCACCTCTACCAGGGCATCGGGGGCTTCCTGGGCAACATGGCGATGGGTGTGGTCTTCGTGTACCTGTACCGGCGGTGGGGTCGGGTGGGACCGCTGGTTGTGGCGCATTCCCTGCTGGACATAGGGGCGTTCGTCGGTTACGCGCTGCTCGCCGGGAAGGTGGGGTGGCTGCCGACGGCGTGACCGAGAGCGACGGGCCAGGAGCCCACTAGGCGATCAACTCCCCCTCGATGACGGTCACGGCACGGCCGCTCAGCAGAGTGCGGTCGCCGCGGAGCTCCGTGCGGATGCGGCCGGAGCGGCGGGAGGCCTGAAGGCCGGTGAGCTCGGCCCGGCCGAGGCGTTCGGACCAGAAGGGGGCGAGGGCCGTGTGGGCGCTGCCGGTGACCGGGTCCTCGTCGATGCCGACATTCGGGAAGAAGCAGCGGGAGAGGAAGTCGTAGCCGCGGGCGGGGTCCTCGGCGCGGGCGGTGGCGATGATGCCGCGCCGCGAGTGCGTGCCGAGGGCCTTCAGGTCCGGGGCCAGGCCGTGGACCGTCTTCTCGTCGGCGAGTTCGAGGAGCAGGTCACCGACGTTCGGCCCGGTGTCGAAGGCACCGAGCGGCTCGGCACCCAGTGCCTCGGCGACGCCGTCCGGGATCTCGACGGGGGTGAGCGGGGCGGTCGGGAAGTCGAGCGTGATCGAGCCGTCCTCGCGGGGTGTGGCGACGAGGACACCGCTGCGGGTGGCGAACCGCACGGGCCCCTCGTGCGCACCGGTGTTGTGCAGCACATGGGCCGTGGCGAGCGTGGCGTGCCCGCACATCGCCACCTCGGCGACCGGCGTGAACCACCGCAGCCCCCAGTCGGCCTCCCCGCCCTCGGGCAACGGGTGCGCGAACGCCGTCTCGGCGTGATTGACCTCCATGGCGACGTTCTGAAGCCAGCCGTCCTCCGGGAACCTGTCCAGCAGCAGGACCCCGGCCGGGTTGCCGGCGAAGGGACGGTCGGCGAAGGCATCGACGATTCGAATCCGCATGTCGCTGACGGTAGGGGGTGTGGGGAGGGGGCGGCCAAGGCCAATTCGGGGATGCTGGACCGATTTCGCAGGGCCGGCACGACAGACACGGCAGGATGGGGCCCGCGCCTCGGGCCCTGGCGCGTGGCGTGATCCTCGCCCCCTCCCTACGCTCGATTCCAGGAGACACCGACGTGACCGAGTACTCGTTGACCCTCAGCGACCAGGAGATCGAGCGCTACCGGCTCATGGCCCAGGCCGCCGAGCGCAGGGAGCGTGGGCTGTGGGGTGTCGCCGGGGCGGTCCCCGGTGCGCGGGTCGCCGACGTGGGATGCGGGCCCGGGGCGATCTCGGTGCGGCTGGCGGACCTCGTCGCTCCGGACGGTGCCGTATGGGCCGTCGACCGTGACGGCGACGCCCTGGCCGTCGCCGCGGCCCTCGCCGAGCGCTCCGGAGTGCCGGTGCACACCAGTGTCGGATCCGCCGAGGCCACCGGGCTGCCCGAGGGCACCTTCGACCTCGTGATGCTCCGGCACGTCCTGGCCCACAACGGCGGTCACGAGCAGTCGATCGTCGACCATCTGGCCACGCTGGCCAGGCCGGGCGGCACGGTGTACCTCGTCGACATCGACGCGAGCAGCTTCCGCCTGCGGGGCGCGCCTGACGAGTTCGACGAGATGGACGAGCGGTACCGCGAGATGCACCGGCGGCGCGGCAACGACCTCACCGTCGGCATTCGCCTGGACGAACTGCTCACCGCGGCCGGACTGGAGGTCGTCGCCTTCGAGGGACACACAGAGGTCCTGACGCCGCCGCCCGGGATGCGCGGTCCCGCCTGGGCCGCCCGCGACGCCCTGGTCGCCGAGGGCCTGGCCACACCCGACGACATCGCCCGCTGGGACGAGGCATTCGAACGGGCCGAGCCTGCCCGCAGCGGGCTCCGCTTCTTCGCCGCGACCTTCGTCGCCGTCGGCCGGCGCGCCTGACACCCGGCGGGGAGGGAGGAGTCAGGGAGCGGCGGCGAAGGTCACCTCGGCTCCGGCGTGCCGGGCCTCGCGGTGGTTGGCGACAGCGAGGCCGGGCGGCCCTCGATGTCGCGGCAGTACGGGGTGTCGTATGCGGGTGTCGTGGTGGATGCGGTGGGCGTTGGCGGTGAGCGCGGCCCTTCCGGCTCGGGTACGGGCGAGTCGTCGGGCTCGGCGCCGGGTTGCCGGCGGGTGGTGCTGTCGCCCGGCCGGTGGCCGATGTCCTGCTCCTCGACCAGGCAGACGCGGCCGCGCTGCTGGAACTCCTGGCGCTCGGTGATGCACAGCAGCTCGCTGCTGCGGCTCCGTTTGGGTACGACGACGGAAGGAGATCACCGACGTCGGCGGCGGTCGCTGGGAGATCCAGCAGCGTCGCGAGGGCGGCTGCCGGGGCGGGGCGTACGGGAGTTGGAGCACGCCGACTCCTACCCCGAGGCCCTGATCGAGCAGATGAAGCGGCTCGCCGAGCCTGGCCGGGGCGACGGGTGGGCACACCGTGGTCGCCAAGCTGCTGTTGCACTTCGGTACCGAGCCGCGATCTGCCCAGCTCGGCTATAGGGGCGTGGAGAGCCGCGAGCTGTCCTTCGAGGACCACCGGGTCCCGGCCGACGTACTGCTCGGCGTCGTCGAGGGGCGCGGCTTCGCCCGGATTTCGCCCAGATGATGAAGGGCCTGGATCTGGTGGCACCAGTCCATCGGCAACTGCCTGGCCGACATGGCGACGCCCGTCGTCTCACTCCGGCCCTTGCTAAGCGAACTGTTCCGATATATCGTTGAGGCATCGCGACAGATCAACGATGGAATGGAGTGATTGCGATGCGTTCCCATGGATTCGAGCGTGGGCATGGTGGACACGGTCCGCACGGCCGAGGTGGCTTCGAGGAGCGGCTTCGCGGTGCCTTCGGGCCGTTCGGTCCGGGTGGTGGTCCCGGCGGCTTCGGTGGGCCTGGGTTCGGGCCCGGCCCTTGGGGGCCCAGGGGCCGAGGAGGACCGCGAGGCAGGGCGCGGCGGGGTGATGTGCGGGCCTCGATCCTCGCCCTGCTGAAGGACCGCCCCATGCACGGCTACGAGATGATCCAGGAGATCGCCGAGCGCAGCGGCGGGGCGTGGAAGCCCAGCCCCGGCTCGGTGTACCCCACCCTCCAACTGCTGGAGGACGAGGGCCTGATCGCCAGCGAGACCGAGGGTGGCAAGAAGCTGTTCTCGCTCACCGAGTCGGGCCGCGAGGCGGCCGACGCCGGGCCCGAGGCGCCGTGGGAGGAAGCCTCCCGTGGCGTCGACTGGGAGGCCCTCGGTGAGATCCGCCAGGCCGGCTTCGGTCTGATGGAGGCCTTCGGGCAGGTCTGGAAGACGGGCAGCAAGGACCAGCGCGACAAGGCGCTGGCCGTCATCAACGACGCCCGCAAGAAGCTGTACCTGATCCTCGCCGACGAGGACTGACCGGCGACGACGGCCTCCCCGCCGTAGGTGAGGGCGCTCCGTGGAGCAGACCGCGGGGCGCCTTCGTCCGTGCCGCGTCGGCGAGGGTGTTCAGGTCACCAGGCCCGCCAGCTTGCGCAGCGACTCGTTCAGCGCCGCCGTGGCCGAGTCCTTGAGCTTGCCCGCCATCAGCGACACCGCCGCGCCCGTGAACTCGCCGTCGATGCGCACCGCCGTGGCGCCGTCGCCGTCCGGGGTGAGCGTGTAGCGGGTGGCCACGGTCACCGCCATCGGGCCCTTGCCGCGCATCGCCAGCACCCGCGCCGGGTCCAGTTCCTCGATGGTCCACTCGACCTCGGCCGGGAACCCCATCAGCTTCATGTTCTCCTGGAAGGTCCCGCCCACCTCGAGCGCCGTGGGGCCGCCGCCCGGGAAGCTGGTGTGGGTCGCGTTCCACTGCCCGTAGGCCGGCCAGTCCGTGAGCTGTGCCCAGATCTTCTCGGCCGGTGCCTCGATGCGTGCCTCCGCGCTGACTTCGGCCATGCGACCACCCCTTCGTCTCGGGCTACGGTGTCGCGGAACGTAGCCGTGGGGGCCGGAACATTCAATACTGATGAACCGTCAGGAAGTGTGGAGGTGCCCCACGTGTCCTGGAGGGCGGTCCGGTGGCTCAGCCCACCCGACGGATCACCGCGGCGTCGAACAGATCCCACGCCCTTGGAAACGCGCTCTCCTCATGGCAGTGCCACGCCTCCCAGAACAGGTCGGCGAGCAGGGCGTCCTCCGGGGCGTACACCCGGTAGACGTACTGTCTGCCGTCGACCGCGGGCAACGCCACCAGCCAGCACCCGCTCTCCCTGTCCCCGCGGGATCTCTCCTCGCCCCTGTGGAGGTACGACATGCCCTTGTGGACGTACGACGCGGCGCGACGGTTGCGAACGGAGCAATAGAGCGCACTGCAACATGGCGCGCGCCCCTCGGGGGCGTTCGGCGTGATCTCATCCGTAAGGAGGAGATTCCGGCCCCCGGAGTCCACTCCGTGTGGGACGCCAAAATGCTTCCCCTCGGGGATGACTCGGCTCGATGTGGCTGATGGGGTAAGGGATGTGCAACCCCGTATCCCCCGGCAGTCGGCCCAGGAACAGGACTGCCGGCACCCGGACGCCCCGGCGGACGCCGCCACGCTCAGCGACGAGCTGGCGGCGGTGGTCTCCGGTGCCCGCCGTCGGGCGACCAGGGACGGGGACCGGCAGATCGACACGGCCCACCTGCTGCACTCGCTGCTGGAGCACGACCCCGACGTCTACGCCGTCTTCGGCGAGGGACCCCAGATCGCCCGCCTGCTCGGCTACCTCGTGCAGCGCACCATCGGCTACGGCCTGCGCTGGCAGGGCACCGTCGAGGACTCCGGCGCCGTCCCCGTGGTGATGCACGGAGAGGGCTTCTCCCCGCTGGCCGCGAGCGCCATGGAGCAGGCCTGCCGCCGCGCTGCCGAGCGGGGCGACCCGCAGGCCCGCGGCGTCGACCTGCTCGCGTCGATCGTGGTGGACCCGCAGGCGCGCGCCGTCGAGGTGCTCGCCCGCGCCGGCATCGACGCGGACACCGTGCGCACCCGCATCGACGAACACCGCGACGAGTACGTCGCCGGCGGCGAGGCCGCCCGCTAGGCCCGCCCCTCCGCTTTCACTCCCGCCGGTCAGGATCCGAACCTGAGGCGAGCCTGCCTGCCATGCGGCCGTCCACACCGCGAGACAGGTGTCAAAGAGGGTGACGCTCATGTCATCGCCTGTCATCATGTGCCGGTGCGTAAGTCTGAGAGCGGTCACTCCGGCCGCGGCAAGGGTGTCGGGCTCGGTCTGGCGATCGGGTCGGCGGTCGCCTTCGGCGGTTCCGGTGTCGCGGCCAAGCCGCTGATCGAGGCGGGACTCGACCCGCTGCACGTGGTGTGGCTGCGGGTGGCCGGCGCCGCCCTCGTGATGCTGCCGCTCGCCGTGCGCCACCGTGCCCTGCTGCGCAGCCGTCCCGCGCTGCTCGCCGGGTTCGGCCTGCTCGGCGTGGCCGGGGTGCAGGCGTTCTACTTCGCCTCGCTCTCCCGCATCCCCGTCGGCGTCGCGCTGCTCGTCGAGTACCTGGCGCCCGCACTCGTCCTCGGCTGGGTGCGGTTCGTGCAACGGCGGCCGGTCACGCGCGCCGCGGCCGTCGGCGTGGTCCTCGCGGTCGGTGGCCTGGCCTGTGTCGTCGAGGTCTGGTCGGGCCTGAGCTTCGACGCCCTCGGACTGCTCCTCGCGCTCGGCGCCGCCTGCTGCCAGGTCGGCTACTTCGTCCTGTCCGACCAGGGCAGCGACTCGGGCGGCCAGGCACCCGACCCGCTCGGCGTCATCGCCTACGGACTGCTGGTCGGCGCCGCCGTCCTGACCGTCGTGGCCCGGCCCTGGACCATGGACTGGCCGGTCCTCGCGGACACCGCCCACATGAACGGCACCCCGGTCGCGGCCACCCTGCTGCTGGCCTGGATCGTGCTGGTCGCCACGGTGATCGCGTACGTCACCGGCGTGGTGTCGATACGACGTCTCTCACCGCAGGTCGCCGGCGTCGTCGCGTGCCTGGAGGCGGTCATCGCCACCGTCCTCGCCTGGTTCCTGCTCGGCGAGCACCTCTCCGCACCGCAGATCATCGGCGGCCTGGCCGTCCTGGCCGGGGCGTTCATCGCGCAGTCGGCCACGCCCGCCAGGACCGCCCCCGAACCGGTGGCGAGCGGTGGCCCGGAATATGAGTTGTCCGCCCGCGAAAACGTTGCCTAAGCTCCGCAATCATGCCTTCGACACACGTTCTTCCGCCTCCGGCCGCCTGAGGCGGGCCCTCCGGTACAGCCCGCCCGGCAGCGCGCCGGGCGCAACGGTGCTGCCCGCAGACGAAGTCCATGGACCCCGCTGAGCCGGGCTCCGCCCAGAACTTCTGCATGTCTGCGGAGAACAACTCGTGTCGAACACCTCTGACTCCGGCCTGCCCATCGGGCGAGGCCTCATCTACCTGATCATCGCCGGTGTCGCCTGGGGCACCGCGGGCGCGGCCGCCTCCCTGGTCTACCGGACCAGTGACATGGGACCGGTCGCCCTGTCCTTCTGGCGCTGCGCGGCCGGCTTCGTGCTGCTGCTCGGCGTGCGCCTGCTGCATCCGCGGCCCCGTCGCACCGTGTCCGGACCGCTCGCCCGCAAGGCGCTGCGGGCAGGCACCACGGGCATCACGCTCGCCGTGTTCCAGACGGCCTACTTCGCCGCCGTGGAGATCACCGGACTCGCCGTGGGCACCGTCGTCACCCTCGGCGCCGGTCCCGTGTTCATCGCGCTCGGCGCCCGGCTGACGCTGGGGGAGCGGCTCGGTCGCGGGGGCGTCGCGGCGGTGGCCGGTGCGCTCACCGGCCTCGTGGTGCTCACGCTCGGCGGCGGGGGCGCGACGGTACGGCCGTGGGGCGTGCTGCTCGCACTCGTGTCCGCGGCCGGGTACTGCGTGATGACGCTGCTGGCCCGCAAGTGGGGCCGCGACGGCGGGGCCGACGCCGCCGGCACCTCCGTCTGGGCCTTCGCGGTCACCAGCCTGTGCCTGCTGCCGCTCGCCCTGGCCGAGGGGATCCTGCCGTACGCCGCCGATCCGCTCCGGCTCGGCTGGCTGGTGGCGTACATCGCGACCGTCCCCACGGCTCTCGCGTACGCCCTCTACTTCGCGGGCACGGCCGTCGTACGGGCGGCCACGGTGTCCGTGATCATGCTGCTTGAGCCGGTCAGCGCGGCGGTGCTCGCCATCGTCCTGCTCGGCGAACACCTGACGGCCCCGACCCTCGCCGGCACCCTGCTGATGCTCGGCTCGGTCGCGGGCCTGGCGGTGGCCGAGACGCGCGGGGTGCGGCGGGAGCGAGAGGGCGAACCGCTGCCGGCATGACGGGACAGGGGCCCTGCATCGCACGGTGCAGGGCCCCTCAGGCCGGGCGCCGCCGCAGCATGTGCTCGCGCGCCGCAGCGTCACGCGGACCGGCGCGCCCCGCCAGCCGCCCCGCGATCCGGTCCTGGACCTCCTCGGTCCGCCGCCCGCCGAACTTGAACTTCGCGCGCACGCCGGTCACTTCGAGCCGCAGCCCGCGAATGCCCGACAGCAGCCTGCCGTACGGTGCCTGTCCGACCGCCACCTCGGCCGAGCCGCCCTCCGGCTGGAAGTGGCCGACCTGGCGGCGCAGCAGCGCGGCCTTCTCGGCCGGGTCGTCCACGACGGCGGCCCGGCAGCGGAGCTGGACCGCCGCGTAGAAGCTCGTCGGGGTGCCGTGCTCGGGCGGCTGCTCAGGCTCCGCCTGCCAGGGCCCGGGCACGAACACGTAGTCGTCGACCACACTCAGGACGACCTCGGGGTTCGCCAGCAGCGCCGGCCACATCGGATGGGGGCGGGCCAGATGCGTCACGGCCGCACCGCGCCCCGCGTCGTACGCGAAGTGCAGCGGCTGGACATGCGGTGGCTCGCCGTCCACGCCGGTGACCACGAGCTGCCCGAAGTCGTGGTCCTCCAGCCACCGCTGCCACTCGGCGTCGTCGCGGGGCGCGTCCCACGGGTGGATCAGCATCACAGCTCCGCGAGGTAGTCGGGCAGCTCGATGCCGGGGGCGAGGCCGGGATCCGTGACCGGCGTCTCGTAGCCCTTGCGCAGTGGGACGAGGCCGGCCCAGTGGGGGAGGGCGAGGTCCTCTGGCTCGTCGTTGACACCGCCCGTGCGGAGCTTGGCGGAGACCTCGTCGAGGTCGATGCGGATGACCGCGGTGGCGGCGAGCTCCTTCTTGTTGGCGGGCCGCGCGTCACGGGACCGGCCCGCCACCACATGGTCGACGAGCGCGTCCAGGGCGGTCCGCTTCTCCTCCGGGTCCGTCACGTCGTACGCGATGCCGTGCACCACCACCGACCGGTAGTTGATCGAGTGGTGGAAGGCCGAACGGGCCAGGACCAGCGCGTCGACATGCGTGACGGTCAGACACACCGGCAGCCCCGGATCGGCCCTGCCGGTCATCCGCAGCGGGCGCGATCCCGTCGAGCCATGGACGTACAGCGTCTCCCCGACCCGCCCGAAGAGCGTGGGCAGTACGACCGGTGTGCCGTCGCGGACGAAGCCGAGGTGGCAGACGTAGGCCTCGTCGAGGATCGCGTGCACCAGTTCCCTGTCGTACGACGCACGGTCCGCGGAGCGGGTGGGGATGGTGCGGTCGGTCGGTGTGTAGGCGTCGGACGGTGTCGTCGATTGCGAGGTCCCCTGCATTTGCGCCCCCTATTGTACTAGTGCATAATGGTGTTTGTGCTAGGAGCATATCGGATCGAGGGGCGACGCGCAGCCGAGATCGCGTCGAGCGTCGAGCGCGCGGTGGGCTCGGGGAAGCTGGCACCGGGGCAACTGCTGCCTCCCATGCGGGAGTTGGCGACCGACCTCGGTGTGAACCCGAACACGGTCGCCGCCGCCTATCGCATCCTGCGCGAGCGCGGAGTGATCGAGACCGCGGGCCGCCGAGGCAGCAGGGTGCGGCCCAGGCCCGCCACGACCGGGCGCGAGTACGTCCGGGTGGACGTGCCCGAGGGCGTCCGCGACGTGGCGAGCGGCAACCCCGACCCGGCGCTGCTGCCGCCCCTGGCGAAGGCCTTCGCGGCTGCGGCCGAGTCGGCCGACCGGGAACCGGTGCTGTACGGGGACGACCCCGTGGACCCGGAGCTGGCGCGCATCGCACGGGCCCGGCTGGACGCCGACGGCGTGCCGGAGGGTCCGCTCGCCGTCACCTCCGGCTCACTCGACGCCATCGAGCGCGTCCTCGTCGCCCACCTCAAGCCCGGGGACACCGTCGCCGTCGAGGACCCCGGCTGGGGCGGCCTGCTCGACCTGATCCCGGCACTCGGACTGCGCATGGCCCCCGTCGGGGTCGACGACGAGGGCCCGCTGCCCGACGACGTACGGCGAGCCCTCGACTCCGGGGCGCGCGCCCTGATCGTGACCGACCGCGTACAGAACCCCACCGGCGCCGTCGTGAGCGCCACACGCGCGCGTGCCCTGCGCTCCGCGCTGCGCCGGCGCCCGGAGATCCTGCTGATCGAGGACGACCACGGGCACGGCATCGTCGACCTGCCCGTGCACCCCCTGGCCGGCACCACCCACCACTGGGCGTTCGTCCGCTCGGTGGCCAAGGCATACGGCCCGGACCTGCGCCTCGCCGTGCTCACCGGCGACGAGACCACGGTGGACCGGGTACGCGGACGCCAGCGACTGGGCCCCGGCTGGGTGAGCCGGCTGGTGCAGCGGGCGGTGGTGCGGCTGTGGAGCGACGGCGCCGTGGATCCGGCGGCGGTGGCGACGACGTACGGCAGACGCCGCGCGCTGCTGATGGAGGCGCTGGCCGAGCGGGGGGTGGAGGCGCACGGCCGCAGCGGCCTCAACGTCTGGATCCCGGTTCCCGACGAGACGGGAGCCGTGTCCCGCCTGCTGCATGCCGGCTGGGCGGTGGCGCCGGGGGCACGCTTTCGTACGAGTTCACCGCCCGGAATCAGGATCACCACCTCGACACTCACTGAGGATGAAGTCACCCCTCTGGCGGCCGCGGTGGCGACTGCAGTGGGCCCGGGGCCGACGCGGAGTCACGTGTGACACGGGTGCGATTGCCGACTTAAGGGGCGCGGGGAACTGCGCGACCAGCCCCAACGCGCCCGCACTCGCGAACAATCAAGTCCCCCCTCCCCCTTGGGCGCCCTTCCGCCGCACCTGAGTAAGCGCAGCCCCCGCCAACACGACCACCGCCCCCACAGGCGTCGACCAGTCAAGGGACTCGCCGAGCACGGCAACCCCCGCAGCTGTCGCAATGACCGGAATGAAGTAGGTGACCATCTGAGCCGTGGTCGGCCCCACCTCCGCAACCAGCCCGTACTGAAGCAGCACCGCGACCCCGGTCCCCAACGCCCCCAACGCCAAGATCGCCAGCAATGGCACCACAGACACCCGCGTCGGCAACGACGTGAACAAGGGCGTGGCAACGGCCAGTTGAACCGTCGCCAGCAACAACTGCGCACCGGTCAGCGACAGATGCGACTCACTCGCCCCCGCCAACGTCCGCCGCACGTATATCCAGCCGATCGGATAGCTCAAGGAGGCCAGCAGCGCCATCGCCGTCCCCGTGGCATCCAGCCCTTGAAAGCCCTGCCACGCCCCCAGCACCGTCAGGACACCGAGGAACCCGATCCCCAGCCCGGCCACCCGCACCCGCGTCGGCCGGTCCTCCGACAGCGCCACCATGGACAGGGCCATACCCCACAGCGGTGAGGTCGCGTTGCAGATGCCCGCCAGCGTGGACGGAATGGTCAACTCCGCGTACGCGAACAGCGAGAACGGCAGCGCGTTCAGGAAGAACGCGGCGACGGCGAGGTGCCCCCACGTCCGCACCCCGCGCGGCAGCCGCTCCCGTCTCACCGCCATCGCGGCCGCCAGGATCGCCGTACCGAACACCAGCCGCCCCAGCGTGACCTGGAACGGCGCGTAACCGTCGGTGCCCACCTTGATGAGCAGGAAGCTGAAGCCCCAGATCAAGGAGAGGGCGGCGAAGCGCAGCCGCCAGTCGAGGCGGGCGCGGCGGCGGACAGGAGCTGCGGCCGAGGTGGCCGCGACGGTGGCGGTGGTCATGGCAGCAACGATGCCGCCCCCGATCTCGTAGCACAATCGAGTTTTTTCGCGCGATATCTCGTAGCATTGCTTACATGTTGAATCTGGAGCGCCTCCGCACCCTCGACGCCCTCGCCCGGCACGGCTCGGTCAGCGGCGCCGCCGAAGGGCTGCACATCACGACGTCGGCCGTGTCCCAGCAGATGTCCAAGCTGGAGCGGGAGGTCGGCCAGCGGCTCCTCGCCAAGAACGGCCGGGGTGTGCGGCTCACCGACGCCGGGCGGCTGCTCGCCGAGCACGCCGCGCGCATCCTGTCGCAGGTCGAGCTGGCCCAGGCCGATCTGGAGGCACAGCGCGGGCAGGTGGTCGGCGAACTGCGGCTGGTCGCCTTCCCCACCGCCCTGCGCGGACTGTTCCCGGCCGCGCTCACCAAGCTGCGCGCCGACCATCCGGCGCTGCGGCTGCGCACGCGCGAGCTGGAGCCCGAGAACGGGGTCGCCGCGGTGATCCGGGGCGACGCGGACCTGGCCGTCGTCCTCGACTGGTACAACAAGCCGCTGCCCATGCCGGAGGGGCTCGCCAAGGCCCCGATCCTCGACGACCGCGTCGAGATCGCCATGCCCGAGGGGCACCCGCTCGCCGACCGGCGCGAGGTCGACCTGGAGGACTTCGCGGGCGACGAATGGGTCGCCTGGCCCGAGGGCGAGTTCTGCCACGAGTGGCTGCTCTACACGCTGCGCACCAAGGGCATCGAGCCCCGGATCGCTCACCGCGCCGAGGAGCACCACACCCAACTCGCGCTGGTCTCCGCCGGGTTGGGCGTGTGTGTCGCGCCCAAGCTGGGCCGTGACCCGATGCCGCTGGGCGTGCGGGCCGTGCCGGTGCGCGACCGGGTGCACCGGTACATCTACGCGGTGTGGCGCGCGGACGCCGACCGCCGCCCGTCGATCCGGGCGGCGGTCGAGGCCCTCCAGGCGGCGGCCGAGAAGGTCGGCTGAGGGACGCCCGCGGCGACCGCGGGCGTCAGGTCAGACCGACCCCAGCTTGCGGAAGTCCCAGGACACGATCTTCTCCGGGGTCAGCCGTATCCACGCGTGCCGGCCGTCGTGCGGCATCTCGTCGAGGCCGAAGTTCTTGCGCGCGAACAGCGTCTCGGGGACGTCGAGTTCGGCCCGCAGCTCGCCCACGCGCGGGATCTCGCCCACGAACTCGACGGTGCCGGACAGCTCGACGCCGCGAAGCTGCTCGTACTCCTCGCCCGTGTCGATCACGACCGCGACCCGCGGATCGCGCCGCAGCTCGGTCCACCGCTTGCTGCGGACCACCGAGTACAGCCACAGCGAGTTGCCGTCCCAGGCGAACCACAGGGCGCTGACGTGCGGGAAGCCGTCGGCGGACACCGTGGCGACCCGGCAGGTGCGCTGGCTGGTGAGGAACTCGTCCAGCTCACCGGGCGTCATCATGATCTTCCGGCCCCGGCGCTGAGTGACGGTCATACGGCCCCCTCTTCTCCCACGTCGTGTCAGAGGAGAGATCCTCTGACATCACGTCAGAAAAGGATGAGTCGTCTCGCGTCCACGCGCAATGGTGGTTCCGTCCTCACGCGAGGATGGCTACGCTCGCCCGCCCACACCGCCGTAGGGCACAGGGGGCCCCATGCCGTCGTACGCCGAACCGAGCGCACTTCTCGACCCCGCCACCACCGTCCTGCTCACCGTCGAATGCCAGCAGGGCGTCGTCGGCCCGGACAGCGCGCTGCCCGAACTCGCCAAGGAGGCACGGGACTCGGGCGCCCTCGCCAACGTGGCACGGCTGGTGGCCGCCGCCCACGAGAGCGGCGTCCAGGTGATCCACGCCGTCGCCGAGCGCCGCCCCGACGGCCGGGGCGCCAACCACAACGCCCGCCTCTTCCGCGCCGCCGAACGGCTCCCCGTCCAACAGCTCTCCGGTACCGAGGCGGTACGCGTGGCGGCGCCGATCGAGGTCGCCGACGAGGACCTGGTGGTACGACGGCTGCACGGGCTGTCGCCGATCCAGGGCACCGATGTCGACGCGCTGCTGCGCAACCTGGGCTGCCGCACCCTCGTGATCACCGGTGTCTCGGCCAACGTGGCCGTCCCCAACGCCGTGTTCGACGCCGTCAACCGCGGCTACACGGCCGTGGTCCCCACGGACGCCATCGCCGGAGTGCCCTCCGACTACACCCCGGCGATGATCAGCCACACCCTCGCATTGGTCGCCACGGTCGCGACCACGGACGAGGTGCTGGGCTGTCTGAGGCGTCCGGGCGGGGTCAGGCCAGCGTGATCGAGTCGCCCGACACGCTGATCTGCTTGGCCTCCAGCGGCTGGGTCGCGGGCCCCTTCTTCACGCTGCCGTCGAGGACGGAGAACTGGCTGCCGTGACAGGCGCAGGAGAGGGTGTCGCCCGCGAGGTCCTTCATCGGGCACTTCTGGTGCGTGCAGATCGTCGAGAAGGCCTTGAATTCGCCGGCCGCCGGCTGCGAGACGACCACCTTCTCGTCGGTGAAGACCTTGCCGCCGCCCTCCGGGATGTCGGCGGTCTTGGCGAGCGCCGCACCTCCGGCGCCCGCGTCGGCGGACGAACCGCCTCCCGCTTCGGTGGTCGCGCCACCCGCGGCGGCGCCCTGTTCGGTGGACGAGCCGGACGCCTCGTCGTCCGATCCGCACGCGGTCAGCGCAGCGGCGAGCCCCGCCGCGCCGACCGCCGTCACGACGGCACGGCGGCTGGGTGCCGACACCGGCTGTACTGATTCGCTGGTCATGCTGACGTTCCTTCCCGTCATTCGTGAACTGCCGAAAGGTACGGTCCTTGCGGACCACCTGTTCAGACGATGTCGAAATCCTGACCCTGTCCGGCGCAGAGGTGGGTAAAGCGGAGCTGTCGGTTCCCTGTCCGGAGCTGTCGATCACCTGTCGGCCGCGCCGCACGCCGCCCGCCCGGGTCGCCGCCGACCCCCGCCACGCGCCAGTAACCTGGGGCGATGCTCAAGGAAGTCATCGCGACCCGCTACATCACCCCCCTGCGTGAGGGCGGCTCGCTGCCGGGGCTTGTCGAGGCCGACGACTTCGGGACCTACGTCCTGAAGTTCACCGGCGCCGGACAGGGCCGCAAGACACTCGTCGCCGAGGTCGTCTGCGGCGAACTCGCCCGCAGACTGGGCCTCAGGGTGCCCCGACTGGTGACGGTCGAACTCGACCCCGTGCTGGGGCTCGGCGAACCCGAGCAGCAGGTGCAGGAGCTGCTCAGGTCCAGCGGCGGCACCAACCTCGGCATGGACTTCCTTTCCGGCGCCCTCGGCTTCGACCCCCTCGCCTTCGAGGTGAGCCGCGAGGAAGCCGGCCGCATCGTCTGGTTCGACGCGCTGGTGAACAACGTCGACCGGTCCTGGCGCAACCCCAACCTGCTGATGTGGCAGGGCGAGTTGTGGCTCATCGACCACGGCGCGACCATGATCTGGCACCACAACTGGCCCGGAGCGCAGGCCTCGGCGCAGCGCCCGTACGACGCCTGCGACCACGCCCTCGCCTCCTTCGCGCCCGATGTGCCGGGCGCCGCCGCCGAGTTGGCGCCACTGGTCACCGAGGACCTGCTAGCCGAGGTGACCGCCGCGATCCCGGACGCCTGGCTGGCCGCCGAGCCCGGCTTCGACACCCCGGACGACCTCCGGCGGGCGTATGCGAGGCCACTGTCGGCACGGGCGGCCGTCGTCCATGAGCGCATCACCGGCATCGAGGAGGGCAAGTGAGCGAGCGCCACATTCACATGGCCGGACATGTGGTCGAACGCCACATCATCCGGGGCGGCGAGGCGAACGAGCGGGACGTCTTCGAGTACGCCCTGCTGCGCGTCGTACCCCGCGTCGAACGCGGCGAGTGCATCAACGCGGGCGTGCTCGTGTACTGCCGCGCCCAGGCCTACGTCGGTGCCCGCACTCACCTCGACGAGGCGCGGCTGCTCGCCCTCGACCCGCACGCCGACGTGGCCGGCGTCCGGGCCGCCCTCGGGGCGGTCGAGCGGGTCTGCGGCGGCGGGGGGGCTGCGGGGCAGGCCGCCGGCGACGACGCCGGGCGGCGCTTCCGGTGGCTGATCGCGCCGCGCTCGACGGTCGTGCAGCCGGGGCCCGTGCACACGGGGCTCACCTCCGATCCGGTGGCCGAGACGCAGCGGCTGCTCGACCTGTTGGTGAAGTGATGGATCAGGTAATGGATCACATGGGCGCGGTGGCCGTTGACACCGCGTGCCAGGGCTTCTAGCGTCACGTCCATCGAAGGTACTAAGCGGTCGCTCACCTGAGGAGAGTCACTGATGTCCACCACTGAGCAGCGGGTCGCCGTAGTCACCGGCGCAGCGCGCGGCATCGGCGCCGCCACCGCCGTACGGCTGGCCGCCGAGGGCCGCGCGGTCGCCGTGATCGACCTCGACGAGGCCGCCTGCAAGGACACCGTGGAGAAGATCACCGCGGCCGGCGGCAAGGCGATCGCGGTCGGCTGCGACGTCTCCGACGAGGCGCAGGTCGAGGCGGCCGTCGCGCGCATCGTCGAGGAGCTCGGCGCCCCGACGATCCTGGTCAACAACGCGGGCGTGCTGCGCGACAACCTGCTGTTCAAGATGAGCGTCTCCGACTGGGACACCGTCATGAACGTCCACCTGCGCGGCGCCTTCCTGATGTCCAGGGCCTGCCAGAAGCACATGGTGGACGCGGGCTTCGGCCGGATCGTCAACCTCTCCTCGTCCTCCGCGCTCGGCAACCGCGGCCAGGTCAACTACTCCGCCGCCAAGGCCGGCATGCAGGGCTTCACCAAGACCCTCGCCAAGGAGCTCGGCAAGTTCGGCGTCACCGCCAACGCCGTCGCCCCCGGCTTCATCGCCACCGAGATGACCAAGGCCACCGCGGAGCGCGTCGGCATGGGCTTCGAGGACTTCAAGGCCGCGGCCGCCACCCAGATCCCGGTGGCCCGGGTCGGCGAGCCGGAGGACATCGCAGGCGCGATCGCCTTCTTCACCGGCGAGGCGGCCGGCTTCGTCTCCGGCCAGGTGCTGTACGTCGCCGGCGGACCGCTCGACTAGGGGGCAGGGACATGACTACGCAGCTCCCCGAGCTCTCGGGCAAGGTCGCCCTCGTCACGGGCGCCAGCCGCGGCATCGGCTACGGCGTCGCCGAGGCGCTGGTCGCGCGCGGCGACCGCGTGTGCATCACCGGCCGCAACGAGGACGCCCTCAAGGAGGCCGTCGACAAGCTCGGCGCCGAGCGCGCCGTCTACGTCGCCGGCAAGGCGCACGACGAGGCCCACCAGGCCGTCGCCGTCGAGCGCACCATGGAGGCCTTCGGCCGCGTCGACCACCTGGTCAACAACGCCGGTACGAACCCGGTGTTCGGGCCGGTCGCCGACCTCGACCTGAACGTCGCGCGCAAGGTCTTCGAGACCAACGTGATCTCGGCGCTGGGCTTCGCGCAGAAGACCTGGCACGCCTGGCAGAAGGACAACGGCGGCGCGATCGTCAACATCGCCTCCGTCGCGGGCATCGCACCCTCGCCGTTCATCGCCGCCTACGGCGTCAGCAAGGCCGCGCTGATCAACCTCACCCAGCAGCTCGCACACGAGTTCGCGCCCAAGGTACGGGTCAACGCGATCGCCCCGGCCGTGGTGAAGACCAAGTTCGCGCAGGCCCTGTACGAGGGCCGGGAGGCGGAGGCCGCCGCGGCCTACCCGCTGGGCCGGCTCGGCGTGCCCTCCGACATCGGCGGTGCCGCCGCGTTCCTCACTTCCGAGCAGTCGGACTGGATCACCGGCCAGACCCTCGTCGTCGACGGCGGGATCTTCCTCAACGCCGGCGTGGGCTGACCCGCGGGACACGACACCGAACCGACACGGGCGCCGCTGGACAACAGCGGCGCCCGTGTCGACGTATCGGAAGATCATTAAACCCTGACAACGTAGTCACCGGAAAGAACGAACAACTGCTCCATGAGACAGGAGGTCCAACGGCCGGAACACTGCGGTATCGTCTGCCGACCCTTGGTATGGCAGATCGAGGAGCGTGCGCGTGTTCAACCGGATCCGACGCCTGCGGCAGGTGGCGGCCATCGCGTCCATATCGTCCCTGGTGGCAGGGTGCGGCGTCCTCTCGTCCGATTCGACGGATGAGGGAGGCCCGATCGTGGTGGGGACGACCGCGGCCCCCAGCACCCTGGATCCCGCCGCGTCCTGGGACAGCTCCTGGGAACTGTTCCGCAACATTTACCAGACGCTGCTGAGCTACCCGTCCGGCTCGACCACCCCCGAGCCCGACGCCGCCGAGAACTGCCGGTTCACCGACAGCTCGAACATGAAGTACCAGTGCGAGCTGCGCGAGGGCCTGACCTTCTCCGACGGACACCCCCTCGACGCCAAGGCCGTCAAGCACTCGGTCGACCGCATCCTGAAGATCAACGTCAACGGCGGCCCCGCCGGTCTGCTGGGCAGCCTCGAACGGGTCCAGGTGCTGGACGACCGCGAGGTGGTCTTCCACCTCAACAAGGCCGACGCGACCTTCCCGTTCGTCCTCGCCACTCCCGCCATGTCGATCGTCGACCCCGAGGAGTACCCCGCGGACAAGCTCCGCGAAGAGCGCACGATCGTCGGGTCGGGGCCGTACACCCTGTCGTCGTACGACGACGGCAACCAGGCCGAACTCGTCAAGAACGACAGCTACAAGGGCATCGCGGAGCGCAAGAACAGTGCGGTGACCATCCGCTACTACCAGGACTCGCCCACCATGGTCGCCGCGCTGCGCGACAAGAAGCTCGACGTCGCCTTCCGTGGCCTCGCCGCCGACGACATCGTCGACATCCAGGCCGACGACGATGACGAGCTCCAGCTCATCGAGGGCTCCGGCACCGAGATCAACTACCTGGTCTTCAACCCCGAGGACCCCATGGCCGGCAAGACCGCCGTCCGCAAGGCCATCGCCCAGGTCGTCGACCGCCCGGCGATCGCCCACAAGGTCTACAAGGACACCGTCGAGCCGCTGTACTCCATGGTCCCCAAGGGCCTGACCGGGCACACCACCGGCTTCTTCGACGACTTCGGCGAGCCCAGCACGTCCAAGGCCCGCAAGATCCTCACCGAGGCCGACATCTCGACCCCCGTCCCGCTCACCCTCTGGTACACCAGCGACCGCTACGGCTCCGCCACCAAGGCGGAGTTCGAGGAGCTGAAGAACCAGCTCGAGGCGTCCGGCCTGTTCAAGATCACCCTCAAGTCCCGCCCCTGGAAGACGTACGTCGAGGGCTACCAGAAGGGCGAGTACCCGGTCTTCGGGCGCGGCTGGTTCCCCGACTTCCCTGACGCGGACAACTTCATCGCGCCGTTCGTCGGTGAGCAGAACGCGCTCGGCACGCCCTATGTGACGCCCAGGATCACCGAGACCCTGCTGCCCAACTCCCGTGCCCAGAGCGACCGGGCCAACGTCGTGAAGGACATCGAGGACGCCCAGCGCATCCTGGTCGACGACGCGCGGCTGCTGCCGCTGTGGCAGGGCCGGCAGTACGTGGCCGCGAGCTCGGAGGTCTCCGGGGCGGAGCGGGCGCTGGACCCGTCGACGATCATGATGGTGGGGGAGCTGTCCCGCAAGACCAGTTGGTAGTCGACGGGATGTGCGGTGGGCGGGGCGATTGTCAGTGGCCGCCTGTAGGTTCGGAGAACTGGAAGTGACCGCTGAGCGGTCGCCCCTCATTGTTCTTGTTCGCCGCACATCGTAAGGAAGTCGACGTGACCGACATCGCCATGCTGCCCGAGTCCTGGCGCGGGGTTCTGGCTGACGAACTGCAGCAGCCCTACTTCAAGGAGCTGACGGAGTTCGTCGAGGAGGAGCGGGCGAAGGGTCCCGTCTACCCGCCGCGCGAGGAGGTCTTCGCGGCGCTGGACGCGACGCCGTACGACAAGGTGAAGGTCCTGATCCTCGGCCAGGACCCGTATCACGGGGAGGGACAGGGGCACGGTCTGTGCTTCTCGGTCCGTCCCGGGGTGAAGACACCGCCCTCGCTGCGCAACATCTACAAGGAGATGAAGGAGGAGCTCGGCCACCCCGTCCCCGACAACGGCTATCTGATGCCGTGGGCCGAGCAGGGTGTCCTGCTGCTCAACGCGGTGCTGACGGTCCGCGCCGGCGAGGCGAACTCGCACAAGGGCAAGGGCTGGGAGAAGTTCACGGACGCCGTCATCAAGGCCGTGGCGGGCCGGCCCGACCCCGCGGTGTTCGTGCTGTGGGGCAACTACGCCCAGAAGAAGCTCCCGCTCATCGATGAGACGCGCCATGTGGTGGTGAAGGGGGCGCATCCCTCGCCACTGTCCGCGAAGAAGTTCTTCGGCTCCCACCCGTTCACACAGATCAACGAGGCGGTGGCCCGACAGGGGCATGAGCCGATCGACTGGCGGATCCCTGACCTGGGCTGATCTTGGTCGGGGGGCGGGCTGTTCGCCCGGAGGCGGAAATCGTCGGCCGGGCTCTCCGTCGGAGGGGGAGGGAGCCGTCGGCTGGGTTCTTCGCCGGGAGAGGGGACAGCCGTCGGTCGGGCTCATCATCGGGGATCGGGGGGCGGGCGGCGGCCGGGCTCGTTGCCGGGGAGGGGGCAGTCGTCGGCCGGATTCTCTGTCGGCGTCGACGGGATCCGTCGGATGGAGCCCTTGCGGGGACGACTCCGCGCGCCGACTGGATCCTTCGCTGTGGCAGGCCTCTGTCGGGTCCGGTCCCATGGTCGGCCGGTTTGTCGCGGGGCTGGTTTCGTGGTGAGCCGGCTGCTCGCTGGGTGGGCTTCGCGTGGGGTCGGTTGATCCCGCGGTGGGCATGTCCTCCGTCGGTCGGCTCTCGCCCGGGGCGGTTCTTCGCGCTGGTCAGGCCGGTGCCGTACGGAGCCGCCTGACAGGGATTGCCGGTGGGGGCCGTTAGCGTCGGGAGGAACCCAGCCGACGAGGGCCCGGAGGACGCGGTGGCGGAGAGACAGGAGCGGACGGCGCCGGACGCCGTGCTGACGCGGATCGGGCAGGTGGTGATGCTCCATCACGCCGGGGACCGCGAGGAGGCCCGGCGTCGCCTGCTGGACCTGTGGACGGAGGTCGGTGAGGACGGCGACCCACTGCACCGATGCACGCTGGCCCACTACCTGGCCGACACACAGGACGACCCCACGGACGAACTGGCCTGGGATCTGCGGGCGTTGACGGAGGCGGAAGGGGCCAGCAGCGCGGTCGCGGTACGGGCGTTGTACCCCTCGCTGCATCTCAACCTGGCCGCCGACTATGTGAAGCTCGACCGCGAGGAGGCCGCGCGCGTGCACCTGCGGCGGGCGCGAGGGGCGGCGGGGGTGCTGGGGGACGACAGCTACGGGGATGGGGTGCGCGCGGAGATCCGGCGGTTGGAGGGGTGGTTGGGGGAGGGGGCTTAAGAGGGGAGGGGCGGCGGGCGAAGGGTGCACTCAGCGCCCGTATGTCTGCTCGCAGATCCTCGACTCGGGGCTGTCCGGGGGCCAGCCGCCGTACTTCCTGCCCAGTGCGCAGATGTCCCCGTTCCCCTGGACCGCTTTCGGCAGCGACGCCGAAACGTCGGGGACTGGGGCGGAAGGCTGGGGCGGGACGTGGGGCCTGGGGGCGGAGTGTTGCGGGCGGCGGGGATCGTGCGGCTCGGGGCGGGAGCGCTTCGGCGGGGGTGTGGGGTGGGCCGGGGCCGTGGCGGGCGCGGAGGATGCGGCTGATGGTGTGGGGTCCGGGCCGCCGATCAGGGCCAGGGCCTCGCGGGCCGGCGCCTGGACGACCTCGGGTTCCGTGGGTTCCGTAGGGCCGCTCGGCCGGGGAGCCGGTGGCGGGGAGGGCGCCGTCGGCGCGCCGGGGGCCGGCGGGCGCTGGACCGTCGTACAGCCGGCAAGGGCCGAGACGGCCACGGTGACCAGGAGCGTTGCGGTGGTCGTCGTTCGATGCACCCGCGCAACTCTGCTGGTTCGGGCGGCCGTTGGGGCGGGAGACGAGCAGAGGTTGATCCACACGGGTGATCTCCGTCCCCGTACGGGCGGCGCGGACCCGTCCCGGCTGACGTCAGTCGCCGGTGGCCCCGTCGATGCGCTCGCGGATCAGGTCGGCGTGGCCGTTGTGACGGGCGTACTCCTCGATCATGTGCGTGTAGATCCAGCGCAGGTTGAACCGCTCGCCGGAGCGCGGATGACTGCCCTCGGAGATGTCGTCCAGCCCGAAGCGGGCCGCGTTGTGCCTGGCGGCCTCGATCTCGGCCTGCCAGGTGGCGCACGTCTCCTCCCAGGTGTTCGTCTCCGTGAGGTGGAACTCGCCGTCCCGGTCCTCCTCGGTGTAGTGGATCGGGCTCACCCCCTCGGCCGCGAGCACCCTGCGGAACCAGCTCCGCTCCACGTCCGCCATGTGCCGCACCAGCCCCAGCAGGGACAGCTCGGACGGCTCCACGGAGGCGGTCCTGAGCTGGGCGTCGGTCAGGCCCTCGCACTTCCACGCGAGGGTCCGGCCGTGGTAGTCCAGCCAGCCCTCCAGCATCGTGCGCTCGTCGGCGAGGGTCGCGGGCTCTCGGCGTTCGGTCGTCATGCCCGCATCGTCGCTCAACTCACGCCGGTTCACCAGGAGCTTTCATGGCGGCGGGCGGATCGCCGAACATCCCGCCGAGCAGTTCGCGCAGCCCCGCCCGTACCTGCTCCAGGCTCGGCACCCGCGCGCTGAAGGACCCCGCCACGCAGCTGAACATCAGTCCGTCCGCCCACGCGACCAGGGACAGCACATGCCGCTCCGGGGCCGTCGAGCCCATCGCCGTCACCAGGGCGGTGAGCTGGTCGCGGAAGCGGGCGCCCGTCGCGTCGAAGTAGGCGCGCAGCTCGGGGCGGCGCGTGGCCTCCAGGGCGAGTTCGTAGCGGGCGAGGGTGAGGTCGCGGTTGCGGGTCAGGGCGCGGTGGGTCGCCAGGGCCAGGCCGTCGGCCAACGAGTCGAGGCCGCCTCGCGGGTCCGGCATCTCCTCCAGCGCCAGCACCCGCGCCTCGCGCTCGGCCAGTCGGCGCACCGCCAGTTCCAGCAGGGCCTGCCGGGTGCGCGCCAGGTTCGAGGTGGAGCCCTGGGGCAGTCCGGCCGCCTCGTCGACCGCTCGGTGCGTGAGCCCGCGCATACCGCGCTCGGCGAGCAGGGCGAGGGCGGTGTCGGCGACGAGATCGACGCGCGAGGCGCCTGCGGAGCGTACGGACATGGCGATCAATCTATCTCTCGGACTACGCCTGTAGTACAGTCGGGCGCACCGCATTACTACATCTGTAGTTAGCTCAGGAGGAAGCCATGGCACAGTCGAGGCGGGCCCTCGTCATCGGCGGCGGCATCGGAGGCCTGACCGCGGCGGCCGCACTGCACCAGGGCGGCTGGGACGTCACCGTGCTGGAGCGGGCCTTGTCCCTGGAGCCGGTCGGCGCGGGCATCTCGCTCGCGCCCAACTCCCTGCGCGCGCTGGACGTCATCGGGCTGGGCGACGAGATCCGCGACCTCGCGGCCTGGCAGGGCGACGGCGGAGTGCGCACCCCGTCCGGGCGCTGGCTCTCGCGCACGGACGCCGCCGTCGTGGCCGAGCGCTTCGGCGGCCCCCTCGTCCTGCTGCACCGGGCCACCCTCGTCAACAGCCTCGCCGCGCGCCTACCGGCCGAGGCCGTCCGCACCGGGGTCGCCGCGACCCTTGCCGATCCGGGCGACGCCGACCGGCCCGCGCGCGTAAGCACACCGGACGGCGACCTGGAGGCCGACCTCGTGGTGGCCGCCGACGGCATCCGGTCCGCCGTACGCCGGGCGCTGTTCCCGCACCACCCCGGGACCGTCTACTCGGGGTTCACGACGTGGCGGGTCGTCATCGCGGTGCCCGGCGTGGAGTTCGCCTCGCACGAGACCTGGGGCCGGGGCCGCATCTGGGGCTCGCACCCGCTGAAGGACGGCCGCGTCTACGCCTACGCCGCGGCGGTCACCCCCGCCGAGGGGCGCGCTCCCGACGACGAGAAGGCCGAACTGCTGCGCCGCTACGGCGACTGGCACGACCCGGTCCCCGCGATCCTCGCCGCCGCCCGCCCCGAGGACGTCCTGCGCCACGACGTCCACCGCATCGCCGAGCCGCTGCCCGCCTACCACCGCGGCCGGGTCGCGCTGGTCGGGGACGCCGCGCACGCCATGGAGCCGATGCTGGGGCAGGGCGGCAACCAGGCCGTCGAGGATGCCGTCGTGCTCGCCGCGTACTGCGACGACCTCGGCTCCTACAGCGCGGCTCGCCTTCCGCGTACGACCACTATCGCCCGGCAGGCCGCGCGGGTCGCCCGCCTCAACCTGATGACGAACCGCGCCGGGATCGCCGTACGGAACACGGCGCTGGCCGCGCTGTCCAAGGCGGCGCCGCTGCTGTTCCTGCGGGGCTTCGAGGACATCGCCGACTGGCGGCCGCCGCAGGCGCCGTATGCTGCCGGGAAGACCCCGGCAGGCAACCGTTAGAGGAGCACACCCGTGAAGGTCGGCTGCATCGGACTCGGTGACATCGCGCAGAAGGCCTACCTGCCGGTGCTCGGCGTGCAGCCCGGGGTCGAACTGCATCTGCAGACCCGTACGCACGCGACGCTCGCCCGGGTCGCCGACGGCCTCCACCTGCCGGCCGCGCAGCGGCACGCGGACCTCGACTCGCTCCTCGCGCAGGACCTCGACGCCGCCTTCGTGCACGCGCCGACCGTCGCGCACCCGGAGATCGTGACCCGGCTCCTCGAGGCGGGCGTGCCGACATATGTCGACAAGCCGCTCGCCTACCGGTTCGCCGACTCCGAGCGGCTGGTGGCGCTCGCCGAGCGGCGGAACGTGAGCCTCGCCGTCGGCTTCAACCGGCGCTACGCCCCCGGCTATGTGCAGTGTGCCGACCATCCGCGCGAGCTGATCCTGATGCAGAAGAACCGGATCGGGCTGCCGGAGGAGCCGCGCGCGATGATCCTCGACGACTTCATCCACGTCGTCGACACGCTGCGCTTCCTGGTGCCCGGCCCCATCGACGACGTCACCGTGCGTGCCCGGGTCGAGGGCGGACTGCTGCACCATGTCGTGCTCCAGCTCGCCGGGGAGGGTTTCACCGCCCTCGGCGTGATGAACCGGCTCAGCGGCTCGGCCGAAGAGGTCCTGGAGGTCTCCGGGCAGGACACCAAGCGCCAGGTCCTCAACCTCTCCGAGGTCGTCGACCACAAGGGCCAGCCGACCGTGCGGCGGCGCGGGGACTGGGTGCCGGTGGCCCGGCAGCGCGGCATCGAGCAGGTGGCGCTGGCCTTCCTCGACGCCGTGCGCGCTGGAAAGGTGCTCAGTGCCCGCGACGCGCTGGCGACCCACGAGTTGTGCGAACGGGTGGTACGGGCGGTTCAGGAGCGGGCGGCCTGAGCCGGGGCCGCAGCGTCCGTATGCCCGCGCCCGCGCCCCAGGCGGCCATGATCAGCAGCGCCGCCAGGAACGGCCAGTCGCCGAAGCGGACGTACGGAGTGGTGTCACCGGACAGCGGCACCTCGTAGACCGCGCTGGTGCGCTCGCTCGTGGCCAGCCAGGAACCGATGCGCTGCCCGCTCGGCCCGTACACGGCGGAGACACCGGTCAGCGTCGCGTGCACCATCGGCCGGCCGGTCTCGGCGGCGCGCAGCGCGGCGAGCGAGGCGTGCTGCTCCGGGGCCCAGCTCTGCTGGAACGTCGAAGTCGCCGACTGGGCGACCAGCACCTCGGCGCCGTCGTCCGCGAGATTGCGGCTCATGTCGGGGAACGCGGACTCGAAGCAGACCATCGGGCCGATGCGCAGCCCGTGCCCGGCGTCCATCACGACCTGCTGGGTGCCGCGCCTGCGGTCCTCGGCGGCCGCCTTGCCCACGGAGGTGGCCCAGCCCAGCACCGAGCGCAGCGGTATGTACTCCCCGAAGGGGACCAGCCGCATCTTGTCGTAGCGGGCGCCGGTCGGGCCGTCCCGGCCGACGAGGATCGAACTCTTGTAGATGCCGGGCTTGTCGGAGCGCCGCGCGTCCACGTTGACCAGGATGTTCGTCCCCGTCTCGCGGGAGAGCGCCGCGAGCCGCCGGGCGAAGTCGGGCCGGTCGCCCAGGTCGAAGCCGACGCTGCTCTCGCCCCAGACGATCAGGTCGGCGCCCCGGCCCGCCAGCTCGCGGGTGAGCTGCACCTCGCGGTCGAAGCGCCGGTCGGCCTTGCCCGCGCCCTCGATCACGCCGGGCTGTACGACGGCGATCCGGACCCGGTCCTGGACGTCGGGGCGCGGCGACCACATCCAGGCGGCCGAGGTGGCCACGGCCGTGGCGGTGAGCCCGGCCACCGCCGGCACCCGCGACGAGCGCACCGTCACCAGCACCGCGACCGCGACATTGACGGCGACCATCAGGAAGCTGATCAGCCACACCCCGCCCACCGAGGCCAGCCGCAGCGCGGGCTCCACCTGCCACTGACTGGAGCCCAGCACACCCCACGGCCCGCCGAGCCCCTCCCAGGAGCGGACCAGCTCGACCATCAGCCAGCCGGACGGCAGCACGAGGAGCGCCGCCGCCACCCGGCCCGGGGACGGGCCCGACGAGGCCAGGAAGCGGCGCACCAGCCAGCCCCAGGGGGCCCACAGGGCGCCGAGCAGGGCGGCGATGACGAACGTGAAGACATGCAGGTTCGGCAGCAGCCAGTGATGCATCGCCAGCATGAAGCCGAACCCGCCCCACCAGCCGTCGTACAACGCCCGCTTCCCGGTCGGCGCGGTGCGGATCAGCGCGATCCACGGGACCAGGGCGACGTACGCGAACCACCACAGCGACGGCTCGGGAAAGGCGAGCACGGGCAGCGCACCGGCGAGCACGGCGGCGGTCGAGCGCCGCCACGGCGAGGCGAGCCAGTGGCTGATCCTCTTCATGCGGCGCCTCCCTGCCCCGTGGTCCTTCCAGTGTGCTCGCAGGCACTGACAGCGGGACAGTGGGCGTCCGCTCAGTCGATCGCCGCGGGCGCGGTCCGCTCGGGCAGGCGGCGCCATTTCTCCTGGACGATCACCTCGCGCAGCCGCCAGCCGTCGTACGTCCGCAGCAGCCCGAAGGCGTACCGGCCGCCGCACACGAAGTCGGGCGCCGAGGAGCCCTCGCCGTCCCCGGCGAACCGCATCGGGTTGACGTAGTCGGCCTGCACCCGCGCCGTGTCACCGGTGTCCTGCTCCAGCACCCCGAAGCGCACCCGTCGGTTGACGATGAGATGCTGCCGCATCGAGAACACCCGCATGCTCTCCGCGAGCCACGCGGCGATGCTTCCCGCGTCTCCCTCGATCCCACCGGCTGACCGGTAGTCCGCCCGCCCGTCGGCGGTGAACAGACTTCGGTAGGCCGTCCAGTCGCCGTCGTCCACGGCCACCGCATAGTCGGTGATCACTCCGTCGACCGCCAACCGGTCCCTCAGGGTGGCGAGTTCCACACGCTGCGTCATCGGCTCAGTGTTGAGCATGAGGCGTACGGAGCCAAGAGGGCGTACGGCGGTAATCGGTGGATGAGAGTGGGGTCGGTCGAGCGGACCCGCGCGCGGGTGGGTGAGGCGCGAGCGGCGATGACGTCTTCATCATGACAGCTCGGAGACCGTTTGCGTAGGACCGAAGGCACAGCTCGACAGCCTTGGCCGGGCTCCTCTCCGGCCCTCACAATCCCCGTCATGGATCACACCGAAAAGGTCGATGAGGATGCGGTGCTGCGGGCGCGGACGCTGCTGCTCGGATCCGGCAGACCGGCCATCGGCCAACAGGTCGAGGCCTACCGGGTGCTTTCGTCGGTCAGCCCGCTGTCCTATCTGCCGAAGCTGACGGAGGCGCTGCTCTCGTACGGATATGCGCCGGAGGTCCGGGACCGGCCGGAGGTGCGACTGGCGCGCCACGCCGACGCCGTTGCCACGGCACGGCGCATCGATGCGGGCGACCCCAGGAGGACCGAGCTGCTGGTGCGGGCTCTGTCCGCGTACCGGCACGGGCTGTATGCCGCCGGGCGGCGGGCTGAGGGCTTCGCCGTGTGCGAGGAGATGGCCGCGGCCGGGCGGTGGGGTTTCGAGCAGGGACAAGTGCCGAGTCCCAGCTACGGGCACGGGCCCCTGGCCATGGCGCTGGCCGAGAGCGGCAAGCACCGGGAGGCCGCGGAGCTGTGCGGGAAGTTGGTGGAGGATGCCCGCGCGGAGGGCCCGGACAAGGTCTCGTTCTGGACCATGCTGGAATGGGCGGCCGAACTGGATGCCGCGGGACGGCACGACGCGGCCCTCGAGGCCTTCGCGGACATCGTGGACGTCAGCCGTGGTGAACTCGCCGAGGACAGGACTTCGCTGGCCATCGTGACCTGGCAACTGGTCCATCAGGCCGGGATGCTGGACGCGGCCGGGCGCCATGGGCAGGCTCGCGGGGCCCGGCAGGAGGCCCTTGCCCTCATGACCGAGCTGGACAGGACCGGGGAACGCAAGGTCTGGAGCAACATCCTGTCGTGGTGGACCACTCTGTACGCGCTGTCGGGCAGGTCGGCGGAGCCGACGCCGCTTCCGGGTGCGCCGGCGCCTGCGTTCGGCTTCTCGTTCCTCGACTGGTCGCCGGACGTCAGACAGGCGTACTTCGACGGCCTGCCCACCCTCGAGGCAGAGGTCGCCGGTCTGAGGGAGCGGGCCACGACAGACCCGCGCGCACATCTTCCCGCCCTGGTGGACCTGCACCGAAGGCTCACCATTCGTTCAGCCGTGTACCGGGAAAGACGCAGCCATCGCATCCTGAAGCCGCTCCGCCCGCTCTTCAACGAAGGTGTGGCGCTTGCGCGTCGTCTGGCCGACGTGGTCGGCGGGGCGGAGGGCCGGGGGGCGTTGGGGCGGGCCCTGACCGACCGTTCCATGTTCCTTCTCGCCGCCCGTCAGTACGGCGAGGCGTATGACGACTATCGCGAGGCCGTCGGCTTGCTCGGCCGATGAGCCACCGGTGCGGCATCAACTGGGGGCCTGGCGCCCCAGGATCTCTTCAAGCGGCCTCGATGACCTCACCACGGATGGCGGCCGCCCACTCGACCACCAACAGCTCGTACTCCGCGCGCTCCTGAGCGGACAGTGAGCCGCCCGCGCGCAGCCACAGGGCACGGATCTCCTCGTTCACCTCGGCAGCAGACCGCACGGAACCAGGGCCTAAGGAATGGGGGGACATGCGGACAAGCCTAGGGGCAAGGACTGACAGCGCGCTACCGGACGGCTACGCACAACGTATGTGATTGGTCACGGAATTCGGCGGGGGCGTTTGGGAGGGCGCCCCTACTGACTCGCGGGTCAGGTGCGTCAGCCCGACGACTCCGCAGCGTGCGGGCTCAACACGCCCGCCGTCACCAGGGCGATGATGACTATGCCGAGGGCGATGCGGTACCAGACGAACGGCATGAAGCTCTTGGTCGAGATGAACTTCATGAACCAGTTCAAGTCGAGGTTCTGAGCGGCTCTGACCTGCTGTTTCCACCACTCATCAAGATTGAATGGGAGAGCAGTGGGAGATGGCACAATCTCCTGCTCCATGGTCAGGGTAACGTGCGAGTAGAGACCTTCCACGCCGGCGACCTCGTGGCCCATGCGGGTCTCCACGGCGATGCGACTGTGTCGATCTTCGTCCAGCCACTCCTTGCCGCCGTGACGAAGCAGGTACAGCCGCTTCCCGGCGTATGCGGTCGCAGGGACCTCCGGAAGGGGACGGCGGGAGGTGACCGGCTGGGGCTGGTTCAGGCGGACGGTCGACCGCGCGAGACCGGCTGCCAGTAGGAGTAGCTAAAGTTTGCGTTGGCCAGTAGCCCGCCGCCAATGGCCGGGAACAGGTACTCGTGGTCATGGATGGCGAGGAGCGCCGTGAGCCTTTTCCATCCTCAGCCTGCGCTGGCCAGATGCAGAGTGAGGACAGCCTGAACAAGGCTCGTGATGCGGGTGGTCGAGCAGCGGGGCTCGCGGAGAAGCCGCCAGGACTTGAGGGTGGCGACGGCCTGCTCGACCAGGGCCCGGATCTTCGCGTGGGACCGGTTGACGGCCTGCCGGCCTGTGGACAGCGTCTCCCATCGGCCGCGGTAGGGAACACGGACCGTGCCCCCGGCTCCTTGGTATCCCTTGTCGGTCCGTCCATGACGTCCGTGCTGCCCGCGAGCTTGTGTTTGCCCGAGTAGAACGGTCGGTCGACGGCGATACGGTCGGCCCCGGCCGCATGATCCGGCAGGGGCGTTCTACCAAGGAGCCTTCGACGTCGTACAAGCCCAGGCAACCACCCGACGGTGCGACGTCATGTTCACCGGCAGCGGAGGGGACGAGGTCAACGCCCACCACTCCAGGACCGATACAGGGAACTGCCGACGCCGGAACCCGTCCCGTGGCTCGGTCCGAAGGCGGTCCGCGCCCTGGCCGAGGTGAACGAGCACCTGGCGCCCATCCCCGTCCTGCTGGTGCCGACCCTGATGGCGTTCGGGATGCACAACCCAACAGTGTCGGAGTCCCGCACCGGTGGCCAAGCGGCCGCCGGCACCTACGGCGGCGGACCACCGTAAGCCTGCTCGGCCTCCTGGTAGCGCTCCACCAAGAGCGCGTCCATCACGGTGGACCCCGGTCCGAAGAACTTGCCGAACCGCTCCCGGTACTGCTGGAACCAGTGCGGTCGCTCGGACAGGAAGAAGACGTCGTGCAGGGCGATGGCGCGGATGGCGAACAGGGGCAAGGGTGCCTTGCTCACCGTGAAGCGGGGGTTGCGTGCGGCCGTCACCTCGCAGTTCTCGTGGAACTGGCCGATCATGAGCCCCTGTGCCACGAAGGCGTCCTTCACCCGGGCATGGGCCTGGTCGAGCAGTCCGGTGTCCTCGCTGCGCAGGTCGGGAAGGGCGACCACCATGGCCCGCAGCATGGGATTGCGGCCCTGCCAGGTCGTCAGCTCGTACTCCCGCAGACTGCTGAGGGCGATCTCCTCGATGAGGTCGAGGGTTGGCGCGTGACCGGCCAACCGCAGGCGGATCTCCATCGTCCGGTTCTTGCGCGAGGGGGCCACGAAGGGACAGATGGGCCCCGTGCGGCCGATCTCGGGATGGCTCGCTGAGATGTACTCGGTGAGCCATTCCTCGACGGTCTCCAGCGTGGACGCGAAGTCGACCAGGGATGCCGTGGACGTCATGACGCACCGGTCAGTTCGGCGACGCGGTCGACGGCGACACGTGCGAGCCGCTGGATCTCCGACTCGTCCGGGACACGGGCGTTGACGAAGGTGAGAATGTCGTCCTTGGCGACGATCACCCAGGCGGTCTCGATGCGGAAGTGGTCGACCGTGGACAGCCACCGCACGAGAAAGCCGCCGTCTCCCAGCTCGACAGGGCCCAGATCCACCCTTGAGATGTCCAGCTGCACGCCGTCGTTGAGTTCCATCCGGTACTGCGCGCAGGCGTGCACCGCGTCGAAGAGCTCCTGGTAGATCTGCCGGCAGGTCCCGTGGCCGAACTCGGCGACATGGTGGAACACCACCGACCCCACCACGTTCGTGAACAGCGCGGAGGCGTGGTGCACCGTCTCGGGATGCGTGCCGTGCGTGAGCATGTTGGTCAGGTCGACGATGGCCCGCCCCGACTCGTCGCCGGAGACGTAGACGGGATCGTAGGCGGCGCTCGGCTCCTCGCCGTAGAACGACTCCTCGAGGTCCTCCTCCCGTAACAGCAGCTGCTGGAATGCGGCGTCGTCCATCGAGGTCTCCTATCGGCGCACGAGGCTCAGCGGGCGCATGTCGGTCCAGTGCTCCTCGACGTAGGCGAGGCAGGTCTGGCGGTCGCTCTGGCCGAGCGCGACCGTCCAGCCCGCGGGCACGTCGGCGAACGAGGGCCACAGCGAGTGCTGGCCCTCGTCGTTGACGAGCACCAGGAAGGTGCCGTCGGGGTTCTCGAAGGGGTTGCTCATCATCGCTCCCTGCGCAATGCCGTCGGATGAGGGACGGGTGTGCCGGTCAGTGCTCCTGCGCGACCCTGGTCACGTAGGTGTGGATGCCGTCGATCGAGGTGAACTGGGCCATGTCGTCGAACTGCGGCTCGATGACCACGCCGTGCCGCTCCTCCAGGACCTGCTGAAGGACCACCAGCGTGAAGGAGTCGATCACCAGCTCGGCGTCGTCGGTCAGTTCCTCGGGCGGCCCGAGTCCTGCGTTCTCGGTCAATATCGCCCTGAGGTCGTCTTTCGAGATCATCGGTCCCCCTGCGCCCGCGAGGGCGATTCCGACAGGACGCGTCCGTGCATCAGCGCACGGTCGCGGATCAGCTTCCCCATGGAGTTCCGCGGCAGCAGCCGCGTGATGTGGAACCGCTTGGGGATCTTGACAGGGCTCAGCCGCTCCCGGCACCAGACCGTCAGCTCGTCCGCACCGACGGCGGGATCGGCGCCCACGAACGCCTCGATGACCTCTTGGTGCGTCACGACGGCCTCCGTCACCCGCTCGTGGGCCAGGAGGACGTTCTCCACTTCCGTGAGGTCGACCTTCAGTCCGCCGATCACCGCCAGCGAGTCGGCCCGGCCGAGCATGCTGAGCACCCCGGTCGCGGGGTCCTGCCGGACCCGGTCGAAGGTCCGCAGCCAGCCGTCCGTGTAGCGGTCGGCGTGCTCGCCGTACAGATACGGCGAGCGGTCCATCCGCACATACAGCTCCTCGTCGACGACCTTGACCTCGGCCCCCGGCACGGGGAGCCCCAGATGCGGAGGGACGGACGTGCCGGACAGGTCACCCGCGATCAGTCCGATCTCGGTCAGTCCGTAGACCGGGCTGATCGGCAGGCCGAAGCGCGCGCGGAAGTTCTCGTACGTCTCCTGCGGCACCCGCTCGCCGCCGGACACCGCGAGGCGCAGTGCGGGCAGTTGGGGCCGGTCGGCGACGCGGGACAGCAGGTCGTAGTGAACGGGTGTCCCGTAGACGGCGGTCGTCCCGGTGGCCGCCATGAGCGGTACGACCTCGGCCGGGCGCAGCGTCGGCGGGATGATCAGTGTCGCCCCGGACGCGAGGGCGTGCAGCACGCCGCTGACCAGGCCCATGTTGTGCATGACCGAGTTCAGCAGCATCATCCGGTCGTCCGCGCCGGGGATTCCGGGGAGGGCGGCGTGCCGGTCGATTTCGGCCAGCACGGAGTCGGCGGGTCGGCCGATCACCTTGGGCCGGCCGGACGAGCCCGAACTGAACTGCACCAGTCGTATGCCGTCGATGGCGGGCCGGCCGTCCGGCAGCTGTTGGACCGTGAAGTCCGACTCCTGACGGAATCCGGCCACCGGCCCTCCGGCGTCGGCCGCGGCGACGAGGTACTGCGGACGCACCTGCTGGACCAGCGGTGCGTACTCGGCCGGTTTCAGCCGGAAGTCGACCAGGACCACCTGCGCCCCGCGGCTCCACAGAGCCAACAGCACCTGTATGTACGTGAAACTCGGCGTCATCCTCAGGAGAACCGAGCTGCCTTCGCCGATTCCCTGGTTCCGGAAACGCTCCTCGAACTCGGCCACCGCACTGCGTAACTGTCCCCGGGTGACCGAAGCGCTTGACACGGCCCACGGGTCGTCGTCCGCGCCGCGGTTCAGCAGATGACTCACCCACTGCGTTTTTGCCATACGGGCTTCCTTTTGTGAAACAGCTTCGGGAAACGTGCGATCGGCATTTGTGGAAAATGAAGCTAACACCGTCGATAAACGACGGGCAAGAGCCGTCGATCAAGGCGGGCCGCCCCGCGGGCGACGCGGGGGTCCTGACGCCGCCCGCCGCACCGGCAGGGCGCCGCCTGTGAGAAGGGCAGTGCGTCCGGCGTGTGGCGGGCAGCCGTCGTGTCCCGCCGCAAGTGCGATTGGTGGGCCTCCATCAGTCGATCCAGGGGGAGTTGGCCGCCGTACCGCATCGGCGGGCGCCCGGCCGATGCCGGGCGTGCGCGCGGGTTCCGCCGGGTTGTCCCGTGTGTCCCGCCGGCGGGACAGGGCGCCGGACATGCACGTGGCATAGCCGGTTGATCTCCTTGACCCTCCGGATCTCCCAGGGTTAGGTTTCCCTCTGTCGTATTTCCGGGCGGTTACGTCCGGCTCTTGTACGCATGCGGCGATCCGCATCGCTCCGACAGTGCGGAGTTCGCTGTTTCGCTTCCGCGCGATCGAATTGACGACGCCTTTTCCAGGGCATTGTGAGTTTTTCATTCCTGTCTCTCCGGCCGTCCGTGCGGGGGAATTCTCGGAGGTGGAGACTTGTCCGTCAGTGCCGGCAGCACGCTGCCCCTCACGGCTGCGCAACGCGAAATATGGATCGCCGAGCAGCGGCTGGGGAGAGGGAATCGAGTTTTCCGGGTGGGGGAGTACCTGGAGATCCACGGAGGCGTGGACCCGGAGTTGTTCGCGCAAGCCCTGCGGCTCGTCGTCGGCGAGGCGGAGGCGCTGCACGTCCGCTTCGTCGAGGAAGGTGACGAGGTCCGGCAAGCCCTCCGAGAGCCTGCCGACTGGCCGCTCGCGGTCACCGACCTGAGCGCGGAGCCGGACCCCGAACAGGCCGCCCGCGACTGGATGGACGCCGCGGTCGCCCGGCCCGTGAACCTGACCGAGGACCGGCTGTTCGAGTATGCGCTACTGAAGGTGAGCGCAGACCGCTTCTGGTGGTACCAGGGCTACCACCACGCCGTGATGGACGCCTTCGGGTCCCTGCTGATCACACGCCGGGTCGCCGACGTCTACACCGCACTCGCCCGAGGTGGCCCGGTGGGAGCGAGCCCGTTCGGCACGCTGTCCGACCTGATCACGGCCGAACAGGCCTACCAGGCATCGGAGCAGTTCGCCCAAGACAAGGCTTACTGGACGGAACGCTTCGCTGACCGTCCGCAACCGGCAGGCCTCGTCGGCACGCCGTCGACCACGCCGGAGCGCTATCTCCGGCACACCACTGCATGGGAGCCGGCGGAACACACGGCGCTGCGCGACGCGGCCCGCCGGGCCCGCGCACCTTGGTCGCACATGGTCATCGCCGCCGCAGCCCTCCACGTCCACCGGACGACCGGCGCGGCCACCGTCGTCCTCGGCCTGCCGGTGACGGCACGCCTCACCCAGGTGGAACGCCGCACTCCCGGCACGGCTGCCAACGTCCTACCGCTCCGGCTCACGCTACGACCGGAGCTGACACTCGGCGAACTCCTCACCCAGATCCGTGAGCGCGTGCGCGAACTGGGCGGCCACCAGCGGTACCGGGCCGAGGACATTCAGCGCGACCTCGCACTGCCCGGCCGCATGGGGACGTGGTACGCACCCGTCGTCAACGTCATGTCCTTCGACTACGCGATCACGTTCGCCGGACTGCCGACCACCGCGCACAACCTCACCTCCGGCCTGGTGGGCGACCTCACCCTCGCCGTGTGGGACCGGCGTGACGGCGCCGGGCCGGTCGTCGACTTGAACGCCCACCCCGAACTGTGCACGCAGGACGAACTGGCCGCTCACCACCGGCGCCTGCTCACGGCTCTGCGAGCCGTCACGGCAACGGATTCCTCCCGGCCGATCGGGCGGATGGATCTGCTGTCCGCGCAGGAGCGGGCGGCTGTGCTGGCGGGGCCGGCTGCTGTGGTGTCGTCGCGG
>NZ_JBNGGG010000056.1:0-64918 GCF_049974585.1 Streptomyces sp. UG1 | reverse complement strand
ACCGCGGACACACCGCGCTGAAAGGGCAACCACCCGCCAGCCGCGTCCCCAACCTCACGGGTCAGTACAACTAGGGCGCTACGACGACCTCCTGCGCCGCGGCCGTCGTGTCCGCCACCAACCGCGCGTCCACCGGCACGTTCCGCTTCACCAGCGCGAGCGCGACCGGGCCCAGCTCATGGTGGCGTACGGACGTCGTGATGAAACCGATCTTGCGGCCGTCGGGGCCCTCGTCGGCCACCCGGATCTCCGTACCGCGCGCGGGCAGATGGACCTCGCTGCCGTCGAGGTGGAGGAAGACCAAGCGGCGCGGGGGCTTGCCCAAGTTCTGGACGCGGGCGACCGTCTCCTGGCCGCGGTAGCAGCCCTTCTGCAGGTGCACCGCGGTGCCGATCCAGCCCAGTTCGTGCGGGATCGTGCGGTGGTCCGTCTCGAAGCCGAGGCGCGGGCGGTGCTGCTCGACGCGCAGCGCCTCGTGGGCGAGGATCCCGGCCGGCGGGCCGGCCTTCTCGGCGTACGACTCCAGGTCCGCGCGCGGGAGGAACAGATCACGGCCGTACGCCGTCTCGCGTACGACGACGCCCTCCGGCACCTCCGCGATCGAACCCGCGGGCAGGTGCACGACCGCGAACTCGGCCGTCCGGTCGGCGACTTCGACCCGGTAGAAGAACTTCATCGACTCCAGGTAGCCGAGCAGCGCCTCCTGGGTGCCGGGCTCGACATGGGCCCAGACCGTCGCACCGTCGTCGACCAGATACAGCGCGTGCTCGATGTGCCCGTGGGCGGAGAGGATCAGCGCCTCGGTGGCCTCGCCCGTGGGCAGCTCGCTGACGTGCTGGGTGAGCAGCAGATGCAGCCAGCTCAGCCGGTCGTCGCCGGAGACGGTGATGACTCCGCGGTGCGAGAGGTCGACGAAACCGGCGCCGTCGGCGAGGGCGCGCTGCTCGCGGAACAGATCGCCGTAGTGGGCGGCGACGCCTTCGTCCACGCCCTCGGCGGGCACGGCGCCGGGCAGGGTCAGCAGGGGGCTCTTCATGGGCACAAGCCTACGACTCGGTAGTTGAACTCTTGCCGTTCGCGCCCTTGAGCGCACAGTCCGTGCAGCGGCCGAAGATCGCGAAGTGCTTCATGTCCGTGTCGAAGCCGAAGTCACGGCGGAGCTTGGCGGTGAACTCGGCGGCCACCGACACATCCGCCTCGATCACGTTGGTGCAGTCCCGGCAGACCAGGTGGATGTGGTGATGGCGGTCCGCCAGGTGGTACGTCGGCGCACCGTGACCCAGGTGCGCGTGGCTGACCAGCCCGAGCTCCTCGAGGAGCTCCAGGGTCCGGTACACGGTGGAGATGTTGACCCCCGACGCCGTCTTGCGCACTTCCACGAGGATGTCGTCGGGGGTCGCGTGCTCAAGGGTGTCCACGGCTTCGAGCACGAGTTGCCGCTGCGGCGTCAGCCGGTAGCCACGCTGCCTGAGGTCGCTCTTCCAGTCGGTGCTCACCACACCGACGAGTCTAGGCCTACTTGAAGAAGGCGATGCCGTCGTCCGGCATGTCGTCGGGCAGGGCCTTGGCCCAGCGCTCGACCTCCTCCGGGGTGACGACCTTCTTCAGGTGGGCGGACATGTACGGCCGCAGCTCGACGTCCGGCGTCTGCTTCTCGCCGACCCACATCAGGTCGCTCTTGACGTAGCCGTACAGCCGCTTGCCGCCGCTGTACGGCCCCGAGGCCGCCGTCCGCGCCACCGCGTCCGTCACCAGGTCGATCTGCGGCTTCTTGTCGGCCATCTCGCCGTACCAGACCTCGACGACACCGTCGTCGCGGACCATCGTGACCTCGACCTTGCGGTCGGCGTCGATGCGCCAGAAGCCGTGCTCGGACTCCAGGGGACGGACCTTGTTCCCGTCGCTGTCCAGCACCCAGGTGTGGGACTGGTACTCCAGGAAGTCCCGGCCGTCATGGGTGAAGGTGACCTCCTGCCCGAAGTTGCACTTCTCGGAGCCGGGGAAGTCGTGCACGCCCGCGCCCGCCCAGTTGCCGAGCAGGAAGGCGAGCGGGACGAGGTCCTTGTGGAGGTCGGACGGGATCTCGATCATGAGGAGAGGTTTCCTGGAAGTGGTCGGTCAGCGCTGGCCCTGGTACAGCTTCTTCACGGCGAGCCCGGCGAAGGCGAGGACGCCGACGCAGACCAGAACGAGCAGGGCTTCGAAGAAGATCTCCACGGGGTGCTCCTCGATTGAGCGGAGGTTGTGCGGTACGTACACAGGGCCGGGCCCCAGCTTACGCGGCCGGGGACCGGCCCTCCCTGTGAGGTCAGCCGAGGAGCTGGGTCTGCAGCATCACCGTCTGCTGGAAGGGGACGGCGTGCGCGGTGCCCTTCCTGGACTGGACGATCATCGCCAGGACGTCACCGGCGGACACGTACGCCTGCCGGACCTGCTCGGCACCGGTCGGCGCGGCCTCGACGTAGGCCAGCCTCGTGGTGCCGTCGAGCTGGGGTGCCTCGGCGAAGTCCTCGTCGAGGGTGAAGGCCTCGACGCCGCGCACGGTGTGGTTCGGGGCGTTGTACGAGGCGAGGGCGCCGACCAGGTCGTCCACGACCGCCGCGGTGCCGAAGTGCAGCAGGTAGACGCGGGTGTGGGTGCCGTCCTCGGTGGTCCAGCCGCGGGCGGCGACATGGCGCAGCCCGCTGTCGACGAGCCGCTGCCGCAGCTCCTCGCGCTCCTCCTTGTCCGGGTACTGAGCGAGGAAGTCCCCGGTCTCCAGCCAGCCGTCCTCGCCGCGCAGCGCCGTGTCCTCCTCGGCGCCCTCGGGCGCGGGCAGCACCAGGGCGCGCAGGTCGGCGTGGTGGGTGCCGGCGGTGTTGGCCTCGGCGAGCGGCCCCGGGCTGCCGGAGGGCAGCGGCGGCTTCGTCAGCGTCGGGTACTCCCAGCGCCCGTCCGACTCGGTCGCCAGTCCCGGTACGTCCGTCCGCTCCATCTCCGTGATCCCGTACGCCGTGCCCGCCCCGACCGCCGCGAAGACGACGACGGCAGCCGTCCAGCGCAGGGCGGCGCGCAGGATGCGGCGGTCCTTCGGCGCCGGGGGCTCGGCCGGGGGCGGCGGTATGAGGGGCGGTGCCGCGGGCATGGCGGGAATCACGGGCGGCGGCTGCTCGGTCATGCCGGCCCCGTCGGTGATGTCGGTCATACCGCTTCTCCCGGCTCGGCGATGCGGTCGAGCTGGGTGCGCAGCAGCACCGCGACCTCCTTGGTGTCGAGGGGCTTCACGCCGTCCGCGGTGGCGGTGACCAGCACGTCTCCGACGTAGGCGGAGCAGAACATGGTGTCCAGCTCGGTGTCGGCGTCCTTGGGCGGCAGGAAGCACTTGGCGTTGTCGTGGCCCTTGATCTCGGGGCCCTTGCGGAGGACGTCCAGAGCCTCGAGGAACTCGCTCTGGAACGTCGCCATGTTCCGGACCGCCGCCCGGCTGCCCAACCGGCTCAGCACGATGGACAGGGCGACGGCCTCGTCGCTGTCACCGGCCGCGCCGAGATAGCTGCGCATGGCCATGCCCTCCACCCGCAGCTTGTCGAACTGCTTCTCCAGCTTCCGCCGCTGCGACCTGGGCAGATCGCTCAGCGACTCCCGCTGCAGCGCGGCGGCCTGGGCGCCGCTGAGCGACACGTCCGAGCCGAACTCGCCGAGGTCCGGCCCGCGGACCCAGCCGTCGGTGTCGTACGGCACGAGCATCCCGGCCAGCCCGGAGGCCTGCGCCGCCTTGGTGTCATCGGCCTTGCCGGCGGCCGGGAGCTTCCACACCGGGGCACCGGCGTCCCGATCGGCGTCCCGCACGGTCACGACGGTGTACCCGACACCCGCGACGAGGGCCCCCACGAGCAGCACGGCCCCGGCCACCGCGGCGATACGGCCCTTGCGGAGGGGCTTCTGGTTGTCGCTCACAGCCGCTCCATCTGCCGCTCGGCCAGGTCCATGACGGTCTTCTTCTTGAACGGCTTGGAACCGGTGAGCCAGATCTGCAGGGCGATGTCACCCCGCGAGGCATGCGCCTCCGCGCTGTACAGCGGCAGGTAGCCCGGTTCGGTGGTGGGCTCCTTGTGGACGTAGGCCATGCCGTCCCCCGTGCCGGGGATCGGCCAGCTCCTCACGTCGTCGGACTCCGCCCCGTACCGCTGGCTCGCGACCGCGTCGGCGGCGGCGACCGCCTCCTCCTGCCGGTACTGGACCAGCCGGATCTCCACGCTGTACGAGTTGCCGACGGACCAGCCGGTGACGGCCACGCGGCGGAACTCGGCGCCGACGAGGTCGCCGAAGGCCTGGTCCGGCTCCTCGTAGGTGTCGGCGTAGTCGGCCATGTCCATCCAGCCGTCCAGGCCCTCCAGCCATTCGGCGTTCTTCGCCCCGCGCGGCTTCTTCAGCAGCAGCTTGCGCAGGTCGCCCTCGGTCCGCACCCGGCGGTCCTGAGCGGCCGGCAGCGGCTCGGGCGCCTCGCCCTTGGCCTGCGCCAGCGTCGGCTGTGAGAGCGGGGGCAGCTTCGTGGGCTCGCGGTCGGCCTGTACGAGGTAACCGGCACAGGTCCCGGCGACCACCCCGAGCACGGCGGCCACGGCGATCAGCAGCGTCGTACGCCCGCGCCGCCGGGTGCTTGCCTGTCCGGCCCCTGCTGCCTCTCCTGCCTCTCTCGTTTCTTCCAGATCTCCGGGTACTTCCAAGACGTCCCCCCACAGAACGTGAAGAACGCACTCCGTATGCGTCGCGCACAGGAGACCCACGGGTGATGCCCGGAGTTGTAAGGGGGTTGATTACGATTCGGCCATGGCGAAGAAGCTGGTGATCAAGGTGACGGCGGGGGCCGATGCCCCCGAGCGCTGCTCACAGGCGTTCACGGTGGCGGCGGTCGCCGTGGCCAGCGGTGTCGAGGTCTCCGTATGGCTGACCGGCGAGTCCTCCTGGTTCGCGCTGCCGGGCCGGGCCGCCGAGTTCGAGCTGCCGCACGCGGCGCCGCTGCCGGACCTGATCGACTCGGTCCTGGCCGCCGGCCGTCTCACCCTGTGCACCCAGTGCGCGGCCCGCCGGGACATCACGGAGAAGGACGTCATCGAGGGCGTACGGATCGCGGGGGCGCAGGTGTTCGTGCAGGAGGCGCTCGCGGACGAGACGCAGGCGCTCGTCTACTGAGACTCGTCCGCCCAGAGGCAGAAGGGGTGCCCGGACGGGTCGAACAGCACCCGTATATCGTCCTGGGGCTGGTGGCCGGCGAGCCGCGCCCCTTCCCGCACGGCCCGCTCGGTCTCGCCCTCCAGGTCGTCGACCTCGACGTCCAGGTGCATCATCATCTGCTGGTCGCCGGGCTTGCGCGTGGGCCAGACGGGCGGGACGTACTCGGGTTCGGTCTCGAAGGCGAGGGACAGGCCCTCGGTGCCGGGTGGTGGGCCGATGAGCACCCAGTTCGGCTCCCCGGCGCGCACGCAGTACCCGAGCAGGCGCAGATAGAACCCGGCGAGCTCGTGCGCGTCACGCGCGTCCAACGTCACGGTCGACAGCTTCGCGGTCGGCATGCACGCCTTCTTACTGCCGCCGCTTCTTGCCGTCCAGTTCGTCCCACCACTCGTCGGACTGCGGGTCCCCGGACGGGTCGTCCCACCAGCGGTCCTCCGGCCCCCGCCGGTTGGCGACCATCGCGGCGAGCGGCGGGATGACCATGGCTACCAGGCACATGGCGACGGCCGCCGGAACCGACCAGAGGCGTACGACGCCCCAGGCCAGGACGAAGAGCGTGAGGCACGTCCCCATCATGGCGAAGTAGATGTGACGCCGACGTGCGTACATAGGTCCAGAGTAGGCCCGTACATGCCGACATGCCGAAGGGCCGCACCCCGGGAGTCCAACCCGTGGGGTGCGGCCCTTCAGGCTCTCGCGGCGGCCGTCAGACGGCGATCGCGACCTCCGCCAGGCCGCCCTTCTGGGCGACGACCGTGCGGTCGGCGGTGGCGCCGGGGACCAGGGCGCGCACGGTCCAGGTGCCCTCGGCCGCGTAGAAGCGGAACTGGCCCGTGGCGGAGGTGGGGACCTCCGCGGTGAACTCCCCGGTCGAGTCCAGCAGTCGGACGTAACCGACCACCGGCTCGCCGTCCTTGGTCACCTGGCCCTGGATCGTGGTCTCACCGGGCTTGATCGTCGAGGCGTCGGGGCCGCCGGCCTTCGCTCCACACATGTCTTTCTCCAGATTGGGGTCTGACCGGAAGGAAGGCCGGTCGGGTTTGCTTGCGAGGGTGGGTTACTTGTTGGCGCCGAGCTCGATCGGGACGCCGACGAGGCTGCCGTACTCGGTCCAGGAGCCGTCGTAGTTCTTGACGTTCTCGACACCGAGCAGCTCGTGCAGCACGAACCAGGTCAGCGCGGAGCGCTCACCGATACGGCAGTAGGCGATGGTGTCCTTCGCCAGGTCGACCTGCTCCTCGGCGTAGAGCTCCTTGAGCTCCTCGTCCGACTTGAAGGTGCCGTCGTCGTTGGCGTTCTTGGACCACGGGATGTTGCGGGCGGTCGGGACGTGGCCCGGGCGCTGCGACTGCTCCTGCGGCAGGTGGGCCGGGGCGAGCAGCTTGCCGCTGAACTCGTCGGGCGAGCGGACGTCGACCAGGTTCTGCGAGCCGATCGCGGCGACGACGTCGTCACGGAAGGCGCGGATGGACTTGTCCTGCGGCTTGGCCTTGTAGTCGGTCGCCGGGCGCTCGGGCACCTCTTCGACCAGCTCGCGCGCGTCCAGCTCCCACTTCTTGCGGCCGCCGTCGAGGAGCTTGACGTTCTCGTGGCCGTAGAGCTTGAAGTACCAGTAGGCGTAGGAGGCGAACCAGTTGTTGTTGCCGCCGTAGAGGATCACCAGGGTGTCGTTGGCGATGCCCTTCGCCGACAGGAGCTTCTCGAAGCCCTCCTGGTCGATGAAGTCGCGGCGGACCGGGTCCTGCAGGTCCTTGGTCCAGTCGATGCGGATCGCGTTCTTGATGTGGTTCTTCTCGTAGGCGGACGTGTCTTCGTCCACCTCCACGATCGCGATGTTGGGGTCGTCCAGGTTCTCCTGGACCCAGTCGGCGTCGACGAGGACGTCGCTGCGGCTCATGCTCTTCTCTCCTCCGGGGCAGTTGCGGCGGGGCGTGCGAGTGCGAGGGGTGCGGGCGCTCATGCCGAGACGGCGCACCTGTGCCCTGGTCAGGGCGGGGGGAAACGCGAAAGTCGGAGCTTCCGCTCAGAAGGGGCGACAGAGCATGGCGGCAACGCGGCAGAGGTCTACTGCCCGCCGCTTCGTGAGATCCGCCTGTCGCTTCATGACGTCGATCGTAGGGACGGACAGGCGGGCATGTCACCGGTGTGTCGCATAGTGAGACGAGATTGTCCGGGATGCGGGAAGGGGAGGGCTACAGGAGACCGCCGAGCACTGCCGGGTCTGCTGCGACACGGCTTCCGGGCGGATGTATCGGCGGTCACATCTAAGGTACGGACGACACTGTCTCGCCAATTGGACGTAACCGCTGTACTACCCGGCGAGGCGGACGTTCGAACCCTTCACCGTGATCTCGACGCCGTCCTTCGCCGCCCGGACCTGGTCGAGCTTGATGCCGCCGGGCAGGCCGTCGATCTTCTGCTCGAAGTCGGTGATCGCGCGGGCGCGGTTCTCGGCGATGTCGACCCCGCCGAAGTCGGGCAGGTCGTCGGCGTGCACCCGCACGGTGTCGCCCTGGACGGTCACCGTGCTGAGGACGGAGACCGGGTTGGGCAGCCTGGTGCCGAGGACGGTCGCCTCCACGGCGACCTTGATCTTGCCGTTGCCGCCGTCGGAGAGGCCGACGACGGCGGCGGTGACGCCGGGGGCGATCTGGGTGGGCTCGGACTTGGCGGTCTTCAGCAGCTCGGCGTAGGTGATGGACGCGGTGCCGGTGGCGGTGGCCGCGGTGGCGGAGCTGTAGTCGCCGGAGAACTCGACGCCCTTCATGTTCGCCGTGAGGTCGTCGATCCGGATCGTCTTGCCTTCGATGCCGGTGGCGGCCTCGTAGTCCTTGATGCCGACCTCGACGTCGTCCAGCGAGCCGCTCGCGACCTGGGTGAGGAACGGGAAGCCCTTGATGGACACGTCCGGGGCGGCGGCGAGGTTCTCACTCGCCTGCAGCTTCCCGGCGGCCTCGTCCTCGGCGAACCCGACGGCGACCCGGTCGGCCAGCACGAAGAGGCCCCCCAGGATCACGACGATGATGAGCAGTATCCGCAGGGCGCGCATGTTGTGGTGTTCCCCCCACCTGAGCGGTCAGCAACGACGGCGGTCATGGACGACCGGGTGGCCCTCCAGCGCGAGGGTAACCCCGGGGCGGGGGCGGACCGGGGGATTGTCGATCATCTGTGACAGGCCCGTCGACACCATCTGTGACGGGCCGGTCGACACCCTCCAGCCCGTCCGGCGTTTGAGGACAAGGCCCCTTAAGGGCCGGAGCGGAGTCTGGGGCGCCAGCCCCAGCGGGGTCGAAGGGGCGGAGCCCCTTCCACCTCACACCAGCGCCCGCCCCAGCACATAGACCACCGGCGCCGCCGCGGCCAGCGGCAGTGCCACGCCCGCCGTGAAGTGGACGAACCTCGACGGATAGTCGTAGCTCGCCACCCGGTGCCCGATCAGCGCACACACCGCCGCCCCCGCACCGAGCAGGGCCCCACTCGACCCGACCCCGGTGACCGCCCCGACCACGGCACCCGCACCCACACCCGCGAGCAACGCCACCACCACGGACGCCACCGTCGGCAACGGCAACGCCCGCACCACGACCGCGACGGCGACCGCCACCGCCCCGACGGTCACCGCATCCGCCTCCGCCGCGAGATACCCCGCCGCGACGATCGCCAGCGCCGCCGAGGCAACGGCCGCCATCAGGCCGTACATCCGCTCATCCGGATCGGCATGCGACCGGAGCTGAAGCACCAGCGCCAGCAGCACCCACACCCCCAGCGTGCCGAGGATCGCCGCCGGCGCGCGGTCGGCCACGAGCAGCGCCACGTCCGCCGTCACCGCCCCCGCGAACGCCAGCGCGATGCCCTGCCGGGCCGGCCACATGCCGTTCAGCCGGAACCAGCCCGCCGCCGTCACGGCCTGCAGGGCCACCAGCGGTACGAGCAGGGCGTACGACCCGATCGCCGCCGCCACCGCGAGCAGCAGCCCGAGCAGCGCCGTGAGCCCGGCCGGCTGCATTCCCGGCTCGATGATCGGGGAACGGCCCTCCAGCCGCGCCCGCTGGGCGTCCGTGATCCGGGAGTTCCCGGCGACGGTCGCGGGACCGTAGGCGGGCCCGTCACCCGACTGGTCCTCCACGTCGGACTCGGGCGCCCGCACGCGGGAGGGCTGGGCCTGGAACTGAGCGTGAGCGTGAGCCTGGGCATGCGCTGGAGCCTGCGCCTGGGCCTGCGGATGCTGCTGGGCCTGGCCGTTCCAGCCGTCAGCCTGGTACCCCGATGTTCCCTGGTACCCGGCGTACGCCCCACCCCCCTGCGGCGGCAGATACGCCGTCTCCTCCGCCGGAGCCGACGGCCGCTGCACCTGGGTCTCCCAGGTCTGCCCCTGCCACTGCTGCGCGGCCTGCGGATCGTCGTACGCCTGCTGCTGCGCGGGCCACCCCTGCGGCGCCTGCCGCTGGTAGGGGTCGTACCCCTCGTACCCTTCGTGCCCATACGGCTGGTTGGTCATCTCACCCTCCTGCGAACGGCGGGAGCACCTCGACCGTGCCGCCGTCGGCCAGCCGTACCGTCTCATGTTCGCGGGTGCCCACGGGGTCACCGTCGACGAGGAACGAGCATCGCCGCAGTACGCGCGTCAGTTCCCCGGGGTGTCGCGCACGCACCGCGTCGAGCGCCTCGGCGAGCGTGGCCGCGTCGTACGGCTCCTCGGCGATCCCGGCGGCGGCCTTCGCGGCGGCCCAGTAGCGCACCGTGACCTTTGCCATCTGGTTCCTCAATCGGTTGACGGCGGTGAGCATCGACCAGGCTAGCCCGCCCGGCCGGCCGCCCAGTCCCCGATCCTGGCCAGCAGCTCGTCGGCGGCCGCGTGCTCGGCGTGTCCCATGCCGGGCTCCAGCCAGAGTTCGCCGTGGTCACCGGCCGCGGCGGCCAGCATGCGGGGGTGGTCGAGGGGGAAGTAGCCGTCCAGCTCGCCGTGCACGATCAGCAGCGGGGTCGGCGCGATGTGCGCGGCCGCCTCGGCGGGGGACATCGGCACCGGGTCCCAGCCGCGGTGCTGGATCCGGGTACGGAACCCGTAGCGGCCCACCAGGCGCCCCTCGGGCCGGGTCACCAGCCAGTGCAGCCGGCGCATCCGGGGCGTGCCCCGGTAGTACCAGCGCGCGGGAGCGCTGACCGACACCACCGCGTCCGTGTGCGCCCCGTCGCGCCCGCGGCCCCCGACCTCCTCGCCGCCCACGCCCCGCGCGCCGTAGACCGCCGCGTGCCGCAACACCACCGAGCCGCCCATGGAGAAGCCGACGGTCGCCACGCGCGCGTGGCCGAGTTCGCGGGCCCAGCGCACCGCGGCGGCCAGATCGAGCACCTCACGGTCCCCGACCGTCGACCGTCCGCCCGACGCCCCGTGCCCGCGGAAGGAGAAGGTGACGACGGCGCCGTGCCGGGTGAGGGCGTCCGCCACGCGCCGCACATGCGGCTTGTCCACGTCGCCGGTGAAGCCGTGGGCGACCACGAACGCCAGGTCACCGGCGGATGGACGGGAGGCGTCGTATACGACCGCACCCGGGTCGTATACGGAATCGATCGCCACCCCGTCGTCGGTGGTCAGAATCGTCCGCAAAGGTGTACGTCTGGTCGTCTCAGAGTTCGGACGAACCGTCGATCGTGCCACATGACCTGCCGTACCAGCGCCCATGTCGGCTATTCTGCTGGACAGAGGACTCGGGCAGCGTAGCCCCCGGGTCCTTTTGTGCTTTCGGAAGCGTTGTATACGAAGCGGGAAACTCCAGGTGACCGCGGGTGTACGGGCCCCGGGATCGCAGAGCAGATGACGTACCGCCCACGTCCTCGCAGGGACCGAGGAGGAACCAGACGTATGAGTTCGCTGCTGCTCCTGACCAATGCCCTCCAGCCGTCGACGGAGGTGCTCCCGGCTCTCGGCCTGCTGCTGCACAACGTGCGCGTGGCTCCGGCGGAGGGACCGGCCCTCGTCGACACCCCGGGCGCCGATGTCATCCTCATCGACGGCCGGCGCGATCTGCCCCAGGTGCGCAGCCTGTGTCAGCTTCTGCGGTCGACCGGACCCGGCTGCCCGCTCGTCCTCGTCGTGACCGAGGGCGGCCTCGCCGCCGTCACCGCCGACTGGGGCATCGACGACGTGCTGCTGGACACCGCGGGCCCGGCCGAGGTCGAGGCGCGACTGCGGCTCGCCATGGGCCGCCAGCAGATCGTCAACGACGACTCCCCCATGGAGATCCGCAACGGCGACCTGTCGGTCGACGAGGCGACCTACTCCGCCAAGCTCAAGGGGCGGGTCCTCGACCTCACCTTCAAGGAGTTCGAGCTCCTCAAGTACCTCGCGCAGCACCCGGGCCGCGTCTTCACGCGCGCGCAGTTGTTGCAGGAGGTCTGGGGCTACGACTACTTCGGCGGCACCCGAACGGTCGACGTGCACGTACGGCGGCTGCGTGCGAAGTTGGGACCCGAGCACGAGTCGCTGATCGGGACCGTCCGGAACGTCGGTTATCGATTCGTTACGCCGGAGAAGGCGGACCGGTCCGCCGACGAGGCGAAGGCCAAGTCCGGCCAGGCAAAGCCGGAGGATACGGACGAGGTGACCGCCCCGGAGGGCGCCGAGGTCCGGGCCGAGGCATAGAAGACGCGCAGAAAGGCACGGCGGGCGCCCGCGCGGGGCGCCGCCGCCGTTGCTTTCGCACAGCGAAGCGACAGCCGGAGCACAGGGAAGCTCCTTCACGCCCTGCCCAGAGTGGGTCCATCCGCGTAGACTCCGCGCGTGGCCAAGGTGACTCGCGATGACGTCGCGCGACTGGCAGGGACATCCACTGCAGTCGTCAGTTACGTCATCAACAACGGACCCCGGCCGGTCGCCCCGGCCACGCGCGAGCGTGTTCTCGCCGCGATCAAGGAACTGGGCTACCGCCCCGACCGGGTCGCCCAGGCGATGGCGTCCCGGCGCACGGATCTCATAGGCCTGATCGTCCCGGACGCGCGCCAGCCCTTCTTCGGGGAGATGGCGCACGCGGTCGAGTGGGCCGCCGCCGAGCGCGGCAAGATGGTTCTCGTCGGCAACTCCGACTACGTCGGCGAGCGCGAGGTCCACTATCTGCGGGCGTTCCTCGGGATGCGCGTCTCGGGGCTCATCCTCGTCTCGCACGCGCTGAACGACCTGGCCGCCGCCGAGATCGAGGCCTGGGACGCCCGGGTGGTGCTGCTGCACGAGCGGCCGGAGGCCATAGACGACGTCGCCGTCGTGACGGACGACCTGGGGGGCGCCCAGCTCGTCGTACGCCACCTCCTGGAGCACGGCTACGAGTACGTCGCCTGTGTGGGCGGCATCGCGGAGACCCCGACGGTCGGCGACCCGGTCTCCGACCACGTCGAGGGCTGGCGGCGCGCGATGGCCGAGGCCGGGATCCCGACCGAGGGGCGGCTGTTCGAGGCGCCGTACAACCGCTACGACGCGTACCACGTCGCGCTCGACATCCTCTCCGGCCCGAACCGGCCGCCCGCGATCTTCTGCTCCACCGACGACCAGGCCATCGGCGTGCTGCGGGCGGCCCGCGAACTGCGGATCGATGTGCCGACGGAGCTGGCCGTCGCCGGGTTCGACGACATCAAGGAGGCGGCGCTGGCGGATCCGCCGCTGACGACGATCGCCTCCGACCGCTCGGCCATGGCCCGGGCCGCGGTGGACCTGGTGCTCGACGACGGGCTGCGGGTCGCCGGGTCGCGGCGGGAGCGGTTGAAGGTGTTTCCGTCGCGGCTGGTGGCGCGGCGGTCGTGCGGGTGCGCGTAGGCGTGGTCGCGTAGCTTCCTGGCGCTCGGTCAGTGGTGGTGGCCGTGTCGGCCGAGGGTCTGCACGGGCGTCGCGCCGGGGCGGGTCCACTGGGGTACCGGGCGGCTGGTCGGGCCCCAGGTCGCGTTGCCGTCCGCGTCCGTGCGCCAGGACCAGCAGGGGCTGCCGCCCTTGGGCCGGCCCTCGGGGTTGTCCTCCCAGGCCTCGCCGCGGCCGTGGGGCGTCATGTCGAGCAGGCCGAGGGATCCGTTGACCCGCTCGTTGCCGCGGCCCGTCGTGGCGTAGGTGAGGAAGACGCGGTCGCCGTCGCGCAGGTAGCAGGTGAGGTAGCCCATGTCGCCGCCGGCCGGGCCGTCCACGCCGCGCACCGAGTACCAGGGCTGGGTGTAGCCCATGAACTCGACGTAGGCGGCCACCTCCTCCCAGCGGCCCGTGGTCAGGACGGCGAAGGACACTCCGCGGGCGTTGAGGTAGACGGCGTCCTTCAGGTGCCAGGCGGTGGTGGTGCAGCCCTCGCACTGTCCCTGGTGCGGCGCGCCGTCGTACCACATGTGCTTGTAGACCACGAGCTCGTCGCGGCCCTGGAACAGGTCGAGGAACGGCACCGGGCCGTCGGGTCCGACGACCTCGACCGTCCCGTCGAACTCCACCATCGGCAGCCGGCGGCGGGCCGCGGCGATGGCGTCGCCCTCGCGGGTGTGCGCCTTCTCGCGGACCAGCAGCTCGTCGCGGGCGGCCTGCCAGGTGGCGAGGTCGACGACGGGCGGGCGGCCGGGCGGCGGGGTGGTCGTCATGGGGTCCTCCGTGCTGTCCGGTGTGGCTGTCTCAGAGGAGACTCGCGACGCTGCCGGAACTCATCGGCACTCATCGGCGGGCCGCTTCATGAAGCCTTTCTGAGAAGGCCGGGCGTGCCGCCAGAACCGTCCTTACATCGGGCATACGACCTTCTGCCGGGCTTCTCAGTCAGCACTCAGGAAGCTCTCATGGACGGACGACAAGCTCATTTCCATGACCGAGAGCTTCCGCCGCAGCGGCGATCACCAGGACCCGTACCAGGGCGCCCAGCAGCACGCTTCCTCGCCCGTCAACCCCGAGTGGCCGCCCCCGCCGGCGCACGAGCCCATCGCGCAGCCGCGCAGGGCCAAGCGGCCCCGAGGCCCCGTCGCGCTCCTCGCCGCGGTGGCGATCGTCGCCGCGGCGGTCGGCGGCGGCACGGCGTACGGCATCCAGGAGCTGACCGGCGACGACACCGTCGCCGCGACCAGCTCCACCAGCACCAACGTCGTCCCCTCCAGCCAGAAGGGCACGGTCTCCGGGGTCGCCAAGGCGGTCAGCCCGAGCATCGTCGAGATCAACGCCCAGTCCAACGCCGGTTCCTCCACCGGCTCCGGCGTGATCATCACCAGCGACGGCGAGATCATCACCAACAACCACGTCGTCTCCGGCGCCTCCCAGGTCAAGGTCACGACCAGCGACGGCAAGACGTACACCGCCGACGTCGTCGGCACCGACAGCGGCAAGGACCTCGCGCTGATCAAGCTCCAGAACGCCTCTGGGCTGACGGCGGCCACCCTCGGCGACTCCGACGGCGTGCAGGTCGGCGACGAGGTCGTGGCGATCGGCTCCCCCGAGGGCCTGACCGGCACGGTCACCAGCGGCATCGTGTCCGCGCTCGACCGTGACGTCACCGTCTCGACGGACGAGGGCCGGCAGCAACAGCAGCCGGGGGGCGGATGGCCGTTCGAGTTCGGCGGTCAGCAGTTCAACGGCGACACCGGGTCGTCCACGACGACGTACAAGGCGATCCAGACCGACGCCTCCCTGAACCCCGGCAACTCCGGCGGCGCGCTGATCGACATGAACGGCAACATCATCGGCATCAACTCGGCGATGTACTCGGCCGCCGGCTCGAGCTCGTCCGACGCTGGCAGCGTGGGCCTCGGCTTCGCGATCCCGATCAACACCGTCAAGTCCGACCTGGCGAAGCTGCGGTCGGGCGAGCAGAACTGAAGGAGTACGACGTGATCACGAAGGTCGAGCACACTGCCGTCGGCATCGGCGCCTCCGACGTCACCCTGGCCCTGGAGGTCGCCGGCACCCTGCACGCGCCGACGGCCCCGTCCCGGGCGCCGGAGCTGGCCACCGCCCGCCCGCGCGCCGGTCGCCGGGCCGCCGCGGCCCGCGGCCGCCGCCGTACCGTACGAGGCTGAGAACGTGCGAGGCTGAGAGCGTTCGAGCCCGCTCAGCCCTCCCCGTCCGGCCCCCTTCCCACCGCACCCGAGGATCCCGAACCCATGAGCCCCGCCGATGGCGACCGTGACCCCCAGCGCATCCTGATCGTCGACGACGAGCCGGCCGTGCGTGAAGCACTTCAGCGCAGCCTCGCCTTCGAGGGGTACGACACCGAGGTCGCGGTCGACGGCGCCGACGCCCTGGAGAAGGCGACCGCCTACCGGCCCGACCTGGTGATCCTGGACATCCAGATGCCCCGCATGGACGGCCTGACCGCCGCCCGCCGTATCCGCGGCGCGGGCGACACGACGCCGATCCTCATGCTCACCGCCCGCGACACGGTCGGCGACCGGGTGACGGGACTGGACGCGGGCGCCGACGACTACCTGGTGAAACCCTTCGAACTGGACGAGCTGTTCGCCCGGGTCCGCGCGCTGCTGCGGCGCAGCTCGTACGCGGCGGCGGCCGGTGCGGGCGCGGCGGAGGAGGACGAGGCGCTCTCCTTCGCCGACCTGCGCATGGACCTCGCGACGCGGGAGGTCACGCGGGGTGGGCGGCCGGTGGAGCTGACGCGTACGGAGTTCACGCTGCTGGAGATGTTCATGGCGCATCCGCGCCAGGTGCTGACCAGGGAGCAGATCCTGAAGGCGGTGTGGGGCTTCGACTTCGAGCCGAGCTCCAACTCCCTGGACGTGTACGTCATGTACCTGCGCCGCAAGACCGAAGCGGGCGGCGAGCCGCGGCTCGTGCACACGGTGCGGGGCGTGGGGTATGTGCTGCGGCAGGGTGGGGCGGAGTGACCAGGCTCCTACGCCGGTTCCGCGCACTGCCGATCCGGTCGCGGCTGGCGTTGCTGGTGGCGGCGGCGGTGGCGTTCGCGGTGGCGGCGGTTTCGGTGACGTGCTGGTTCATCGTGCAGGGGAAGCTGTACGAGCAGTTGGACAAGGACCTGAGCAGGGCGGCCGGGAAGCCCCAGTACACGGATGTGGTGGACGCGGTGCGGGACTGCACCCAGACCCCGCAGCCGACCACCAGCCCCTTCTACCGCAACAACTACCTCCAGGTGGTTGTTGCGAGCGGGAAGTACTGCGTCATCGGCGGCTCCGCGGGCGCGGTCAAGGTCACCCAGGCCGACAAGGACCTGGTCGAGAGCGGGGACATCAACGAGGTCCGCACCCGCAATGGCACCACCACCGACGGCGCCGCCGTGCGCGTGATGACCGTGCGCCTGTCGCTGGGCATCGCCGAGGGCGACAACCCGCCCGGCAACTCCGCCCTGATGATCGCCACCCCCCTGAAGAACACCCAGTCCACCCTCAACGAGCTGGCCCTGATCCTCCTCCTCGTCTCCGGCATCGGAGTGATCGGCGCCGGAGCCGCCGGCCTCGCGGTGGCCCGCACGGGACTCCGCCCCGTCGACAAGCTCACCGAGGCAGTCGAACACGTGGCCCGCACCGAGGACTTGACGGTCCGCATCCCCGTGGAGGACGAGAGCGAGGACGAGGTGGCCCGGCTGTCCCGCTCCTTCAACTCCATGACCTCCGCCCTGGCCAGCTCCCGCGAGCTCCAGCAACAGCTCATCGCGGACGCCGGCCACGAACTGCGCACCCCCCTCACCTCCCTCCGCACCAACATCGAACTCCTCACCCGCAGCGAGGAGACCGGCCGCCCCATCCCGGAGGCGGACCGCAAGGCACTCCTCGCCTCGGTGAAGGCGCAGATGACCGAACTGGCGGCCTTGATCGGCGACTTGCAGGAACTGTCCCGCTCGGAGGGCCAGCGCGGCGAACGCGTCCAGGTGATCTCCCTGGAGGACACGGTCGAGGCGGCCCTGCGCCGCGCCCGCCTCCGTGGCCCGGAACTGACGATCACGGCGGACCTCCAGCCCTGGTACGTCCGCGCGGAGCCGACGGCGCTGGAGCGGGCGATGGTCAACATCCTCGACAACGCGGTGAAGTTCAGCCCCGAGGGCGGCACGATCGAGGTCGCCCTGCACGAAGGCGTCCTCACGGTCCGCGACCACGGCCCCGGCATCCCCGCCGACGAACTCCCGCACGTCTTCGACCGCTTCTGGCGTTCGCCGAGCGCACGCGCGTTGCCGGGCTCCGGCCTCGGCCTTTCCATCGTCGCCCGCACCGTCGAGCAGGCCGGCGGCCAGGTCACCCTGTCCCACGCGGAGGGCGGCGGCACGGTGGCGACCGTACGGCTGCCGGGGGCGGCTACTCCTCCGCCGGAGGTGCCTTAACCGGTTCGGCCCACCTGGCCCTCGGTGCTCAGGTGGTGATGGTCAGCGCCTCGGAGCCCGTGAGCTGGTGACTGGCGTTTTCCGCGAAGACCTTGAAGTACACGGTTCTGCCGGGGGCCAGGTGGAAGGAAAGGGAGTTGCCCGAGATGACCTCGTCGGAGACGAAGCACGGCCCGGGCGGCGTGCCGCAAAGGCCGACCCGATAGTTACGGGTGACGCTGTCCGCCGAATCCCTGGGGTCCCACGTCACGGTCACGGTCTCGCCGGCCTCGTCGTAGGAGTAGGCGAGACCGGTCGGTGCGGGCGCGGCCGCCTCCGCCGTCTGCACGGCCATCGCCGGTGCGGCCACCGGCCCGAGGGCCAGCACCAGTCCGGCACCCACCGCACCCACGCGGCTCATCCGCTCATTTCCAGGCAGCTTGGCGGCGGGTCACGCCTCGTCCCAGCGGAACAGGCGAGTGGCGATCAGCGTCAGTACGGCGGCGAAGGCGAGCAGGCCGCCCATGACGGGCAGGGCCGCGGACCAGCCCTCGCCTCGGGACAGTACGTCCTGCATCGCCTCGCCGAGATGCTTCAGCGGCAGGAACTGCGACACCGTACGAAGCCACTGCGGTGCGGCGTCGAGCGGGAAGAAGGAGCCGGAGAGGAAGGCCATCGGGAGGATGATGATCTGGGCCATCCCGTTGGCGGCCTCCTCGGACTTGGCCCAGGCGCCGACGACCAGCCCGATGGACATGAAGGCCAGCGTGCCGCTCAGGATCAGCGGGAAGGTCAGCCACCAGTGGCCGGTCAGGCGCAGACCGAAGTAGGGCAGGGTGGCCACGCCGAGGAAGATCGCGGTCTGTGCGAGGGCCAGGCTCAGATTCACGCCGATACGGGCCCCGATCACCGAGCCGGCGCTGACGGGCGCCAGCCACAGTCGGCGCAGGATGCGTTTCTTGCGCCAGTTGACGAGGTTGAGCGCGGTGCCGAACACCGCGCCCATCGCGACCGCCCAGCCGAGCAGGCCGGGGGTGAGGAACTGGATCGGCTTGGTCGACTCGTCCTCGACCTGCCCGGACGTCAGCGTGTAGGCGGGCGGCTGACCGGTCGCGGCCTGGTTGGCCCGCTCGACGATCGACCCCAGGATGCCCTGTACGTTGCCCGCCCGTACCAGGTCGGCCGCCGAGAAGCGCAGTTCGACCTCTCCCCCGGTCTGGGTGACCGCGGCGTCGGCGTCGCCCTTGCGGACCTTCTCCAGCGCGTCCGCGCGGGCCGCCGCCGATCCGTCCGTCTTCTCGATCCGCAGCACGTCACGGAGCCGTGCGCGTTCCTTGTCGGGCATCTCGTCCAGCACGGCGACATCGCCGACCTGGATCACCTTCGACTCGGAGACGCCGGCGTCCTTGAGGAGGGTGCCGAGCAACACCAGGAACATCAAGGGGAAGATCAGCATGAAGAAGACCGCTGTCCGGTCGCGCAGCAGGCCCAGCGTCATCGCCTTGGTGAGACTGCGGAAGGACTGGTTCCTTGTCCTCACTCGCGGTACTCCCGTCCGGTGAGCTGGAGGAAGACGTCCTCGAGGGAGTCCACCCCCAGCTCGCCTATCAAGTCGCCGGGCGGGCCGACGCGCAGCACCCTGCCGTGGTCCATCACCGCCACCCGGTCGCACAGCGTCTCGGCCTCGTCCATGTAGTGAGTGGTCAGGACGACGGTGCGGCCCTCGGCGTTGATGTCGCGCAGGAGGTCCCACAGGTTCCGGCGCGCCTGCGGGTCGAGGCCCGTGGTCGGCTCGTCGAGGAAGACCAGCTCCGGGTCGTGGACGAGCGCGCAGGCGATGGAGAGCCGTTGCGCCTGGCCGCCGGAGAGCTTGTCGTCGCGGACGCCGGCCTTCTCCGTCAGGCCGACCTTCTCCAGCATCGCGTCGGCGTTCGCCCCCGGGACGCCGTAGAGCGAGGCGAAGGTGTGGATCTGCTCCCGTGCGGTGAGCTTCTCGAAGAAGGCGGAGGCCTGGAGTTGGACGCCGATCCGGGGCAACAGGGCCTTGTTGCGCGGCCAGGACGGCTCGCCGAGCACGGTTGCGGTGCCCTCGTCGGGCTCACGCAGCCCCTCGACGATCTCCAGGGTGGTGGTCTTGCCCGCGCCGTTCGGTCCGAGAATGCCGTAGAACTCGCCGCGCCTGACCTCGAACGAGACCCCGTCGACGGCCTGTACATCCCCGTACCGCTTGCGCAGCCCTTCGACTGTGATCGCATCGGTGGCCATGACGATCGACGCTATCCCGGAATGATCGGCTCCGGCGACCACCTCGGTCGGCCTACTCGACGGCCGTGGGGTCGAGACGCTGCGCGGGCCAGGCTTCGCGGAGCTGCAACTCCTCGACCACCGGCAGACCGTCGGTGTTCACGTGCACGGCGATCCGGCCACAGTCGATGTCCAGCAGCTTGTAGTGACCATCACCCGGATCGGCAACTGGCCCGTTTGGGTCAGCTCCGACGGCCACCAACAGGCTTGCCTTGGGCCGCCAGTGGCCCAAAGCGGCCGCTCTCCCCGGAAGCACCCAGCCAAAGCCGACAGAAGCTCACAGACAGGCCCAGCTACCTGTCGATGTCCTGTCATCCTCACTGATCCCGACCCTACCCGTCAGTTCTCTGGAATCTTCCTGGCCGTCAGACAGGCAGGTGTCTGCCAGGCGCTGTCAAGCACGGCCAGGCACCTGTGCACAGACCACAGGAGTGAGCCAACCCCCATGCGACTCATTCGCACATCGGCAACATCCGCGATATCCACGCTCAAGAAGAGCGCCCTCGGCCTCGCCTCCGCCGCCCTCGCCGTCACCGGCGTGCTGGCGGGTGCCGGTTCCGCTGAGGCGGCCGGGCCCGGTGGGGCCCAGAACGTCCGGGGCGTCGACCCCGGGAACACCGACCTGATGATCGAGCGGCTCTGCAGCCAGGAGGGGAGCCTGACGGGCGTGTACGGCGCCCTCAACGTCGACACGGGTGAGTTCAAGACCCGGGACGAGTATCTGCGGGACGTCTTCGGGCTGTGGAAGCCCGCCGGGCCGTGGGAGCTGTTCCGCGGCTGGTGCGGGTACGCCGAGGCCTCGACCTGGTCCATCAAGGGCGAGCCGGTCCGCACCTCCCGGTGGATCGGCAACCGGGGCTCGGCGGACGACAAGGAGACCTTCGTCAGCAGCTACAGCACCAAGACGTTCGCCAAGAAGAGCGTCGGGGGGACCATCAGCCTCTCCCTCGCCAAGAGCATCTTCTCCGGCAGCGTGGGCGGCAGCGCGGGTTACGAGTGGGGCTGGGAGAAGGAGTCCCGGTTCGAGACCCGTAGCGAGAAGACGATTCCGCCGTGCCGGCAGGTCGCCGTGACCTGGACGCCGTACCAGCGCGTCGTGCGCGTGAACCCGGTCTTCTACGTCGAGGACTACGAGTGGAACAAGGGCGACGGCGACGTCACCACGCACACCTGGCGCGGCCGGGACGCGAGCTGGAAGACGATCTACTCGTACGGCTACTACATCGACGGCGTCTCCGACAAGCTCCTGCCCAACGGCCAGCCGGACGGCCGGGAGGACAAGATCGAGGAGAAGCTGGACCCCAACACCTGCACCAAGTAGGGGAGTAGGGCACTCACAACCGGGTCCTTACCGCGGCAACCTTTCCGTGCGGGGCGACGACCGCTCTTCGGAGCAACCATCCCCCGCACGGAACGGATCACCGTATGAGCGAGCAGCACGGCAAGGCCCGGCATCGCAGAAGCCGCAAGGCCCTTGCGATCGGTGTCCCCCTGGCCCTCACCGCCGCCGGCACCATGGCCTACGGCAACGCGCTCGGCGTCTTCGGCCAGAACGCCGAGCCCACCGCCTCCGCCGCCGCCCCCTCCTGGGCCACCGCCACCGCCGACGGCTTCGCCTCGGTCAACTCCCTGGGGCAGAACGGCACTTACGGCGGGCGCGACGGGCGGATCGTGACCGTGAAGACGCAGGCCGATCTGGAGAAGTACGCGACGGCCGCGGAGCCGTACGTCATCGTCGTCGCCGGGACCATCAACATGAACCCGGTCGGGAAAGAGATCAAGGTCCGGTCCGACAAGACCATCGTGGGGGCCGGGACCTCCGGGCACATCGTCGGCGGCGGGTTCTTCCTCGGCCAAGGGGTCCACAACGTCATCATCCGGAATCTCACCATCCGGGACTCGTACCAGGGCGTCTGGAACGACAAGGACCACGACTTCGACGCGATCCAGATGGACGGTGCGCATCATGTCTGGATCGATCACAACGATCTGCGGCACATGGCGGACGGGCTCATCGACGTCCGTAAGGACAGCACCAACGTCACCGTCTCCTGGAACAAGCTGAGCGACAACAACAAGACCTTCGGCATCGGGTGGACGGACAACCTCGTCACCGACATCACCATCCACCACAACTGGTTCCGCGAGACCGAGCAGCGCAACCCGTCCACCGACAACGCCGCCCACGCGCACCTCTACAACAACTTCCTGGAGGACGTGGCCGGGGCGGCGATCAAGTCCTCCTACGGCAACTACTCGCGCGGCAGGACCAAGATGGTCCTGGAGAACTCCTACTTCCAGGGCATGAAGAACCCGGTCATCAAGGACAGCACCGCCACCCTGGTGCAGAGAGGCAACACCTTCGTCGGCACCAGCGGGCGCAACGAGAGCGGTGGCGGCACGGCCTTCGATCCCAAGAACTACTACGGCTACACGCTCGACAAGACGGCCGACGTGCCCTCGAAGGTCAAGTCGGGTGTGGGGCCGCGCGGTTCCATCGGTACGTCGGCCAGCGCGAGCACCAAGGCGGGCGCCGCCGCCACGACCCTCACCGTCGCCAAGGACGGCAGCGGGCAGTACTCGACCGTGCAGGCCGCCGTGAACGCCGTACCGGCCAACAACCCCTCGCGCGTCGTGATCGCCGTGAAGCCGGGCACGTACCGCGAGACGGTGAAGGTCCCCTCCAACAAGCCGCACGTCACCATCCGGGGGACCGGGGGCAGCCGTAAGGACACCGTCATCGTCTACAACAACGCGGCCGGCACACCCAAGCCCGGCGGCGGCACCTACGGCACGTCCGGCAGCGCGACCGTGGCCGCCGAGGCCGACGACTTCCAGGCCCGCAACCTGACGATCTCCAACGACTTCGACGAGAAGGCGAACCAGAACCTCAGCGGACATCAGGCGGTCGCCCTGCGCACGGCCGCCGACAAGGTGTTCCTCGACGGCGTCATCGTCGACGGCGACCAGGACACACTGCTGCTGGACACGGCTGCGAAGGACAAGCTCGGACGGGTCTACGTCACGAACTCCTATGTCATGGGCAACGTCGACTTCATCTTCGGGCGGGCTTCGGCCGTGATCGACCGGTCCGTCATCACGCTGAAGAAGCGCTGGGACGGCACGTCGGCCGGCTATGTCACCGCCCCCAGCACCGCCGCGAACCGCAAGGGCATCCTCATCGCCAACTCGGCCGTGAACGGTGACGTGTCCAACCGGAGCTTCTACCTCGGCCGCCCCTGGCACGCGGGCGGTGACGCCTCCCTCGACCCCCAGACGACGGTCCGCAACACCACCCTCAGCGCCGCCGTCAGGACCACGCCCTGGACGGACATGAGCGGGTTCTCCTGGAAGGACGACCGTTTCGCCGAGTACAGGAACAGCGGGCCGGGCGCGGGTGGCGCGAGTTCCGAGCGCCCGCACCTGACCGACGCGCAGGCCGCCGGCCAGGAGGTCGCGGACTGGCTCGGGGACTGGACGCCGACCGCGTCCTGAGGTGAGGCACGGCGGTGAGGTAGGTCAAGGCGGGCGCGGGAAAAGGCCAAGAGCAGACCAACGGACGATCATGAGTTGCCCGCGCCCGGCCATGATTCGGCAACACGTGAACGTTTACTTGAAGTTTCGAGCGTACGTTCCCTGCCGTGAAGACACTTCCTGTTCCCGCCCGCCGCGCACTCCTGCGGGCCGGGCTGACCGGGGCCGCGGCACTGGGGGCCACCACCGCCCTCGGCGCGGCACCCGCAGCCGCCACCCCCCACACCGCCCCCTCCCGGCGCCGGCCCGAGACCCCCTACGAGGCGCTGCGCGAGCTCGCCGCGGGCAACCGGCGCTGGCGCACCTTCTGCGAACGGCATCCCGACGAGTCGCCCGCCGTACGGCAGAGCCTGACGTCCGGCCAGCACCCCTTCGCCGTCGTCCTCGGCTGCATCGACTCCCGGGTGCCGCCGGAGCTGGTCTTCGACCAGGGCCTCGGCGATCTGTTCACCGTGCGCAGCGCCGGCGAGGTCCTGGACGAGGCGGTCCTCGGCAGCATCGCCTACGGCCCGCTCGAACTCGGCACTCCGCTGATCATGGTGCTCGGACACCAGTCGTGCGGTGCGGTGACCGCCGCGGTCGAGGCGGACGAGTCCGGCGAGCGGCTGCCCGCCCACATCCAGTACCTGGCCGACCAGATAGCGCCGAACATCGACCACGCCAAGGAAGGCGCCGCGCGCATCGACGCGACCATCGACGCCAACGTGCGGGCGATCCGGTCACGCCTCGCCGCGGAGCCCGACCTCGCCGCCAGGGTCGCCGACGGCAAGCTGGCGGTCGTCGGAGCCCGCTACGAGCTGACGACCCAGCGGGTGCACCGCATCTGCTGACGCTCACCGGCCCACCGTCAGCCCCGCCCCCTCCAGCCGCACCCTGATCCCGTCCTTCTCCACCCGCACGTCCCGCAGCTGTATCCGTCCGCTCGGCGGCTCCGGCAGGCGGAAGCCCAGGGACAACCGGTCGGCGAGGACGGGGCGGGTGAGGCGGGGCAGGGCGTCGAGCAGGGCGGGGTCGAAGCCGAGCCGGGCCAGCACTTGCGGGTGGTCGAGGGCCAGGTCGATGAGGTTCAGGCGCATGGCCTGGTGCACGAAGCGCGGGGTGCCGGTCAGTTCGGTGAGCTTGGACTCGTTGCGCAGGGCCTCGCGGACGAGGGAGTCGGACACCCCCAGGCGCCGTACCACCGCCGGGACGGACAGCAGCGCCTTCGCCTTGCGGGTCTCGTGCGCCAGCCGGCCCGCCGACGCCCGGCTCAGGTGCAGGCCCTCCGACGCGCGGGCACCCGGGCGGTACGTGGCCAGCTCCCCTATGTCCAGGCGCATTCCGCCGATGTGGGTGGCGATGCCGCGGTCGCCCTCGCGCACGATGCGGGCCTCGGCGCGCAGCCGCAGGTCGTGCCCGGCGACCGGCAGCGTGCCGCGCGCCCGGACCCGGTCCCGGCCCTCAGGGGTGAACGTCACCTGGGACGCGCCGAGTTCGCGGTTGAGGTCGGTGAAGGAGAGCAGGACGTCGCCCTCCAGGTCGGGAACGTCGGCGCCGCGCACGCTCGTCGGGCCGTCGGTGTCCAGCCGTACGTTGCGGGCGGTCGCGGTCACCCGGGCGAGCGAGACCCGGTCGGCGGCCACGTCGGGGACGGTCACCTTGACCGTGTCCAGCCGCTCGTCGGCGAGCTGGGTGAGGAAGGGGAAGCCGTCGATCTCCACCTCGGGAGCGGCCGCGAGGTTCAGCCGGTCCTTGAGGGTGTCCGCCGCTCGGCGCTCGGCGTAGAGCAGGGCCCAGCGGTCGGCGAGGGTGAGGAAGGCGGCGAGGACGACGAGGCCGACCACGGCCTTCATCGCGAACGGCAGACCCGCCAGACGGCCGCGCCGCTTGCGGCGGCCGCCCCGGCGGTGGTTGGGCGGGGCCCAGGGGTCGTCCTGGGCCGCCGCCTCATCGCGCGCTGCCGGTGTCTCCGGAGTCTCCTCTGTCTCCTCGGCGAGGAACTCCTCCAGCGGACCGTCGTCCAGGCTGCCGAGCTCCTCGTAGGGATTTGCGTAAGGATGCGCAGTTATGTGGTGGGGGGAACGCATCGGCCCATCCGACCATGCGCACGCCCCCCACCCGCAACCGCTACCGGAGGTTTGCGATCTAGTTCACGCCACTTCACGAACAGTTGAACCGGCGAACTACTGCACGACGGTGATCCGGTCCGCCGCCGGCGGTGCGATCGGGTTCGTCGCCGAGGAGTTGGCCGTCAGATGCTTCTCCAGCACCGCCAGGTCGTCCGCGCCGACCAGGTCGTTCGTGCCCTGCCCGAGGGTCGGGAAGCCGTCGCCGCCACCCGCGAGGAAGCTGTTCGTGGCGACGCGGTAGGTGGCCGTCGGGTCGATCGCCTCGCCGTTCAGCTTGATCGAGTCCGTCACCACCCGGTCCGCACCCGTCTTCGTCAGGTCCAGCGTGTAGGTCAGGCCCGAGGAGATCTGCAGGACCTTCGGGGAGGCCGCGTTCGCACCGCTGACCTGCTCCTTGAGCACCTGGATGAGCTGCTCGCCGGTGAAGTCCTGGAGGTTCACCGTGTTGGAGAACGGCTGCACCGTGAAGCCCTCGGCGTAGGTCACCACGCCGTCGCCCTCACTGCCCTTGGCCGCGAACGTCAGCGGCGCCCGGATGCCGCCGGGGTTCATCAGCGCCAGGTCCGTCTCCGGGTCCAGCTCCTTGCCGTACGCGAGCTGCGCGTCCGCGATCAGGTCGCCGAGCGGGGATTCCGTGCCGTCCCGGACGATGTCCGCCGAGATGTGGCCGATCGCGCGGTTGCCGATGGGCGCCGCGAGGGTGTTCCACTTGCTGATCAGCTCGGTCATGTCGGGCGCCTTGGGGACGTCCCGGGTGACCACGTGGTTCGCGGACTTCACGGCCGTACGCGCGATGTCGCCGGTGAAGCGGTCGTACGTCAGCGTCGTGTCCGTGTAGAGGCGGCCGAAGGACGCGGCCGAGGTGACCGTGCGCGGCTTGCCCGACGGATCGGGGATGGTGCACGCGTACGCGGTGTGGGTGTGACCCGTCACCAGCGCGTCGACCTGCGGCGTGATGTTCTTCGCGATGTCGACGATCGGGCCGGAGATGCCGTCGCCCGCGCCCGGGGAGTCGCAGTCGTAGTTGTACGCCGTCGAGGCCGGGAAGCCGCCCTCGTGGATGAGCGCGACGATCGACTTCACGCCCTGGCGCTGGAGCGCCTTGGCGTACTTGTTGATCGTCTCCACCTCGTCCTTGAACTTCAGGCCCTTCACGCCGTCCGCGGAGACGATGCCCGGCGTGTCCTCCAGGGTCACGCCGATGAAGCCGACCTTGACGTCCTTCTTCTTCCACACCCAGTACGGCTTGAGGATGGGCCTGTTCGTCTTCTCGTCGAGGACGTTCGCCGCGAGGTACGGGAAGTCGGCGCCGCCGAACTCCTCGTCCGTGTAGCAGCCGTCGGTCGGGTGGCAGCCGCCCTTCTGCAGGCGGGCCAGTTCCCTGGCGCCCTCGTCGAACTCGTGGTTGCCGACCGAGGTGACGTCCAGGTCGAGCTTGTTCAGCGCCTCGATGGTGGGCTCGTCGTGGAAGAGGCCCGAGATCAGCGGGGAGGCGCCGACCATGTCGCCGCCGGCCGCGGTGATGGAGTACTTGTTGCCCTCGCGAGCCTGGCGCAGATGGGTGGCGAGGTACTCCACGCCGCCCGCGTCGATGGTCTCGGTGCTGCCGTCCTCGTGGACCTCGGTGACCCGGCCGGAGGAGCCGGCCGGCGGCTCCAGGTTGCCGTGCAGGTCGTTGAAGGACAGCAGCTGGACGTCCTGGTAGCGGTTGAAGTGGTACCCGCCGCCGTGCTTCTTGGAGCTCTCCCCCGCCGACGCCGTCGCCGGGAGCGCCGCGGCCAGCGCGCCGGCGGTGGCGAGTGCGGCCGCGGACGCGACGAGTGCGTACGTACGCCGTCTGCGGTGCTGCTGGTGGTGGGATGTGGCTGACATCCGCCCCCCTATGTGTCGTGAGTGACCCTTGCGTCCTGAGTGACATGACCCCGTCGGGCGGCAGCCTAGAGTCAACGCGCGTAGCGCGACAGGGGTTCGTGGTTACACCTTGATTGCTTCTGTCGCTCGCTCCCGTGCCGGGACTTTGCCCGAACCGCCCCTTACCCTCGTACGCATGACCAGCGACGACACCGCACAGCCTCTCCCCTCCCGCTCCATCGAGACCTACTCCGCGCTCTCCCCGGAGCAGACCGAGGCCGTACTGGAACTGCTCGCGGAGGCCGCCCGCAGCGACGGGCAGCAGGCGGTGTCCGAACAGGGCCGGCTCCAGTTGCGGGGCGGCGAGCGCGAGGGCGTGTCCCATCTGCTGCTGACCGTGGCCGGTGAACTCGTCGGCTACGCCCAGCTCGAGGACACCGACCCGGTGGAGGCACCGGCCGCCGAACTGGTCGTCCACCCCTCGCACCGCGGCCACGGCCACGGCCGCGCGCTGGGCTCGGCCCTGCTCGGCGCGTCCGGCAAGCGGCTGCGGGTGTGGGCCCACGGCGGCCACTCCGCCGCCCGGCACCTCTCCCAGGTCCTCGGCCTCACCCTGTTCCGCGAACTGCGCCAGATGCGGCGCCCGCTGGCGGACCTCAGCCTGCCGGACCCGGTGCTCCCCGCGGGCGTCACGGTGCGCACCTTCGTGCCCGGCCAGGACGACGCGGCCTGGCTCGCGGTGAACGCCGCCGCCTTCGCCCACCACCCCGAGCAGGGCTCCCTGACCCAGCGCGACCTCGACGACCGCAAGGCCGAGCCGTGGTTCGACCCGGCGGGGTTCTTCCTGGCGGAGCGCGACGACGAGGTCATCGGCTTCCACTGGACGAAGGTCCACGCGAGCGAGGGCCTGGGCGAGGTGTACGTCCTCGGCGTACGCCCCGGCGCCCAGGGCGGCGGCCTGGGCAAGGCCCTGACGACGATCGGCCTGCGGCATCTGGCGGCCCAGGGGCTGCCGACGGCGATGCTCTACGTCGACGCGGACAACAAGGCGGCGGTGTCGGTGTACGAGCGGCTGGGGTTCACGACGTACGAGACGGACCTGATGTACCGCACGGAGACCTGACATAACTGCTGTTGACTCCCATAAGGGGCGGCGATCTTGACGCCGCCCCTTTCTTTCCACCACCCTTTCACTACTCAATTAGTGAAAGGGTGGTGGAACGGATGGTCGACTACCGCATCGACCGGCGCTCCGGCGTCGCCACCTACGTGCAGATCGTGCAGCAGACCAAACAGGCCCTGCGCCTGGGCCTGTTGGAGCCGGGCGACAAGCTGCCCACGGCCCGCGAGGTCGTCGAGGCGACCGCCATCAACCCCAACACCGTGCTCAAGGCCTACCGCGAACTGGAACGCGAGGGCCTGGTCGAGGCACGGCGAGGGCTCGGCACCTTCGTGCGGCGCGGGCTGAACACCGCGCCGGCCGACTCACCGCTGCGCGCAGAGCTGGACGCGTGGGCCGTACGGGCCCGCGGGGCCGGGCTGGACCGCGACGACGTGGACGCGCTCTTCACTTCCGTACTGGACACGCACTTCAAGGGGGACGAGTCATGACCGGGACCGCCATCGAGGCGGCCGCGCTGGGCAAGAGGTTCGGGCGGCGCCGCAGGACCGCGCTGGACGGCTGCACCTTCCGGCTGCCGGCCGGCACCGTGTGCGCCCTCGTCGGCCCGAACGGCGCCGGCAAGTCGACCCTGCTCTCGCTCGCCGCCGGGCTGCAGCGCCCCACCGACGGCACCATCACCGTCCTCGGCCAGGCCCCGCCGACGGCGCGCGAACGGCTCGCGTACGTCGCCCAGAACAAGCCCCTGCACCCCCAGCTCACCGTCGCCGACACCCTGCGCTTCGGGCGGGAGCTGAACCCCGGCCGCTGGGACGCGAAGACTGCCGAGCGGATCGTCGACGAGGGCGGCCTCGACCCGGGCGCCAGGATCCGCACCCTCTCCGGCGGCCAGCGCACCCGCGTCGCCCTCGCCCTCGCCCTCGGCAAGCGCCCCGAACTGCTGCTCCTGGACGAGCCGATGGCCGACCTCGACCCGCTGGCCCGGCACCAGCTCATGGCCGCGCTCATGGCCGACGCGGCCGAGCACGGCACCACGGTCGTCATGTCCTCGCACGTCGTGGCCGAGCTGGACGGCGCCTGCGACCACCTCCTGCTGCTCGGCGCCGGCCGCGTCCGCCTCTCCGGGCCACTGGACGACCTGCTCGCCGCGCACAAGCTCGTCAAGGGGCGGGCCGACGCGGCCCTGGACCCGCACACCGTGATCGAGTCCCGCACCACGGGGCGCCAACTCACCGCCCTCGTACGGCCCGAGGGCCCCCTCGGCGAGGAATGGCAGGTCACGGCCCCCACCCTGGAGGAGTTCGTCCTCGCCCACCTGCGCGCCTCCGAGGCACCGACGCTCCGCTTCGACGGCGTACAGGAGGCCGCCGTATGACCGCCGTGACGCTTCAGAGATCCACCCCGGTCACGCCCTCCGGGGGGCCGCGCGGACTGGCCTGGGTGCTGCTGCGGGTGCACCGCTGGGCGCTGTGGCTCTGGCTGCTGCTGGTGGCCGTCGGCGCGGGAGCGCTGCTGTGGGTGTACGGATGGGGCGCGGACGCCGCCTGGGACGAGTTCCGGGCGATGGGCTGCGACTCACCGGATCGGGGTCCGAGCTGCGACTACTCGGGCCTCGCCATCAGCCGCTACAACCTCGCCGGCAGTCTCGGCGACTCCCTCCTGAGCTTCGTACCGCTGCTCGCCGCCGCGTGGGCCGGCGGCGCGCTCATCGGGCGCGAACTGGAGAGCGGCACCGCCCAGTTGGCCTGGACCCAGTCCGTCTCCCCGGTCCGCTGGCTGGCCGCCAAGCTCGCCGTCCCGGCCGCCCTGCTCGTGTCGGGCACGACCGTGCTCATGCTGCTGCACCGCCTGGCGTGGTCGTCGGACAGCCAACTGCGGCAGGTGACGGCCTGGCGGGAGTGGTACGAGGACGACATCTTCCTGGCCAACGGCTCCCTCGCCCCCGCCTACGCCCTCCTCGGCCTCACGGTCGGCGCCCTCGTGGGCCTGCTCGCGCGCCGCGCCCTGCCCGCGCTCGGCCTCGCGGTCGTGGGCGTCGCGGTCCTCATGACCACGCTCACCACACTGCGCCCGCACCTGTGGCCGGTCGAGACCCTCGTCAACAAGAACGGGTACCCGCCGTACGTCGGCATGGTCACCGACGAGGGCGCCCTCACCTCGTCCGGCGCCCGGATGCCGGACCCCCTCTGTGTCGACGACACCGCCTGCCTCGCCCGGCACGACATCGCGGGCTTCTACCGCGACTACCACCCCTCCTCCCACTTCTGGCCCCTTCAGCTGGTGGAGACGGGCATCGTCCTGGCGGTGGCGGCGCTGGCGGTCCTGATCGCCTTCCGGCTGCTGAAGCGCCGTATCGCCACCGGAGCCGCCGTATGACCACCACGCTCACCGCGACGGCGGCCCGCAGCGGCCGTCGGTCACCCCGCCCACGCGGGCTGGCCTGGACCGTTCTGCGGCTGCACCGCACCGCGCTGATCTTCTGGGTCCTGGCGCTGACCGCCGCCGCGGCCGCGCTGATCTGGACGTACGTCATCGGCGGCGAGGCCCGCCGGGGCCTGAGCGCGTGCGCCGCACCGGTCGCCGCCGACGGACTGCCCTCCTGTGACTCGGTCATAGCGATCACCGCCGACGACACCTACCGCACCATCTTCTCGCTCCTCGCCGACGCGCTGTCGTACCTGATCTTCCCCGTGGCCGCCTGGGCGGGCGGCGCGCTCATCGGGCGGGAGCTGGAGAGCGGCACCGCTCGGCTCGCCTGGACCCAGTCGGTCACCCCGGTCCGCTGGCTGGCCGCCAAGCTCGCCGTCCCGGCCGCCCTGCTCACCGCCGGTACCGGCACGGTCGCGCTGCTGAAGGGGCCCATGAGGGACGGCAACCCCAGCCTGGTCGGGGACTGGTACTTCCCGGAGGTCTTCATCAGCACCGGCCCCACCGCCGTCGCCTACCCCCTGGCCGGCCTGGCCCTCGGCGCGCTCGCCGGACTGCTGCTGCGCCGGGCGCTGCCCGCGGCCGGGGCGGGCCTCGTGGCCGCCCTCGTCCTCTTCAACGTGCTGGAGCGCCGCCGCGAGGACTTCTGGCCGGCGGTCGCCCGCGTCGAAGCGGGCGAGTTCGAGCTGCCGCGCTCGGCCTGGCAGCTCGACTGGAACCAGCACTTCACCCGGGCGACCTTCCACCCTCAGTCCCACTACTGGCCGCTCCAGTACGTCGAAACCGGCATCGTGCTGGCCGTGGCCGCCGCCGCGACGCTCACCGCCTTCTGGCTCTTGCGCCGCCGCACCCCGTAGGGACAGCCGCACGTCCCTCCTACGGGGGGAGGGACGTGCGGCCTCGACACCGTCGCCCGGTCGCGTAGACGCCCGCGAGCCGCCCCCCGCTATCCCGCACGCCATGTCTCCGTAACCATTGGTTCAGACGGGCTTGCGACGCTCGGCCAATGACCGCCGCCGTGCCAGAACCTTCACCTCCCGCGCAGGGGAGCGCGGGGAACGGGGACGCACGACGCCTCCCCGCGACGCTCCCACCCGCGATTTCCGACGCGCCCGTAAACCTGGATGCGCGGAACAATGGGCATATGAGCCAGTCCACCAACGCCCAGGCCAAGGTCCAGCACGCGCAGCCCTCCGTGGGCTCCATCGCGGCACACCGCCCGCACACGGTGTCGTCGGGCATGGTCTCCGACCTGGAGCCCGACATCGACGCCGACCTCGACGCCTACGAGGAGTCACTCGTCGACGGCGTCCAGTTGCCCCAGGGCCGCTTCCTGGACCGGGAGCGCAGCTGGCTCGCGTTCAACGAGCGCGTCCTCGAACTCGCCGAGGATCCGAACACCCCGCTGCTCGAACGAGCCAACTTCCTGGCGATCTTCGCCAGCAACCTGGACGAGTTCTTCATGGTCCGGGTGGCCGGTCTGAAGCGCCGTATCGCCACCGGGGTCGCGACGCGTTCCGCCTCCGGTCTCCAGCCCCGCGAGGTGCTGGAGATGATCTGGGCCCGCTCCCGCGAGCTGATGGCCCGGCACGCCGCCTGCTACCACGAGGACGTCGCCCCCGCCCTCGCGGAGGAGGGCATCCACCTGGTCCGCTGGAACGAGCTGCAGGAGAAGGAGCAGGCCCGCCTGTTCACCCTGTTCCGGCACCAGATCTTCCCGGTGCTGACCCCGCTGGCGGTCGACCCGGCGCACCCCTTCCCCTATATCTCCGGCCTGTCCCTGAACCTGGCCGTGCGCGTGCGCAACCCCGTCACCGGCACCCCGCACTTCGCCCGCGTCAAGGTGCCGCCGCTGCTCTCCCGCTTCCTGGAGGCCTCCCCCGGCCGGTTCGTCCCGCTGGAGGACGTGATCGCCGCGCACCTGGAGGAGCTGTTCCCGGGCATGGAGGTGCTGGAGCACCACGCCTTCCGGGTCACCCGCAACGAGGACCTGGAGGTCGAGGAGGACGACGCCGAGAACCTTCTCCAGGCCCTGGAGAAGGAGCTCATGCGGCGCCGCTTCGGGCCGCCGGTGCGTCTGGAGGTCGAGGAGAACATCAACCAGGAGGTCCTGGACCTGCTGGTGCGCGAGCTGAAGATCAGCGAGGCCGAGGTCTACCCCCTCACCGGTCCCCTGGACCTCACCGGTCTCTTCCGCATCGCTTCCATCGACCGGCCCGAGCTGAAGTACCCGAAGTTCGTCGCGGGCACCCATCGCGATCTCGCCGAGGTCGAGTCGGCGTCCGCGCCGGACATCTTCGCCGCCCTGCGCACCCGGGACGTCCTGCTGCACCACCCGTACGACTCCTTCTCCACCTCCGTGCAGGCGTTCCTGGAGCAGGCGGCCGACGACCCGGACGTCCTCGCGATCAAGCAGACCCTGTACCGCACCTCCGGCGACTCCCCCATAGTCAACGCGCTCATCGACGCCGCCGAGGCCGGCAAGCAGGTCCTGGTCCTGGTCGAGATCAAGGCCCGCTTCGACGAGCACGCCAACATCAAGTGGGCGCGCAAGCTGGAGGAGGCCGGCTGCCATGTCGTCTACGGCCTCGTCGGTCTGAAGACCCACTGCAAGCTGTCGCTGGTGGTGCGCCAGGAGGGCGAGACGCTACGGCGCTACAGCCACGTCGGCACCGGCAACTACCACCCGAAGACGGCCCGCTTGTACGAGGACCTGGGCCTGCTGACGGCCGACCCGCAGGTCGGCGCGGACCTGTCCGACCTCTTCAACCGCCTCTCCGGCTACTCGCGCCGCGAGACGTACCGCCGTCTCCTGGTCGCCCCCAAGTCCCTGCGCGACGGCCTGGTCTCGCGGATCAACAAGGAGGCCCAGCACCACCGTGCCGGGCGTCCCGCCTACGTCCGCATCAAGGTCAACTCCATGGTCGACGAGGCGGTCATCGACGCCTGCTACGGCGCGTCCCAGGCGGGCGTGCCGGTCGACATCTGGGTCCGCGGCATCTGCGCGATCCGCCCGGGCGTACCCGGACTGTCGGAGAACATCCGCGTCCGCTCGGTCCTCGGCCGCTTCCTGGAGCACTCCCGGATCTTCGCCTTCGGCAACGGCGGCGAGCCCGAGGTGTGGATCGGCAGCGCCGACATGATGCACCGCAACCTCGACCGCCGTATCGAGGCCCTGGTCAGGGTCACCGACCCGGCCCACCGCGCCGCGCTGAACCGGCTCCTGGAGACCGGTATGTCCGACACCACGGCGTCCTGGCACCTGAGCCCGGACGGCGAGTGGACCCGGCACGCGGCGGACGGGGACGGCCAGCCCCTGCGCAACGTCCAGGAGATGCTCATAGACGCCCGGAGGCGCCGGCGTGGCACAGCAACACCTTGATCCGACGGACCCCACGGCCGGGGCCGTGTCAGGGGACGCCCTCGCGGGCTACCTGCGCGCCCGGGCCACGGAGTTCCTCCGCGCCCTGCGCCTGCACCGGGAGACCGGCGGCGACGCGGGTGCCCCGGCGCGAACGAGAGCGCGCACGGGGGACAACGGCTCGGAGGAGTCCGTCGACGCGGCCCGGGCGCTACGGCGCTCGGCCCGCCGTATCAGCGCCAGCCTGCACACGTTCCGCCCGCTGCTGGACACCGACTGGTCGGAGGCCATCCGCCCGGAACTGGCCTGGCTCTCCGGCACGCTGGCGATGGAGCACGCGTACGCGGCCCGCCTGGAGCGCCTGCTGCTCGCGCTGCACCGGCTGTCGGGGGCGACGGTGCTGCCCGCGCAGCCGGGCGGGGCCGGTGTGCCCGGCGGTGCGGACGTCCCGCAGAACACGGAAACCGCCGACGCCGCTCCCCCCTCCCACCCCGCGGCCACCCCGGAGCGCGGCAACCTCACCGTGGGCGCCGCCAAAGCGGGCGCCCTGCTCGAGCGCCAGCTCACCCTGGCCCGGACCCGCGCCCACTCCAGCGCCCTCCAGGCCATCGGCTCCTCCCGCTTCCACGCCGTCGCCGACAACATCGCCGTACTGGCCAGCGAGGTCCCCCTCACCCCGGCCGCGGCCACCGCCGACCTGCGCCCGCTCGCGGCCGCCGCCGAGGAGCGGCTCACCGACGCGGTGGCGGCGCTTCCGCTGCTGACCGCGGGCAGCCCGTACAACGCGGAGGCCCTGATCCACGGCCTGTCCCCGGACCCGGCCCCGCATCCGCAGGACGCGCCCTGGCACCAGGTCCGCCTGCTGCTGCGCCTGCACCGCTACGCCCTCGAGGTCCTCCACGGCGACGACTGCCCGGTGGACGTACGGCTGCTGGCGTCCGGCCGGGCCCTCAACCGGCACCGCGACGCCTCCGAGGCGGCCGCCGCCGCGGCCCAGGCGGCCCGCACCCCGCGTATCGCCCCGGCCACGGCCTACGCCCTCGGCGTACTGCACGCCGACCAGCGGCACGAGGTGGAGGCGGCGCGGTTCGCGTTCCAGCAGTCCTGGCAGATGCAGACGGTGGGCACCCCTTGAAACGATAGGCAGCCCCTGAAGGAGGCATCCCCCCGGTGACTCACTCGGAGAACCTCACCGTGCACGCGGCCGGCTGCGTCCTGTGGCGCCGCTCGCCGGTAGACGGTGAGCTGGAGATATGCCTCATCCATCGGCCGAAGTACGACGACTGGTCGCACCCCAAGGGCAAGCTGAAGCACGGCGAGGAACCCCTCGCCTGCGCGCTGCGCGAGGTCGCGGAGGAGACCGGACACCGCGCCGAGCCCGGCGCCGAGTTGCCGACGCTGCGGTACCTCGCGAACGACCGGCCCAAGGAGGTCCGCTACTGGGCGGCCGAGGCGGGACCCGGCGTCTTCGTCCCGAACTCCGAGGTGGACCGCCTGTTGTGGCTGTCCCCGGCGGGCGCCAGGAGCCGGCTGACCCAGCCGAGGGACCGCTCATTGGTGGACGCGCTGCTGGCGTCGCTCCGGCTGGCGTAGTGCGAATCAACCCCAACAAAGCCCCGGAATACACCCGTGTCCTCAACGTGAGCGTTCCGTTACCTCACCGCACCGTCCCCAGGGGTTCACCCCTCGTTCATTTATGCCCATCGGCGGCTTCACCTGTTCTGCTTAGTTTCGGCCGTGCACGATGACGGACCGCGCCCTCGGGGGACGCGTTCCTCGTCACCCAGTCTTCGCACGCCGCCGAATTCAGGACGGCGGCTCCTGGAAGGAACTCCCTCAAGTGAAGCTTCAGCGCAAGAACCGGCGTGCCCTCGCCCTCGGCGCTCTCGCCGTCTCCGGCGCCCTGGCCCTCACGGCGTGCGGCTCCGACGACACCGGCAAGAGCAACGGCGGCGACGCCTCCACTCCCGCGAACGCCGCCAAGATCGACTGCGGTGACGCCAGCGGCCAGCTCCAGGCGTCCGGCTCGTCCGCGCAGAAGAACGCGATCGACGCGTGGGTCAAGCAGTACACCGCGGCCTGCAAGAACGTGCAGCTCAACTACAACCCGACCGGTTCGGGTGCCGGCGTCACCGCCTTCCTGCAGGGCCAGACCGCGTTCGCCGGTTCGGACTCGGCCCTGGCCCCGGAGGAGATCACCGAGTCCAAGAAGACCGCCTGCACCGACGGCGGCCAGGCCATCGACCTCCCGATGGTCGTCGGCCCGATCGGCGTCGGCTACAACGTCCCGGGCGTCGACAGCCTCGTCCTGGACGCCCCGACCCTCGCCAAGATCTTCGACAGCAAGATCACCAACTGGAACGACGCGGCCATCGCGAAGCTGAACCCCGACGCGAAGCTTCCCGACCTCAAGATCCAGGCGTTCCACCGCTCGGACGAGTCCGGCACCACGGACAACTTCACCACGTACCTGCAGGCCGCCGCGCCCGACGACTGGAAGTACGAGCCCAGCAAGTCCTGGGCGGCCAAGGGCGGCCAGTCCGCCTCCGGCTCCTCCGGTGTGGCCCAGCAGGTGACCCAGACCGCCGGTGCGATCTCCTACATGGAGCTGTCGTACGTCAAGGGCGGCATGAAGGCCGTCAAGATCAAGACGGACGCTCCCGACCCGGTCGAGGCCACCGTCGAGAACGCCACCAAGTCCCTCACCGAGGCCAAGGTCGTCGGCACCGGCAAGGACCTGGCGCTGGAGCTGAACTACACGCCGAAGGCCGAGGGCGCGTACCCGATCACCCTGGTCACCTACGAGATCGTCTGCGACAAGGGCAACAAGGCGGAGACCCTGCCCGCCGTCAAGTCCTTCCTCGGCTACATCTCCTCCGAGGACGGCCAGGCGCAGCTGACCGAGGCCGGCTACGCCCCCGTCCCCGACGAGCTGATCACCCAGGTCCGCGACACCGTCAAGGGCCTGAGCTGACCTGAGTGCGGCCCGCTCCGCCCGGAGCGGGCCGCACCGTCCGGTGCACCGCCGCCAGGAGCCCCCGACCTCTCGGGCGGCTCCGCAGACCGGAGAACCCCATGGACATATCAACAGAGAACAAGCCCGCTCCCCCCACACCAGAGCCGTCCCAGACCGAGCAGAAGCGCACCTCCCGAGGCGCCACCCGCCCCGGAGACCGCGTCTTCCTCGCCCTCTCCCGCGGATCCGGCGTCTTCCTGCTGGTGGTCATGGCGGCCATCGCCGTCTTCCTCACCCTTCGCGCCGTCAACGCGATCAGCAAGGACGAGGCCAACTTCTTCACCACCTTCGAGTGGAACCCGACCGGCGACCCGCCGGTCTTCGGCATCGCGGTCCTGGCCTTCGGCACCGTCGTGTCGTCGATCATCGCCCTGGTCATCGCGGTCCCGGTCTCCATCGGCATCGCCCTGTTCATCACGCACTACGCCCCGCGCAAGCTCGGCGGCCCCATCGCGTACGTGATCGACCTGCTCGCCGCCGTACCGTCCATCGTCTACGGCCTGTGGGGCGCCCTCGTCCTCGTACCGAACCTGGACGGCCTGTACGGCTGGCTGGACGAGTACCTCGGCTGGACCGGCGTCTTCGAGTGGAGCGGTGGCGCCCCGCGCTCGCTGTTCACCGTCGGCATCCTGCTCGCGATCATGATCCTGCCGATCATCACCAACGTGAGCCGTGAGATCTTCCGCCAGGTCCCGCAGATGCACGAGGAGGCCGCCCTGGCCCTCGGCGCCACGCGCTGGGAGGTCATCCGGATGTCCGTCCTGCCCTACGGCCGCTCCGGCATCATCTCCGCCTCGATGCTGGGCCTCGGCCGCGCCCTCGGCGAGACGATGGCGGTCGCCATGGTCCTCTCGTCGACCTTCGACATCAACGCCAGCCTGCTCGACCCGGGCGGCGGCACCTTCGCCCAGAACATCGCCAGCAAGTTCAACGAGGCCACTGAGAACGGCCGTGACGCGCTGATCGCCTCCGGTCTGGTGCTCTTCGTCATCACTCTGCTGGTCAATGGCACCGCCCGACTCATCATCGAGCGGCGCAAGGAGTTCTCGGGGGCCAACGCATGAGCAACGCAACTCTCTCCGACAAGCGCCCGAGCACCCTGAAGGGCGCCACGCTGCCCAAGTGGTTCGCCTGGGCGGTCGCCGCGGGCTCGGTCGCCCTCGGCCTCGGCATCAGCGCGGCCGCCGGGCTGAACAGCAGCATCCAGTGGGCCCTGATCGCCGCGGTACTGTTCGTCCTCGGGTCGTACGGCATCTCCGCCCGCGTCGAGGGGCATCGGCAGGCCAAGGACCGTATCGCCACCAGCCTGATCTGGGTCGCGTTCCTGCTCGCCGTCATCCCGCTGGCCTCGCTCATCTACGAGACCGTCAAGCGCGGCGTCAAGGTCCTCGACGGCTACTTCCTCAGCCACTCGATGGGTGTCGTCTCCGACACCGAGGTCGGCGGCGGCATCTACCACGCCATCCTCGGCACCCTGGAACAGGTCGGCATCGCCACCGTGATCTCCGTGCCGATCGGTGTGCTGACCGCCATCTACCTGGTCGAGTACGGCCGCGGCAAGCTCGCCAAGGCGATCACGTTCTTCGTCGACGTCATGACGGGCATCCCGTCGATCGTCGCCGGTCTGTTCATCCTCAGCCTGTGGATCGTGATCCTGGACATGGGCTACTCCGGCTTCGCCGGCTCGATGGCCCTGTCCATCCTGATGCTGCCGGTCGTCGTCCGCTCCACCGAGGAGATGCTCAAGCTCGTCCCGAACGAGCTGCGCGAGGCCTCGCTGGCGCTGGGTGTGCCGAAGTGGCGGACGATTCTCAAGGTGGTTCTGCCCACCTCCCTCGGCGGCATCACCACGGGTGTGATGCTCGCGGTCGCCCGTATCACCGGTGAGACCGCGCCGCTGCTGCTGTTGGTGTGGGTGACGAACTTCATCAACGCCAACCCGTTCTCGGACCCGCAGGGGTCGCTGCCGGTGTACATCTACCTGCAGTTCCAGAACAGTGGTGGTCTGGGTCCGGCGTACGACCGTGCCTGGGCGGCAGCACTGGTGCTCATCGCCTTCATCATGATCCTCAACCTGGTGGCCCGCGGTATAGCCCGCTGGAAGGCCCCGAAGACGGGCCGCTGACGCGGCCAATCAGCGACCCGAAACCCCCTGAAAGAAGCAGTGATTCACATGGCCAAGCGCATAGATGTCAGCGGCCTGAACGCCTACTACGGCTCCTTCCTCGCCGTCGAGGACATCTCGATGACCATCGAGCCCCGCTCCGTGACGGCCTTCATCGGCCCGTCCGGCTGCGGCAAGTCCACCTTCCTGCGCACGCTCAACCGGATGCACGAGGTCACGCCGGGCGGCCGCGTCGAGGGCAAGGTCATGCTCGACGACGAGAACCTGTACGGCCCCGGCATCGACCCGGTGGCCGTCCGCCGCGAGGTCGGCATGGTCTTCCAGCGGCCGAACCCGTTCCCCACCATGTCGGTGTACGACAACGTGGCGGCCGGTCTGAAGCTGAACGGCTCCTACAAGAAGTCGCAGCTCGACGACATCGTCGAGAAGTCCCTCAAGGGCGCGAACCTCTGGAACGAGGTGAAGGACCGCCTGAACAAGCCGGGCTCGGGCCTGTCCGGTGGCCAGCAGCAGCGTCTGTGCATCGCGCGGGCGATCGCGGTGGAGCCCAAGGTGCTGCTGATGGACGAGCCGTGCTCCGCCCTGGACCCGATCTCGACCCTCGCGATCGAGGACCTGATCGGTGAGCTGAAGGAGCGCTTCACGATCGTCATCGTGACGCACAACATGCAGCAGGCGGCGCGTGTCTCCGACCGCACGGCCTTCTTCAACCTGGCGGCCGTCGGCCAGCCCGGCAAGCTGATCGAGATCGACGACACGGAGCGCATCTTCTCCAACCCGTCGGTCCAGGCCACGGAGGACTACATCTCCGGCCGCTTCGGCTGATCCCCACAAACCCCTCGCGGTGCTGCATGGCGGTGCCACCGCGAGGCAGATAAAGGGCCCGCCCCCTGGCTCCCGGGGGGCGGGCCCGTCTGTGTGTTCGATACGGCGACTTGCCATACCAGCGCCGGGCTGCGCGACCCACCCCCCGCCCAGCCCTCCCCGCGGGCACAGGGTCTCAGCCCGCCACGTGCCCGGCCGCATCGTCCCGCGCCAGGCTCCGTGCCCGTCTCGCAGGACCCCGCCAGCCGCAGCTGCAGTGGGCGGCACAGAAGGGGCCCTTCTCGACCATCGTCGTGCGGTGGTTCGAAGGGTCGCCGGGTTTGCCGGGGGAGGTCGGTCCATCTTGCTGTGCCACAGTGACAACGTTACCCAAGGCAAGTAAGTGCGACTCCTCGCCGTGCGTGACGAGGCCACCTACCCGTCGTTAACCGGAACGACAGGGGGCCCGTGACGAACGTACCGGCTGGGGGTAGGCAGGCGATGACGGAGCGGCAGCAGCACAGGCGGATGCGCGGGGCGGGCATTGCGGCCGGGGTCTTGTGCGCCTGCCTCACCGGCAGCGGGTGCGCGGAGCGAGGCGCCGCGGCCGAGGACGCACACGGCGAGGGGGCGGTCGAGGTCGTGCGGCGCGCGGCGGACACCCTCGTCGAGGCCCGCAGTTCCAAGGCCCGTACCTCCATGGAGATGGCCACCGGCGGCACCCGCGTCACCATCCGCGGCGAGGGCGTGTACAACTTCCGCAAGCAGCTCGGGCGGCTGAAGGTACTGCTGCCGCAGGACCCCGCGGGCGCCACCGCACAGCGGCCGATCGTGGAACTGCTCGCCCCAGGCGCGCTGTACATGAAGAACCGCGGCGCCGGCGTGCCGGAGGACAAGTGGGTGCGCGTGGACACGCAGACGCTGTCCGACGGGAACCTCGTCACCGGCGGCGCCACCGACCCGTTCGCCGCCGCCGAGGTGCTGCGCGGGGCGCGGAAGGCGACGTACGTGGGCGAGGAGGACGTCGCCGGTACGGCGGTGCGGCACTATCGCGGCACCGCTGACCTGGGCATCGCCGCCGAGAAGGCCTCCCGGGGGAACGCGCAGGCCCTCGCGGCGGCGGCGAAAGGGTTCGCCACGGACCAGGTCCCGTTCGACGTCTTCCTCGACGAGGACGGCCGGATCCGCAAGGTCCGACACCGCTTCAGCTTCGTCAACGGACAGCAGGAGGGCGCCGTCGCCGTGGCCTCGACGACCTCGCTGTACGACTTCGGGACCCCCGCCGACGTACGGTTGCCCGACAGCGACGACATCTACGCCGGCAAGATCGCCGAGGAGTGAGGGCCGGCGTGTGCGTGCGTGACGGGCGTCAAGAACTAGCCCGTCCGTGCCATGCGCGGTGCGTAGGCCGCTCCCTACTCTAGGAAGTCGGTAACGGCAGAGAAGAGGTGATGCACGTGGCTCCGGTCGGCGGTACGGCAGTTCAGGACCACGTGGCCCTCGCCGAGATCGAGCTGTGCGGAGAGCTGATCATCGCGGCCTCGGCCGCCCGCGAGGAACGGCTCAGTCTGGAAAGCATCGACGAGGTGCTGCGCGTCGCGGAGGAGCGGAACGCCGCCGGTGAGTGAGCGGGACGCCGCCGGTAGCGAGGCGGACCTCACGTCCGCAGGAGCCGGCCGATCGCCTTCGTGGCCTCCTCCACCTTCGCGTCGATCTCCGCACCGCCCTTGAGGGCCGCGTCGGCGACACAGTGCCGCAGGTGTTCCTCCAGGAGCTGGAGGGCGAAGGACTGCAGGGCCTTGGTCGAGGCGGACACCTGCGTGAGTATGTCGATGCAGTAGACGTCCTCGTCGACCATCCGCTGCAACCCCCGGATCTGCCCCTCGATCCTGCGCAGCCGCTTCAGATGCTCGTCCTTCTGCTTGTGGTAGCCGTGGATGCCCCGGTCGTGGTCGGTCACCACGGTCCCGGCCGCCCCCGTCCCGGTCTCCTCGGAGGGCGCCGTCGCGCCGGCCTCGGTGGTCGTCATCGCGTCCTCCAGACGTGAACCGCATAAACAGCTTCGCATACCCCTACTGGGTATATCGTACCGGACTTTGCTGGGTATAGGGCCTGTGGCCGATGCCGCGAACGGCCGCTGGACTGGACCACTGGGCAGCCCCCGTGCCGACCACTGTGCCCCATGGGCGACACTGGAGGACGGCCCATTAGCCGTGGCCGGATGATGCCCTTAGCATCAGCCTGACCGAACCGACGCTTCTTGAGGACCCTCACGTGCGCTTTCGTCTGACCCCCCGGGAGACGAGCTTCTACGACATGTTCGCCGCGTCCGCGGACAACATCGTCACGGGCTCGAAGCTCCTGATGGAACTGCTCGGGGCGGACACCGCCGGCCGGGTCGAGATCGCAGAGCGTATGCGGGCCGCGGAACACGCCGGTGACGACGCCACACATGCGATCTTCCACCAGTTGAACTCCTCGTTCATCACGCCGTTCGACCGCGAGGACATCTACTCCCTCGCATCCTCCCTCGACGACATCATGGACTTCATGGAGGAGGCCGTCGACCTGGTCGTCCTCTACAACATCGAGGAACTCCCCAAGGGCGTCGAGCAGCAGATCGAGGTGCTGGCGCGGGCGGCCGACCTGACGGCCGAGGCGATGCCGAACCTGCGCACGATGGACAACCTCACCGAGTACTGGATCGAGGTCAACCGCCTCGAGAACCAGGCCGACCAGATACACCGCAAACTCCTCGCCCACCTCTTCAACGGCAAGTACGACGCGATCGAGGTCCTCAAGCTCAAGCAGATCGTGGATGTGCTGGAGGAGGCTGCGGACGCCTTCGAGCACGTGGCGAACACGGTGGAGACCATCGCCGTCAAGGAGTCCTGAGCCCACGCCATGGACACCTTCGCGCTGGTCGTGACCATCTTGGTCGCGCTCTTCTTCACCTACACCAACGGCTTCCACGATTCGGCGAACGCCATCGCCACGTCCGTGTCGACACGGGCGCTGACCCCGCGGGCGGCGCTGCTGATGGCCGCGGTGATGAATCTGGGCGGCGCCTTCCTCGGCTCCGGTGTCGCCAAGACCGTCAGCGAGGGCCTGATCCAGACACCCGAGGGCTCGAAGGGGATGGGCATTCTCTTCGCGGCCCTCGTAGGCGCGATCACGTGGAATCTGATCACGTGGTACTTCGGCCTTCCGTCGTCCTCGTCCCACGCGCTGTTCGGCGGCATGGTGGGAGCGGCGCTGGCAGGCGGGACGACGGTCTACTGGGACGGCGTACTGGAGAAGATCGTCATCCCGATGTTCGTGTCCCCGATCGTGGGCCTGTGCGCGGGCTACCTGGTGATGACGGCGATCATGTGGATCTTCCGCCGCGCGAACCCGCACAAGGCGAAGCGAGGTTTCCGCATCGCGCAGACCGTCTCGGCCGCCGGCATGGCCCTCGGTCACGGCCTCCAGGACGCCCAGAAGACGATGGGGGTCGTGGTGATGGCCCTGGTCATCGCCGACGTCGAGGACTACGGCGATCCCATCCCCCTGTGGGTGAAGATCGCGTCCGCCGTGATGCTGTCGCTGGGCACCTACGCCGGCGGCTGGCGCATCATGCGCACCCTCGGCCGCAAGATCATCGAACTCGATCCCCCGCAGGGCTTCGCCGCCGAGACGACCGGCGCGTCGATCATGTTCACCACGGCCTTCCTCTTCAAGGCGCCGATCTCCACGACCCACGTCATCACCTCGGCCATCATGGGCGTCGGCGCCACGAAGCGCGTGAACGCCGTCCGCTGGGGCGTCGCCAAGAACATCGTCATGGGCTGGTTCATCACGATGCCGGCGGCGGCGGCGGTGGCAGCCGCGGCGTTCGGGCTAGTGCATCTGGCGTTCCTGTAGAAACCACGCGACCCAACAGGGCCCGGCACCCAGCAGGACACCCCCCTCCCGACACCGACCCGATCTTTCATACCTGCGACGCCAACTGGTGGGAGCGGGTCCACGGACGCCGGACGGACCGGATGGCGGCCCCTGCGGGAGCCCGTCCTCGAACGCCGGACGGGCTGAGATGCACCGACCGGCATCGGAAGCGACCGTAAACGTCGGCCGGTCTGAAGGACACGGCTCGACACCGGGAAGTGCCCATCCCTCAACGCCCACCCACCCACGGGGCCCGCACCCACCACCGACGACCTCTCCTCAGCGCGAGCCCACACCCCCCGGCGTCCGGCGTCCGGCCTCGAGCGTCCGAGGAACAAGCTCCCGCCATCCCCAACGCCCACCCACCCAAAGGCACCGCACCCCTGCCGACGCCACCACCCAGCACTGCCCGCACCCCCCCGCCCACCCCACATCCGAGGACACGCACCCACCATCCCCAACCCCCACCCACCCGAAGGGGCCACACCCCCTGCCGACAGCCCCTCCTCAGCGCCGGTCGGCACAATCCAGCCCGTCCGGCGTTTGAGGACAAGGCCCCTTAAGGGCCGACAGCGGGGTCTGGGGGCGCAGCCCCCAGAGAGCACCCGGGGTCGAAGGGCGGAGCCCCTGGGATGGGACGGGTAGGGGCGGCGGGGGCGAGAATCCAAGGGCCGGCAAACGGTCGGTGCCTCATGGAACCCCACCCCTGCGCACCCCGTCTCGTTCCACGTATCCCCCAGGAGGCGACATGGAACGGCGTACCTTCATCGGCGGCAGCACGGCAGCAGCCCTCACCGCCCTGACGGCAACGGCCTGCTACGGCACCGACAGCAACGGCAACGGCAACGGCACAGGTACCCGCACCGGCACCCGCACACAGACCACCACCGCCAACTGGACCGCCCTCGCCCAAGACCTAGACGGCCCCCTCATCCGCCCGGGCGACGCCGACTGGAAGTCGGCCCACCAGCTCTACAACACCCGCTTCGACGCCCTGAAGCCCGCCGCAGTCGCCTACGTCGCCCACCCCGACGACATCCGCACCACCCTCGCCTACGCCCGCGCCCACAACCTCCGCATAGCCATCCGCAACGGCGGCCACTCCTACGCCGGCTGGTCCTCTGGCAACAACCGCCTGATCATCGACGTCTCCAAGCTCAACCGCATCCGCGTCTCCGGCAACACCGCAGTCGTCGGCGCCGGCGCGAAACTCATCGACGTCTACCGAGCCCTCGCCGCCAAGGGCGTCACCATCCCCGCCGGCTCCTGCCCCACCGTCGGCATCTCCGGCCTCACCCTAGGCGGCGGCCACGGCGTCACCTCCCGCACCTACGGCCTGACCTGCGACAGCCTCACCCAGGCCACCCTGATCACCGCCGACGGCAAGCAGCTCACCGCCGACGCCACCACCAACAAGGACCTCTTCTGGGCCCTGCGCGGCGCCGGCAACGGCAACTTCGGCGTCGTCACGGAACTGCGGTTCAAGACCCACCCCGCCCCGCAGGCCGTCACGGCGTACCTGACCTGGCCCTGGTCGAAGGCGGCCGCGCTGATCAGGTCCTGGCAGGAGTGGGGCCCGACCCAGCCCGACGAGATCTGGTCGGCCCTGAGCATCTCGAACCGCGCGGGCGGCACCCCGACCATCACCGTGGCGGCGTTCTCGCTGGGCACCTACGGCGAACTCAAGAACGCCGTGGACCGCCTGGCCGACCGCCCCGGCGGCCCCGGCCCCGCGACCAGCGTCTCGATCAAGCGCCGCTCGTACGAGGAGTCGATGGAGCTGTACGCCGGCTGCTCGTCCTTCGCCACGGACGCGCAGTGCCACCTCCCCGGCTCCACCCCGGGCCGCTCCCCGCAGGGCGCGCTGGGCCGCGAGACGTACACCGCCAAGTCGGACTTCTTCGACCGTACGCTGTCATCGACGGGCATCCAGACGCTGCTGAAGCAGATGGAGTCGGTCCGCGGCGGCTCCGGCAGCATCGCCCTCACGGCCCTCGGCGGAGCCGTCAACCGCGTCTCCCCCACGGCCACGGCCTTCGTACACCGCCGCTCCCGCATCCTGGCCCAGTACCTCGCGTCCTGGCGGGCCGGCACGACGGGCTCCACGGCCCAGTCCTGGCTGACATCGGCCCACAACGCGATGCGCCCGTACGCCTCGGGCGCCGCGTACCAGAACTACACCGACCCGACCCTGCGGAACTGGCGCAAGGCGTACTACGGGGATGCGGCGACGCGCCTGTCAAAGCTGAAGAAGCAGTACGACCCGGAGGGTTTCTTCACGTACCCACAGGCGCTGTAGCCCAAGGCCACAGAGCACAAGCCACACCACACACCACGAACCACAAACCACACACCACAGAGCACCGTCCGAGCCGAGCGCAGCTAAGCCGCCAGATCCCGCTCCTCGGCCCCTGCCCCCGCCCCCGCCGCCGCACTCTCGCTGTCCGCCCGCGCCCCCGGAATCAGCGCCTCCCGCCCGCCGCGCGCCCGGGACCGCCCGCTCGCCCTGATCAGCCACCCACCCCGCGACGACCGCTCGATCGCGGACATCAGCGGCGTCAGCAGGGCCATGGCCAGCGGCGACAGCAGCAGCGCGACGGCGGTGCCCAGGGCGAAGCCGCCGACGACGTCCGTCGGATAGTGCACGCCCATGTAGACCCGGCAGAACCCTTCGAGCAGCGCCAGCCCGATGCCGGCGAGCCCGAACTTCCGGTTCGCGACGAACAGCCCGACGCCCAGGGCCATGGCGATGGTCGCGTGATCGCTGACGAAGGAGTAGTCGGTCTTGCCGGTCACCAACACCTCCAGCCCGTGGTGGGACTTGAAGGGCCGGGGCCGCTCGACGAACCCCCGTATCGGCACGTTCACCAGCACCGCGATCCCGGCGGCCAGCGGCGCCCACACCAGCGCGGCCACCGACGAGGCGGCTTCGTCCTCGCCCCGCCGTCGCACGGACCACCAGCACCACACCACCAGGAGGACCAGGGCGAGCAGCAGCCCGTACTCACCGACGTAGCCCATGACCCGGTCGAACCAGTGCGGCGCGTCCTTGGCCAGGCCATTGATGTCGTAGAGCAACTCGACGTCGGGGTTCGACCCGGATTCTGCGAGTCCAGCCATGACGCTGCGGCCCCTTCGTCGTTCCTCCGGCGCACACTTGCGTGCGCCGCTCTTCCACCCCCGTGGTTGCAGATCCGCTGACGGCTACGACACCAGGAACGCACGGCCCCTGTTGATACGTTCCACACTCCACTGAATGATCACGCAGACGTTATCGAAGAGATACCCATCGCCGCAGCTCAGGGGGTGGGTTCACGCTCCGTCTAAACCGTCGTCGGCAGCGCTTTCGCGCCATCTTCGGTCACCCGGGTGGCTCCGAAGTAGTCCGGGGTGTCGATCGGGTCGAACCGGATCACAGCGCCCGGCCGCGGTGCGTCGATCATGTATCCGCCACCGACATAAATCCCCACATGCCGGATGGCCCGGGAGTTGTTGAGGTCGTCCGAGAAGAACACCAGATCCCCCGGCAGCAGTTCGTCCCTGTCCGGATGCGGCCCCGCGTTCCACTGGTCGTTGGCCACCCGCGGCAACGAGATCCCGACACTTTCGTATGCGGCCTTCGTCAGCCCCGAGCAGTCGAACCGCCCACCGTCCGCGGCGGTTCCGTCACCGCCCCAGAGATAGGGGGTGCCGAGCTTCTTCTGCGCGTAGTAAATGGCCCCGGCGGCCTGCTTGCTGGGGTCGACCCGGCTGACGGGCGCCGCGAAGCTCTCCTGAAGCGTCGTGATCGTCTTCACGTAGTTCTGGGTCTCCTTGTACGGCGGCACACCCCGGTACTTGATGACCGCGTACGCCCCGGCGTTGTAGGAGGCGAGCATGTTCCTGGTCGAGTCGCCGGGTACGTCCTTCACGTAGGAGGCGAGCTTGCAGTCGTACGACGCGGCCGACGGAATCGCGTCCTTCGGGTCCCAGACGTCACGGTCGCCGTCGCCGTCGCCGTCGATGCCGTGTGTGGCCCAGGTCCCCGGGATGAACTGCGCGATGCCCTGCGCCGCCGCCGGGCTCTTGGCGTTCGGGTTGAAGCCGCTCTCCTGGTAGAGCTGGGCGGCGAGCAGCGCGGGGTTGATGGCGGGGCACAGATTGCCCCACTTCTGCACCAGGTCCTGATAAGCGGCGGGCACGGCCCCCTTGGCCAGCGCCTTGGAGGCGCCGCCCATCCCGCCCGCGAGGTTCCCGGCGACGAGGTAGACCCCGATGACGAGCAGCATCACGAAGCTGAGCCCCACCGCGAGAGCGGAACCCGCCACGATCCATGCCTTACGCACCGTCAACCGCCCCTCACCCCGCCGGAGTCCGACCGCGCCAGTTTAGGAGCTTCCCCTGTGGGACTCGTCGCAATCGACACTCTCACCGACGCTCTCGCGGTACAGCGCGGCCGCCTCCGCTCCGAACACCACGCTGTACGACACATCGGCCGTGGCCCCGCCGTCCTCGTGCCCACCGAGCACGCCCACGACCTGCCCGTCTCCGTCGACCCATGGACTACCGCTGGTCCCGCCGCTGAGGCCGGGGCATGAGATGCGTTGTTGCGTACGGTTGTGAAGGTGGGGCTTGTTGCTGCAACTGACGGGCACCTCGCGGGAGTTGGGATACCCGGTGACGGTCACGGCCGTGGCCCCGACCGCCGTACCGACGACGAACCGATTCCCCCCGACCCTGTCCTCGACCCCCTCCCCACCCCGGTCCCGCACCACCGCGAACGCCACGTCACTGTCCTCGTCCCGCCCCTGCGCCCACCCGTCCGGCAGAAACCACTTCCCCACCCGCCACACCCCGTAGGGGGCCACACCGTCCCGGTAGCCGGGTACGAACACGATGTGGTCCGTCCTGCCTTCCAGGCAGTGAGCGGCGGCGACGATGAGATCGTGCCGAGGGCTGTGCACGACGGACGCAGTGCAGAAGTGGCCACCGCGCAGACGATCCTGCCGACCGGCCGCGAACAGCGCACCGACCCGCGCACTCTGCGCGCCCGCCACGGCGGTGACGGTCACACCGAAGGGACCGACCCCGGCGTCGGCGGCCGCGGCGGAGGCCGAGGGGACGGTGAGGAGGACGGCGGCGGCGTACAGGGACAGGCGTGGGGCGGGCTTCATCGGCGGCGGCATCGGGACCACTGTGACCGACGAAGGTGAGAGGAGCGTCAGACGCCCGCTGTCGCATTACCTGACAGGTCATCGACACCGACCAGACCCGCCTGCCAGGCTCTTCGGCATACGGACCCCAACCGGACGTAATCGAGCGGAACGAACAGCACGAACGACACGAACTGCATGAACTGCACGAACGGAAGGACACCATGCCCGCCTACGCCATCGCCCACCTCCAGGAATCCGCCCCGCACCCGGAGATCGCCGAGTACATCGAGCGCATCACCGCCACCTTCGAGCCGTACGGCGGCCGCTTCCTCGTGCACGGGACCCCGCACGAGACCAAGGAGGGCAGTTGGCCCGGCCACGTCGTGATGATCGGCTTCCCGGGGATCGCGGAGGCGCGGGCCTGGTGGGACTCGCCCGCCTACCAGGAGATCGCGCCCCTGCGCTCCCGGCACATCGCGGGCGACATCATCCTGGTCGAGGGCGTCCCCGACGGCTACGACCCGACGGTCACCGCGAAGGCCCTGCGGGACGCGCTGCCGGCCGAGTAGCGTCCAGTCCCTCACACCGTCAGCTCGGTCCGGCTCGACGCGGACGACACCGTGTCCTGCCGGATGTACCACTCACTGCCGAGGATCCGCTCGCGGACGGCCTGCGGAAATCCGGCCAGCAGCCCCGGCGCGGCGCCCCGCTCCACCTCGGTGCGATGGGCCAGTACGGCGGCCCACTTCCGCTCCAGCCAGGGGCGCGCGTCGACGGTCGCGCTGATCCACTCGTCCGGGACCGTGTTCATGCCCTTGCCCGCACGGGCCAGTTCGCCGAGCGCGTCGAGGGCCGAGTGGGGGTGCGTGGCCAGGTAGAGGGCGCTCGGCCGCCAGGGGTCGCCGGCGTCCGGGTAGAGCCGTTCGAGCCCGGCCGCCTGGACGGCGAGCGTGGTCAGGCGGTGGGTGTGCACATGGTCGGGGTGGCCGGTGATGCCGCCGTAGGCGTCGTGGGTGACGACGACCTCCGGCCGGAACCGCCGTATGTGGGCGACCAGTCGGCCCACCGCCTCGTCAAGCGGCGCGTCGCACAGCCGCCGGCTGCCCGGCGCGGAGTGCGGCACGCCGCCGTCGGCATAGCCCAGCATCCGTGGTCGCCCGGCACCCAGGATCCGCAGCGCCTCGGCGAGTTCGGCACCGCGCGGTGTGTCCGGGGTCCAGGTCGCGGTCACGACACCGGTACGCGCCCCCGCGTCCGCGTGCCGGGCGAGGACACCGCCCGAGAACAGGGACTCGTCGTCCGGGTGCGCGAACACCCCGAGCAGGCTCGGCATCGCCATCGCTCCCACCTCCAGGTCGGGCCTACCCCTGAGTGCGGAGTCTCAGGCCCAAGGTCATCGGCGGGACACTCGCACTCGCCGCCTGCGCACCGGCCGGCGTCGCGTCCGGCTTCGCTCCGCCGTGTCGGGCGGCGTCCTGCTGCCGCATCCCGGGCCGGAGGGCCTGGTGTGGGTGGAGGAGTGGACGGGGGACGGCGGTGTCGCGTCCGACGGCGCGTGGGAGAAGCTGCCGACCGTGCTCACGGTGGCGTGCGAAGGGACGGCGGTGTACGGGTGACGATGTCGCAGGAGTCGGAGGTCGCCGCGTTCACCATCGACTGCCCGGCCGGGGAGACCGGAGTGGGCTCGGTGACCATGGCCCCCGGCGTGGTCCGCCCCGGATCCTTCGTGATCGGCGTCGACACCTCGGCGGACACCATCCGGTGGGCTCTGACGGTGACTCAGCCGGAGTCGCAGGCCGGCCGGGTGGGCAGGCCGGGCAGGTTCATGGGCCCGACAGGGCTCACGAGCCCCAGAGGGCCGACGGCGTAGCGCGTACTAACGCTCGGCCGCCACCCGGCCCCGCCCCCGGTCCCGCTCCCGCTCCCCAGCCCCGCTCCCCGCCACCCCCAGCGTCCAGCTCACCCCAGTCAGCTCCTCCGACACCGTCCACAACCGCCGCGCCATACCCGCGTCACTGGCCGCCGCACTGCGCCCGACGAGCGTCGGCCCGCCCCGCAGCTCACCCAGCCCGTCCGGCCCGACGTAGCTCGCGCCGGGAAGGTCCTGCGTGGCGGCGTACAGCGTCGGCAGCGCGCCCGCCCGGTCGTCCTGGGCGAAGAAGCGGTTGCCGATCTTCATCAGCCCCCGCATCACCGGGCTCCCCGCGTGGCTCTGGAGGTTGGTGGCCGCATAGCCCGGGTGGGCGGCGAGGGCGCGCACCGGGGAACCGGCCTCCGTCAGCCGCCGCTGGAGTTCCAGCGTGAACAGCAGGTTCGCCAGCTTCGACTGGGCGTACGCGCGGTTCGGGTCGTAGCCCGACGCGAAGTCGAGGTCCTCGAAGCGGATCCGCGCGCCGAACCAGCGGTGCGCGCCGGACGACAGCGTCACCACCCGGTCCGTGACGTACGGCAGCAGCAGGTTGGTCAGCGCGAAGTGTCCGAGGTGATTCGTGCCGAACTGCATCTCGAAGCCGTCCGCCGTGCGCTGCCGCGGCACCATCATCACGCCGGCGTTGTTGACCAGCAGATCCAGCGGCCGCCCCTGCCAGCCCTCCGCGAACTCCCGTACGGACGCAAGATCCGCCAGGTCCAGCCGCCGCACCTCGGTGCTGCCGTTCACCGTCGCCGCCGCGGCCCGGCCGCGCTCGAGGTCCCGTACGGCGAACACGACGTGCGCACCCGCGCCGGCCAGCGCATCGGCGGCGGTACGGCCGATGCCGCTGTTGGCCCCGGTGACGACGGCTGTACGTCCGGTGAGATCGGGAAGGCGGGCCGCGTCCCACGCCTTGGCCCTGCTCTTGCTCCTGCTCTTGCTTTCCGCATTCTCAGTCATACAACCGAATGTAGGCGCCGCCAACAATGCTGTCAATGACAACAATGGTGACGGCGCCAACAAAGTAGCCGAAGGCAACATCGAGCTACGATGGTCCACATGCCCGAGACTCGCCCCTACCATCACGGAGACCTGCGCGCCGCCCTGCTCGCGGCAGCGGAACGCACCCTGCGTGAAAAGGGCGTCGCCTCCCTCTCGCTGCGTGAACTGGCCCGCGAGGTCGGCGTCAGCCACGCCGCCCCGGGCCGGCACTTCAAGGACAAGCAGGCCCTGCTCAACGCCCTGGCCCTGGCCGGCTACGAGCGACTCGGCCAGGCCCTGAGCGCCTCCGAGGACCCCGCACTCCCGCTGGAACCCCGGCTCACCGCACTCGCCCGCGCCTACCTGGGCTTCGCCATCGACAACGCCGAGCTCCTGGAGCTCATGTACGCCCGCAAGCACGACCCGGACGCCTCGGAACAGATGGCCGCCGCCGTCGAGCGCACGGTCGGCAGCCTCGAACGCGTCCTCGCGGACGCCCAGAAACGCGGCGAGATCATCGAGGGCGACCCCGAGGAACTCAACCTCGTCACAGGCGCCGCCCTGCACGGCGTGGCCGCCTTCATCGCAGGCGGCTGGCTGACACCGGAGGCGGCCCTGACGGGCGTGGAGAACCTGGTCCACCACTTGCTGCACGGCCTCAAGCCCCGCTGACGATCACCCGGGCGGAACCGCCGCCCGTACCCTCCTGCCGAAAAGGCCAGGCCAGTCACGCGTTGCCGACGCCGGTCTGGGGCCAGGCCCTGAGTGCCGCCGCACGCCCCGCAGCCCGCCCTCTCCGGCGACGAGACCCCTCAGCTCAGCCCGAAGGCCCCCCGCAGCACACCGACCGCCTGCCCGATGGCAGCCCCCGCGGCGTGCGTCTCCCGCAGGGCGTTGAGCATCACGAAGTCATGGATGATGCCCTGATACCGCACCGCGGTCACCGGCACGCCGGCCTCCCGCAGCTTGTTCGCGTACGCCTCCCCCTCGTCCCGCAGCACATCCGCCTCGGCGGTGACGACGAGCGCCGGCGGCAGCCCGGCGAGCTGCTCCACGGTCGCCCGCAGCGGTGAGGCGGTGACCTGGGCCCGCTCGGCCGCGTCGGTCGTGTACTGGTCCCAGAACCACTGCATGGCGTCCCGGCGCAGGAAGTACCCCTCGGCGAACTGCCGGTAGGACCCGGTGTCGAACGACGCGTCGGTGACGGGGTAGAAGAGCATTTGCTGCACCAGCGGAACATCACCGCGCTCCTTGGCCAGCAGCGTCAGCGCGGCACTCATGTTGCCGCCCACCGAGTCACCGGCCACGGCGATCCGCCCGGCGTCCAGGCCGTTGGCCGCGCCCTCGCGGACGACCCACTGGGCCACGGCGTAGCTCTGCTCGACGGCGACCGGGTAGCGCGCCTCGGGCGAGAGGTCGTACTCGGGGAAGACGACCGCGGCACCCACGCCCACGGCCAGTTCGCGCACCAGCCGGTCATGGGTGTGCGCGTTGCCGAAGACCCAGCCCGCGCCGTGGATGTAGATGATCACCGGGAGCGTCCCGGTGGCCCCGGCCGGCCGTACGACACGGGCCCTGACCTCGCCGGTCGGCCCGCCGGTCACGGTGACCCACTCCTCGTCGACGTCCGGCTTGGCGATCTCCCCGGACTGCACCTCGTCGACGGTCTTACGGCCCTCGGCCGGACCCAGGTCGAACAGGTACGGCGGGTTCGCGGTGGCCTCGACGAAGGCCTGGGCGGCGGGCTCCAGGACGGGGCGGGCGGGGGTGGTGGGCGCGGTGTCGGTCATGGCGATCTCCTCGGATCGGGGTGCCGCGCGCCCCACGCATGCGGGCAGGTCCACCCGGCCTGGTACGGCCGGGTCCGGCGGCACACAATGAAAGTAGCGCGCTATTTAGTCGTGCGCAACTTATTAGTGCTCGATGAGTTGGCCCTCGATAAGATCGAGCAAACCCACGAAGAGCAACCAAGAGCGACCACGAGCGACCAAGCGCAGCCAAGAGCGACGAAGAGCCAGGAGCGAGCCCATGACCCCATCGTCCGAACCGGCCACCGAATCGGCCACCCGGGAAGGCTCCCTCCTCCTGGACGACCAGCTCTGCTTCGCGCTCTACGCCGCCTCCCGCGCCGTGACAGCGCGCTACCGCCCCCTCCTCGACACACTGGGCCTGACCTACCCCCAGTACCTGGTCATGCTCGTCCTCTGGGAACAGGACTCCATCTCCGTACGCGACCTGGGCACCGCCCTCCAACTGGAGTCCAGCACCCTGTCCCCGCTGCTCAAGCGCCTCGAAGCCGGCGGCCTGCTGCGCCGCGAGCGCCGGCGCGACGACGAACGCTCCGTCGCCATCCGCCTCACCGAGGCCGGCGCCGAACTCCGCGACCGCGCGGCCACCGTCCCCCTCGCCATAGGCGAGGCGATGGGCCTGACCCCCCGACAGGACGCCCAGGCCAAACAGCTCCTGCGCCTACTGACGACGAACGTCACAGAGGCCCACCCCCGCTGACAGCCCGTCACGCCCCACGACCCCGGCTGCGACCCACCGGCACCCGGCCAACCACCCCGGGATAGCCTTCACCCGCAGAACACCGGCACGACCACTCACCCGACCAGCCGTCAGAAACGGCACCCGAGGGTGAAGAGGGCTAACGACGCGACCACACGACAGGTTCCGCCCAGGCCTCGTTGCCCGGGGTGACCTGCCGTGATACACAGAGTGACCGTACGAGCTATTCGTACGAATCCCGCCCATCAATGACGCCAAGTCGACATACGGCGGCGACAATGTCGGCGAGAATCAACGACAATGAGGCCTGACCTCTGCGCACCGCAGGGGATGCGGAACTACCCACCAGGGGCGGTGACTTACATGCTCTTTGCGGCCGATAAGGGCGACATCAACACCATCATCGGCGGGATCGCTCCGGACTGGGGCCCCTTCGGCAGCCTGGGCAACGAGGCCAAGGTGATGATCGAGGTCGTGATGGCCGTGGCCATCCTGATCTGTCTCGGCATCGCCATCTGGGGTGCGGCCAAACAGCGCATCGGCGCGACGGCGTTGCGCGACACCTTCAGCGCCGAGCAGGGCAAAGGTCTCATCATCGCCGGCCTGACGGGCGTCTTCATCATCGGCTCGCTGGGCACGCTGTTCACCATCGTGTACGGCATGGCCGTCTAGCCCCGAGACCTCTCACCCCCTACCCCTACCCCCTGCCCCCTCCGTCCGCTCCGGGCACGCCCGGCCCTCCTACTCCTCCCCCACCCACCCGTCGTGCTCACCGGCTGAGGTTGCGTCTCCCTGATGTCGAGTCACCACACCGCGCCCATGCGGGAACCAGCACGGCTACGGTCGTACTCCAACGTGTTTCCGTCCGACGTCGAGGGGGCGTACGCGGCATGAGTCTCGGAGACGAGCGGGATCCCTCCGGCGGCTACGGAGGCACCGGGCAGACCCGCACCCGGCTGCCCGACACCAGCGGCGACGTGTACGGCGGCGCGCGCCGCCCCGGCCGCTCGTCGTCCCGGAGCCTGGTCACCGTCGTCGGCGTGGTGGTCCTCCTCATCACCGCGATCGCCTTCGCGAACCGTGGAGGCGACGGCTCCGGTTCCGCGGGCGGGGATGAAAACGAGCCGAAATCCTCGACGACGGCGGCGAGCGGGACCCGACCGGTGGACGGCAAGGCGGCGGGGATTCCCGGGGGGTTCGCTCGGGATGAGCAGGGGGCGCAGAGCGCGGCGGCCAACTTCTCCGTGGCGCTGGGGTCGGCGGACATGTTCAACACGGCCAGACGGCACGAGATCGTCAGCACGGTCTATGCCCCCGATGTAGCCGCCAAGCGGCAGGCGGACCTGGACAGCGCGTACGCCAGCGAGAAGTTCCTCGCGAACATCGGTCTCGACAAGAACGGTGCCGCGCCGTCGGGCCAGACCTTCGTCTCCCGAGTCATCCCGGTGGGCACCAAGACCACGTCGTTCAGCGCGAGCACCGCCACCGTGGAGGTCTGGTACACGTCGCTCTTCGGCCTGTCCGGTGAAGGTTCGACCAACCCGGTGTCCGAGAGCTGGTACACCACGACCTACGAGCTGAAATGGGTCGGCAATGACTGGAAGGTCACCGACTTCCAGCAGAAGGACGGTCCAGTGCCGGTCGGGCGAGACCAGCGGGCCTCCTCGGCCGACGACATGACGAAGGCCGTTGAGGAGTACGGAGGGTTCACGTATGCGCGCTAACCGCCGCTTCCTCAAGGTCGCCGGGGCCCTCACGGCCGTCCAGGCGACCGCCGTTCTGCTGGCCACCCGCGCTGTCGCCGCACCCACCCCTTCGCCCACCCCCTCGGGGAGCAGCGACCCCTGCGACCTGATTCGCGGCCCCGCCAAGGACTACTGCGAAAAAGACAACGGCGGCTCCGGCAACCGCTCCGGCGGCCCCTCCCTCACCGACCCCACCTCCACCCTCGACCCCCTCTCCTCCCTCGCCAAGGGCTGTGCGGACGCCGCCTCCTGGACCGTCGACAAGCTCAGCGAGGCCGTGAAGGAAACCGCGAGCGTCGACTTCACGAACCTCACGTTCCTGAAGCACTACGCCGTCGTCTTCGCGGCCTCGACGATCCTCACGCTCCTCCTCTGGCTGCTCGCGGTCGCCAAGCGAGCCGTCCGCGGCGTGCCGTTCACCACCGCCCTGTCGGAAGCCATCGGGTTCCTCTGGCTCACGGTGCTGGCCTCGGCCTTCACCCCGCTCATCCTCTACACCATCGTCTCGGCCACCGACGCCGTCAGCGACGTCCTCGCGAAGACCACCGGCAACCAGACGGACACCTTCTTCGGCACCTTCTCCGAGGCCCTCAACAAGGGCAACGACATCGGCGGCGGCCCGATCATGCTGATCATCGTGTCGCTGATCAGCATCCTCGCCGCGGGCGTCCTCTACCTCGAGCTGTACCTGCGCGCCGTACTGCTGTACGTCGGCGCCCTGCTCGGCGTCGTCGTCTACGCGGGCCTCGTGGACAAGAACCTGTGGGGCCACGTCCGCCGCTGGGCCGGCATCATGATCGCGGTCATCCTGGTCAAGCCGGTCATCGTCATCGTCCTCGGCCTCGCCGGCGCCCTCGCCACCGAAGAGGGCCCGGACTCCCTCGCCGCCGTGGTCTCCGGCCTCGCCATCATCCTGCTCGCCATCTTCGCGAGCGCGATGATCTACCGCTTCGTCCCCGGCTTCGGCGACGAGATCGCGAACACCCGCAACAACCGCATCATGCGCGGCGCCGAGAGCAAGGCCGCCGCCGTCATCAGCTCCCCGGCGACCCTCGTGGCCCAGGGCATCAAGACCCACAGCTCCCGCGCGGACAGCAACAGCGGCGGCGGCCAGTCGAACACCCCCCGCCCCACGAACCCCGCCTCCGGCGGCGTCGCCGCACACAGCGCGCGCCCCGCCGGCGGAGGCGGCGGATCCGCCCCCTCCACCGCACCCGCGCCCCGCTCGGGCAGCCCCGTGAACACCCCCCACGCCAGCAATACCCGCAACAGCAGCAGCAATCGTTCAGGAGGTGACGGGCGTTGACGACTCAGTCCCATGTGTCCCATCCGGTCACGCCCCGCCGTACATATCTGATCGGCCGCGCCCGGCCGAACGCGATCGTCGGCCGCAACCGCGAGACCGGCGAGATCGCGCTGATCATCGCGGGCGCGTTCCTCGGCATGATGTGCGGACTCCTCGTCCCCGTCCTGTCCCTGCGCATCGTGCTGCTCATGGGCTTCCCGATGCTCGCGCTGGCCGCGGTCTACGTGCCGTACAAGCAGCGGACCATCTACAAGTGGTTCGAGATCAACCGCAGCTACAAGCGCACCCTGCGCCAGGGCACCGCCTACCGCTCCGCCGCCATGGAGGCCGGCACCGGGCTCGACGGCCGCGAGGTCGAGGTGGGCCCGCCGCCGGGCATCGGCCGTATCTCCTGGCTGGCCGCCCCGTTCGGCCCGGACGAGATCGCCGTACTGCTGCACGCCGACCGCCGCACCGTCACCGCCGCCATCGAGATCGAGGGCCCGGGCGTGGGCCTGCGCGACTCCGAGGACCAGGAAGCCCTCGTCGACCGCTTCGGCACCCTGCTGAAGCATGTCGCCAACGGCGACGGCTTCGTGACCCGCCTTCAGATGCTCGCGCGCACCCTCCCCGCCGACCCGGACGCCCACGCCAAGGACGTCGCCGTACGCGGCGACGACCGCTCCCCCGCCTGGCTGCAGCAGTCGTACGACCAACTCCAGTCCATGGTGTCGACGAGCAGCGAGCAGCACCGCGCCTACCTCGTCGCCTGTATGCACTACACCCGCGAACTGGCCGCCGAGGCCATCGCGATGGCCCGCGCCGCCCGCCCGCACGGCGGCGGCAAGGTCGACCGGGACGCGGGCCTCGCGGTCGTCATGGCGCGCGAGCTGACTGACATCTGCTCGCGCCTGCAGGAGGCCGACATCCGCGTACGGCAGCCGCTCGGCCAGGGCCGGCTGTCGTCGCTCATCCACTCCATGTACGACCCCGACCACCCGATCGACCACATCCAGGCGATGACGAAGCGCAACGCCTGGCCGGCCGAGCTCGACGCCATGGAACCGACGTTCCTGCAGGCGAAGACCCGGGAGTCCACCACCCGCGCCCCCTGGTGCCACGCCACCGCCTGGGTCAAGGAGTGGCCGATGACCCCGGTGGGTGTGAATTTCCTGGCGCCCCTCCTCGTCCACACCCCGGACGTCATCCGCACGGTCGCCGTCACGATGGACCTCGAACCCACCGAGGTCGCCATCGAGCGCATGCTCACCGAGAAGACCAACGACGAGGCCGAGGCCAGCCGCGCCGCCAAGATGAACCGCACCGTCGACCCCCGCGACGTCGCCGCCCACAACCGCCTCGACCAGCGAGGAGAAGACCTCGCGAGCGGCGCGGCCGGCGTCAACCTGGTCGGCTACATCACCGTCTCCTCCCGCTCCCCCGAGTCGCTGGCGCGCGACAAGCGGACCATCCGGGCGTCCGCCGGAAAGTCGTATCTGAAGCTGGAGTGGTGCGACCGCGAGCACCACCGGGCATTCGTGAACACACTCCCCTTCGCCACCGGCATTCGGAGGTAGGACCTGATGCGGGACCCGCTGTCCGTCCTCACCGAGGCCTTCACGTCCTTCCTCTTCGGGAAGGTCGAGACGACCCGGCTGCCGGTGCGCACGTCCACGGGCCAGGCCCAGGCGGTCTACCTCCCCACCGCCGCCCCCGGCCTCGGCGACTCGGGCGTCATCATCGGCCGCGAGGTGTACTCCGGAAAGGGCTACATCTACGACCCCTTCCAGCTCTACGGCCAGCAGCTCCCCGCCCCCCACTGGCTGGTCCTCGGCGAGTCCGGCAACGGCAAGTCGGCCCTGGAGAAGACGTACGTCCTACGGCAACTGCGCTTCCGCGACCGCCAGGTCGTCGTCCTGGACGCCCAGGGCGAGGACGGCGTCGGCGAGTGGAACCTCATCGCGCAGGAGCTGGGCATAACTCCCATCCGGCTGGACCCGATGGCCGCCCTGGACCACGGCATCCGCCTCAACCCCCTCGACCCGTCGATCACCACGACGGGCCAGCTCGCGCTGCTCCGCACGATCATCGAGGTCGCGATGGGGCACGGCCTGGACGAGCGCTCCGGCTTCGCGCTCAAGGTCGCGCACGCCTACGTCAACGAGACGATCGTCGAACGCCAGCCGGTGCTCAGCGACATCGTCGAGCAGCTACGGCACCCCGAGCCGGAGTCGGCCGAGGCGATGAACGTCGCCATAGACGACGTACGGGCGTGGGGGCTCGATGTCGCCCTGGTGCTGGACCGTCTGGTCGACGGTGACCTCAGGGGCATGTTCGACGGCCCCACGACGGTCGGCATCGACCTTGACGCGCCCCTCATTGTGTTCGATTTGTCCCACATCGACCGCAACTCGATCGCCATGCCGATCCTGATGGCGATCGTCGGCGTATGGCTGGAACACACCTGGATCCGCCCCGACCGGAAGAAGCGCATCTTCCTGGTCGAGGAGGCCTGGCACATCATCAACAGCCCCTTCGTGGCCCAGCTCTTCCAGCGCCTGCTGAAGTTCGGCCGCCGGCTCGGCCTGTCCTTCGTCGCCGTCGTCCACCACCTCTCGGACGTCGTCGACGGCGCGGCGGCGAAGGAAGCGGCCGCGATCCTGAAGATGGCTTCCACCAGGACGATCTACGCCCAGAAGGCCGACGAGGCGAGGGCGACGGGCCGGGTGCTGGGCCTCCCGCGCTGGGCGGTGGAGATCATCCCCAGCCTCACCCCGGGCATCGCGGTGTGGGACGTCAACGGCAATGTCCAGGTCGTCAAACACCTGGTCACCGAGACCGAACGCCCCCTCGTCTTCACCGACCGCGCGATGACCGAAGCGGCCACCGACCTCACCGACGACGCCCTGCGCGCCGCCGAGCTGGAGGCCGAGGAGCGGGCGGCGGCCTTCGTGGAGCAACACCTGGGCGACTCCGAATCGACGGTGGCGTAGGGGGCAGCGTGAGACCGGACCACGGCCGGGAATACCGGGGCCACCGGGAAGAGGGCCGAAGCGGCAGAGACGGCCAGGGCGGCGTCCCCGACGGCCTGCTGATCGGCATACTCGCCTTCCTCCTCGGCATGACCCTGCTGGTCTGGACGGCGACGGGCCTGGCGGCGTGGTTCGCCCACGGCACCTGGCCGACCGGAGTCACCTTCACCCGCACCCCCCTGGCGATGCGCTCCCTGATCGCCGAGCCCCACGACATCCCGGGAGCCTGGCCGGACACACCGGCCGGGCAGCTTTCGGGTTACGGCCTGTTCTGGGGCCTGTTCATCGGCCAGTTGATGGTGCTGGTGGTGCTGACCGTGTTCGTCATGGGGACGGTGGCACGGTGGCGTGCGGTCCGGGCGGCGCGGCGCACGGGAGCGAGGGCAGTCGAGAAGGCTCCCCCGCCCGCGGCCCCGGAGCCGCCCCAGCACGAGGTACCGGCACCCCGGACCGAGGCCGAGCCGACGAGGACGTGGCAACCCCCCACGACGGCGACGGAGCACATCGAAGAGCCGCCACCCGTCCCCGTGCCTGCGCCTGTGCCCGTGCCTGCCGCGGCGCACCCCACCCCACCGTTCGCCGAACCGTTGGCCGGCCGGGAGAAGATCCTCGTGGCCCCGAAGGAAACCCGCCACCAGACCGCGACCCAGGCCGTGCGCGACGCCGAGGGCCCCGCCCTCGTGGTCACCTCCAACCCCGCCCTCTGGGAGGACACCAAAGACGCCCGCGGAAAACTGGGCCCGGTCCTCCTCTACGACCCCACCCACCTCTGCGACACCCCGGCCCGCCTCCACTGGTCCCCCACCACGGCCTGCGAGGACAAGCAGACAGCGGCCGCGCGAGCCACCGCGCTCCTCGCCCCGGTCCGCCCCACCTCCCGCCTCGACCAAGCGGTCAGCGACACCGCCGAGACGCTGCTGCGCAGTTGCCTGCACGCCGCCGCCATCGACGGCCGCACCATCCGCCACGTCCACCGCTGGTCCCAGGGCACCCAGATCCAGGACGCCGTACGCATCCTCCGTACGAACCCGAAGGCCGCCCCGGGCTCGGCCGGCGAACTCGAGGCCGCCCTCACGGCCCACCCCGAACGCCGCGACATGGCCCAGGAGTTGACCACCAGAGCGCTCTCCGCCCTCTCCACGGTCAACATCCGCGAGGCCTGCACTCCAAACCGAACTGATGCCCTCACCTTGGATTCCTTCGTCCACGAAGGGGGCACGCTTTATGTGGTGGGTGAATCCATCGAGGACCCCCGAGCCAACCCGGGCGCCATGCCACTGTTGACGGCCCTCGCCGCAAGCGTGGTCGAGCGCGGCCGGCGCATGGCCGAACGGTCATCCTCCGGTCGCCTCGACCCACCAATGACGTTCGTCCTCGACGACGTCGCCGCCGTGGCTCCGCTTCCCCGGTTGCCGGAGCTGCTGGCCACCGGAGCGGACCGGGGCATGCCGACCCTGGCCCTGCTCCGGTCCCGCGAACAGGCCCGCTCCCGCTGGCCGCACGACGAACTGCCCGTCTGACGCCCGGTCAGGGCCGCTCGAGGACGAACTCCAGCTCCTTCTCCTCCGGCTTCCCGGACAACGGCACGACCAGCCCACTCGGCACGAACCCGGCCCGCCGGTAGAACCGCTGGGCCCGCCCGTTCTCCTCGTGCACGATCAGCCGCACCCGCTCGGCACCCCGCGCCCAGGCCCACTCCAGCCCGGCGTCGAACAGCACGTCGGTCAGCCCACTGCCCCGCTCCTCGGGCCGCACGAACACGCCGACGACATGCCCCTGCTTCCGCTCCACCGGAAACCCGGCCCAGTCGGTCGCCCCCGGCTCCTCGACCAGCACCGTCAACGTCCCGACCCAGCCCCCGTCCGGCCCCTCGGCCACGATCTGCTGCGCCCCGTCGGCCCCCTCACAGGCCCGGGCGGCCCGCTCCTGCCAGAAGGAGTCCGGCCGGGCGAGAGCCTCCTCGTACGTCTCCAGAAAGGCGAGCGGCGCGAGGGGATCCCGCAGCGCGGCAAGCCGCAACTCCTTCGCGGCGGCCCACTCGTCGGCACGTATCGACCGGATGACGTAGGCCCCGGGGCTCATGGTCCACATGACGGCAACGGTAGTACCCGGGTACGACATCCCTCACCCGGAATACTGCCCAGGGCTCTGGGACAGCCCGCCAAGATCACGCACGATGGACGATGTGACGGAAGAGCGAGCGACGCAGGACCCTGCGGCCGAAGGGCGGGCGGCGGAACCCCTCACCCAGCACATCCAGCGCATCAGCCGGCGCATCCGGGCCTTCGACCACCGCCACCCGCTCGTATGGGACCTGCACCTCACCGGCTTCTGGGTGACGGCCGCTCTGATCGACTACTACGGCGGCGGCTGGCTCAACGTGGCCCGGGACCGCGACAACCCGGGTTGGCTGGTCCTCGCCCTCAGCCTGGGCCTCTCCATCCCCCTCCTGGGCCGACGAGCCCACCCTCGCGCCATCCTCCTCGCGCTGGCCCCCCTCGCTCTGGTCAACGCCTGGACCGGCATCGCCCTCCAGGCGGTGATGCTCCAGCTCCTGGTCGTCTTCCACATCGCCCTGCGCCGCCCCGCACGCAACCTGTGGTGGGCCACGGCCGTGATCACGGCCCCCGTCGCGGTGATGGCCGCCCGCCATCCACAGGGAGGCCCCGACCAGGACATCGCCCCCGTGCTGATGTCGATCGCGGTGGCCGCGGCCATCGGCATCACCGTCCGCACCCGCCGCGACTACACCGAGGCCCTCGAGGACCGCGCCCGCCGCCTGGAGATCGAACGCGACCAGCAGGCCCAGCTCGCCGCCGCGGCCGAACGCGCCCGCATCGCCCGCGAGATGCACGACATCATCGGCCACAACCTCTCCGTCATCACCGGCCTGGCCGACGGCGGCAAGTACGCGGCCGCCAAATCCCCCGAACGCGCCACCCAGGCCCTGAACGCCATCGCCACCACCAGCCGCCAGGCCCTGGGCGAACTACGCCGCCTGCTCGACGTCCTGCGCGAGGACGAACAAACCCGAGCCCCCAACCCGGAACTCACCCCCCAACCCACCCTCACCGACCTGACCCAACTCATCGAAGGCGTACGCGCCGCAGGCCTCCCGGTCCACACCACCATCCACGGCAGCCCGACGCCCCTCTCCCCAGGCCGCCAGCTCACCGTCTACCGCGTCATCCAGGAGTCCCTCACCAACACCCTCAAGCACGCCGGCCCCGGCACACGCGCGCACATAGAGCTGTTGTACGAGGAGAAGGGCGCCGTCACCGCGACCGTGACCGACACCGGCAACGCCGACCCTGACCGCACAGCCCGCACACCTCGTGGCAGAGGCCGTCGCGGCCTGCCCGGAATGCAGGAGCGAACCGCCCTGTACGGCGGCACACTTGAGGCCGGCCCTCGCCCGCACCCCGAGCAAGGCTGGCGCGTCCACCTTCACCTCCCGGAGGAATCCCCGCAGTGACCACCGTTCTCATCGCCGACGACCAGCCCCTCCAGCGCCTCGGCTTCCGGATGCTGCTGGAGAGCCAGGACGACATGTCCGTACTGGGCGAGGCGGCCAACGGCAGCGAGGCGGTCCGCATGACCGCGGAACTGCACCCCGACGTGGTCCTGATGGACGTCCGCATGCCCGGCCTCGACGGCATCGAGGCCACCCGCCGCATCACCGCCGCCGGCGACCGCACCCGGGTGCTGATCCTCACCACCTTCGACCTGGACGAGTACGCCTACGCCGGCCTCCGCGCAGGCGCCTCCGGCTTCCTGGTCAAGGACGCACAACCGGAGGAACTCCTCTCCGGCGTCCGAGCCGTAGCCACCGGGGACGCCGTGGTGGCCCCCAGCCTGACCCGCCGCCTACTCGACGCGTACGTCCACCATCTACCGCCCAAAAGCCCCACGGACGACCAGCAGCCCAGCGCCCTGGATCCCAGGCTCTCCCCTCTCACCGACCGCGAACGCGAGATCCTCACCGTCGTGGGCAGAGGCTGGACGAACACTGAGATAGCCACCCGCCTCCACCTGGCCGAGTCCACGGTGAAAACCCACGTCGGCCGCATCCTCGCCAAGACGGGCTCGCGGGACCGAATTCAGGCGGTGATCCTGGCCTACGACACGGGCCTCGTAAATCCGTCCTGAAACGCGAAAAGGCCCACGCCATACGGCGTGGGCCTCTCCTCAAAAATTGTTCGGCGGCGTCCTACTCTCCCACAGGGTCCCCCCTGCAGTACCATCGGCGCTGTAAGGCTTAGCTTCCGGGTT
>NZ_JBNGGG010000055.1:0-69036 GCF_049974585.1 Streptomyces sp. UG1 | reverse complement strand
ATGGCGGCGACCCTCGACCCCGGCCTGCCACGGCATCGCCAACTCCTCGACCAGGCGGGCGAGATGACGTCGAGAGACCCCCGTGAACAGCCGGTGCGCCAGCACCGCCCGATTGACCGTGACCGACACAGACGGATCATGCCACCGGCCAGGCACGACGCTCACCCGCTATCACGCACCAACTCGTAAGCTGTGCGGGCCCTTCCACGTCATCCCCTACTTTGCGGACGCACACGTCCTAGTGAGGCGTATCCCGCCTCCCCGGTGGGAGATGAGTGGGAGATGATCATGGCGTGGTGCTGCAATCAGGCGCTAGGAAATGCTAGATGGCGCTACCTGTGCGGCCCTGGTTCAGCCGCCGGATTCGGCCGCATGAGGACTCAGCACACCCACGCTGACCAGCGCGATGATGACTATGCCGAGCGCGATGCGGTACCAGACGAACGGCATGAAGCTCTTGGTCGAGATGAACTTCATGAACCAGGCGATGACCGCGTAGCCGGACGCGAAGGCGATCACCGTGGCGAAGATGGTCGGACCCCAGGAGACGTGGTCGTTCTCCATCGCGTCCTTGAGCTCGAAGAGGCCGGAGGCGAGCACGGCGGGGATCGCGAGGAGGAAGGAGTAGCGGGCCGCGGCCTCGCGCTGGTAGCCCATGAAGAGGCCGCCGCTGATGGTCGCGCCGGAGCGGGAGACGCCGGGGATGAGCGCCGCTGACTGGCACAGGCCGAAGATCAGGCCGTCCTTCACGTTCAGGCTCTCCAGCGACTTGCGCTGCTTGGCGGCGCGGTGCCGCCCGCCGGTCTCGTCGCGGGCCGCCAGCCGGTCGGCGACGCCGATGATGATGCCGACGACGATCAGCATGGTCGCGGTGATGCGCAGATCGCGGAACGGGCCCTCGATCTGGTCCTTGAGTGTCAGACCGAGCACACCGATCGGGATCGAGCCGACGATCACCAGCCAGCCCATCTGCGCGTCGTGGTCCCGCCGCATCTCCTTGTTCGTCAAGGACCGCAGCCACGCCGAGATGATCCGCCCGATGTCCTTGCGGAAGTAGATCAGCACCGCGGCCTCCGTGCCGATCTGGGTGATCGCGGTGAAGGCCGCACCCGGGTCCTCCCAGCCCGAGAACGCCGCGGTCAGCCGCAGATGCGCGCTGGAGGACACAGGGAGGAACTCGGTCAGCCCCTGGACGAGTCCGAGGATGAGCGATTCAAACCAAGACATGAAGTTACGGAGTCCAAGTGCTGATCGAGACAAGGAGTGACAGGGGACACCGCGTCGGCGGCGCAGTGATCGCGAGTGTCGAGGGGCAGCGTAGCGCCCCTCGATGACAGCTCCGGCACAGGGGGCTGGGCAGGCGCTCTCCCCGGTCTCTCCTCGATCCCGCCCCGATCTCGTCATACCGGTGTTGACCTGCGGTGGGGCCGCCGCTTACGTTGCTGCGGGCTGAAAGCGCTTGCTGCCGCTGTCGCTGTCGCTGTCGCGCTCGTTGCCCGCTGCTCGCTGTCCGCGTCCCGGAGGAGTCTGATCCCGTCCATGGCTGCATCCGAGACCGCCCCGCTCACCGGCCGCCGCATCCGGGTCGCCGTGATCGGCACCGGCGCCATCGCGCGCGACTCCCATCTGCCCGCGCTCGCCAGGCTCGCCGAGGAGGGCGAGACGGAGCTCGTCGCGGCCGTGGACGTCGACGCGGCGTCGGTCGAGTCCTTCCGCGCGGAGGCCGGCGGGGCGCTGCGCGGCTACACCGATCTGGAGCGGATGCTCGCTGCGGAGCGGCCCGACCTGGTCGTCATCTGCACCCCGCCCACCCTGCACCGCGACCAGACCGTCGCGGCGCTGCGGGCGGGCGCCTGGGTGTGGTGCGAGAAGCCCCCGGTGCCGAGCCTCGCCGACTTCGACGCCATCGAGGCCGAGGAGGGCCGAAGCGGCGGCCCGTACGCCTCGATCGTCTTCCAGCACCGCTTCGGCTCGGGCACACGGCACGTACGGCGGCTGCTCGCCGAGCAGGCCATGGGGCGAGCCTTGGTCGCGCACTGCCAGACCACCTGGCACCGCGACAGCGCCTACTACGCCGTGCCCTGGCGCGGCCGCTGGCGGACCGAGGGCGGCGGGCCCGCGATGGGGCACGGCATCCATCAGATGGATCTGCTGCTCGATCTGCTCGGTCCGTGGAGCGAGGTGCGCGCCATGGCCGGCCGGCTGGTGCACGACATCGAGACGGAGGACGTCTCGACCGCACTGGTGCGCCTCGCGAACGGTGCGATGGCGACCGTCGTGAACAGCGTGCTGAGCCCCGACGAGGTCAGCCGCATCCGCATCGACTGCGAGCGCGCCACCGTCGAACTCACCCATCTGTACGGGCACCGCAACGACGACTGGCGCATCGCCCCCGCCCGCGACGTGCCGGACGCCGAGGCCGCTGCCTGGCAGGACTTCGGCGCGGACGTGCCCAGTTCGCATCTGGCGCAGCTCCGGGAACTGGTCGCGAGCATGCGCGCGGGGGAGCGGCCGCGCAGCAGCGGCGCGGACGGGCGGACGAGCCTGGAGCTGATCGCCGCGCTGTACAAGTCGGCGTTCACGGACGCGACGGTGCGGGCGGGCGAGATCGGCCCCGGTGATCCCTTCTACGCGGCGATGCACGGGGACGCGCCCGGCTGGGCACCCGCCGGCGAGGAGGCCGCCGCGTGACCGGGCTGCGCATCGTCCACGCGCACGGCGACCGCATCACCGTGACCGACCCGGTCACCGGAGTCGACCTGCTCGCCTACGTCTACCGCCCGGAGGCCGCCTGGGAGGCCCCGAAGCCGTACCTGCACCCGCTGCGCACGCTCGCCGGCGACATCGTCACCGACTACCGGCCCAACGACCACCGCTGGCACAAGGGCCTGTCGCTGACCGCCTCGCACCTGTCAGGGGCGAACCTGTGGGGCGGCAATTCCTACGTCCACGGGCAGGGGTACCTCGAACTCCCCGAGCGCGTCGGGTCGATGGCGCACGTCGCCTTCGACGAGGTCTCCTCGGAGGCGGACCGCGTCGTCATCGCCGAGCGGCTGACCTGGCATCCCCACGGCGGGGCGCTGTGGGCCGACGAACTGCGCCGGATCGAGGTGCACGACGTCGAGCCGGAGTCCGGCTCATGGGCCCTGACCTGGACGAGCGCCGTGACGAACCGGCGCGAGGAGCCGCTGCGGTTCGGCAGCCCCACCACCGCCGGACGTGACATGGCCGGATACACGGGCCTGTTCTGGCGCGGCCCGCGCGCTTTCCAGGGCGGCCGGATCATCGCCCCGGACGCCGAGGGCCCCGGCCTGATGGGCGAACAGGCGCCCTGGCTCGCCTACTCCGGCGAGCACGACGGCACCGACGGCCACGCCACGCTCGTCTTTGCGCACGCCCCCGAGAACGACCACGCCGGCGACCGAGGCGCCCACCCCGCCCACTGGTTCGTACGCAACGAGCCGTTCGCGGGGGTGGCCCCGTCCTGGGCGTTCCACGACGAACTGGAGCTGGCGCCCGGCGACACGCTCACCCGTCGTTACCGGGTCGTCGTGGCCGACGGGGCTTGGGAGCGGGAAGAGATCGCCAAGTACCTGCGGACGCATCCCTGGTACTGAGAACGTGCTGAGTACGGCCGCCCGACCCGGCGGCCGCGTCACGCCGCCGTCGGCCCCGCCACCGACCAGCCGGGCACCTGGGGGTGGGCCGCGAGGTCCTCGTGGCGCACCGGGTCGCCGCAGGCGCGGCAGGTGACGACCGGGACGAGTTCGTTGCCGCAGATGTGCTCGATCACCATGGGGCGGTCGTCGTCCCCGCGCAGATGGCGGTCGCCCCACGCCATGAGGGTCATCAGGACCGGCTCCAGCTCGAGACCCGCCTGGGTGGGCCGGTACTCGAACCGCTGCGGGCGCTCGCTGTAGGCGCGCTTGGTCAGGATGCCCGCGTCCACGAGGCGGCGCAGCCGGGTGGCCAGGATGTCGCGCGGGGCGCCGATGTTGCGCACGAGCTGGTCGAAGCGGCCGTTGCCCAGGCACACCTCGCGCAGGACCAGCAGGGAGTACTTCTCGCCGACGAGCGCCAGGGCGTCGGCGATGGAGCAGGGGCGCGGATCTTTGGTGGCGGCCATGCCGCTCAGTCTAGGGGCGGGTTCGGCTTTCCAACCTAGTGGGTTTGATTTTCCAACCTGCTGGGCTATGGTGAGTTTGGATTTCCTACTCACTGGTAGTCGCCCGGCGGCCAAGGAGGCCCGCACCATGCGTGACGCAGTCATCGTCGAAGCCGTACGCACGCCCATGGGCAAGGGCAAGCCGAACGGCTCCCTGGCGCACGTCCACCCCGTCCAGCTCCTCGCCCACACCCTGCGCACGCTCGTCGAGCGCTCGGGCGTCGACCCGGCGCTGATCGACGACGTCATCGGCGGCACCGTCGACCAGGTCGGCGAGCAGGCCATGAACACCACCCGCTACGCCGCCCTGTCCGCGGGCTTCCCGGAGACGGTCCCGGCGACCACCGTGGACCGCCAGTGCGGCTCCTCCCAGCAGGCCGTGCACTTCGCCGCCCAGGGTGTGATCTCAGGCGCGTACGACCTGGTCGTCGCCTGTGGCGTCGAGTCGATGAGCCGGGTGCCGATGTGGTCGAACGTCCCGCCCGGCAAGGACCCCTTCGGCCCCGGCATCGCCGAGCGCTACCCGGAGGGGCTCGTCCCGCAGGGCATCAGCGCCGAGCTGATCGCCGCCAAGTGGTCGATCACCCGCGAGCAGATGGACGCCTTCGCCGTCTCCTCGCACCGCAAGGCGGCCGCCGCCTGGGACCAGGGCCTGTTCGACGCCGAGGTCGCGCCCCTGGAGGGCGTCTCGCGTGACGAGTGCGTACGACCGGGCAGCACCCCCGAGATCCTCGCCGGCCTCAAGCCCGCCTACTACGACCCGGCGTTCGCCGAGCGCTTCCCGCAGATCGAGTGGAACGTCACCGCGGGCAACGCCAGCCCCATCAACGACGGCGCCTCCGCCGTCCTCATCACGTCCGGTGAGACCGCGGCCCGCCTCGGCCTGCGCCCCCTCGCCCGCCTGCACAGCTTCGCCGTCACCGGATCCGACCCGCTCCTCATGCTCACCGGGGTCGTCCCGGCGACCGAGAAGGTGCTGCGCCGGGCGAACCTGTCCCTCGGCGACATCGACCTGTTCGAGGTCAACGAGGCGTTCTCCAGCGTCGTCCTGGCCTGGCAGCAGGAGACCGGCGCCGACCTCGACAAGGTCAACGTGCACGGCGGCGCGATCGCGATCGGCCATCCGCTCGGCGCCAGCGGCACCCGCCTGACGACGACCCTGGTCCACGCCATGCGCGAGCGCGGCGCACGCTACGCGCTGCAGACGATGTGCGAGGCGGGCGGACTGGCCAACGCGATGATCATCGAGTCGGCTCGGCAGTGATCATTGAGTCAGCGCGGCAATGATCATCGAATCGGTCCGGCAGTGATCACCGAGTCGGGCGGACAGCCGGCCTGATCCGGCCTGACCCGGCCCGCTCAGCGGCGGCGCAGGTGGTGGCGTTTGCGCCAGGCCACCACCGCGCCCGCGAGGGCGGGCAGCGCGATCGCGCCCACCGCGATCAGGAACACCGGGGACGTCGGCGTACCGGCCCGGGCACCGGCGACGACATACGCGGCGACGTTCGGGATCGACCCGAGCGCCGTGGCGAGCAGGAAGGGGACGTAGCCCATCCGGGACACGGCGGCGGCGTAGTTCGCGGCCCAGAACGGCACGCCGGGGAACAGCCGCACCCCCAGCATCGAACGGAAGCCGTGCCTGCTGAACTGGTTGTCCGCCGCCTTGAGCAGCCGCCCGCGCAGCAGCGGACGCAGCGCTTCCTGGCCGAGCATCCGGCCGAGCGCGAAGGCGAAGCCGGCCCCGATCACGGTGCCCGCCAGGGCCGCGGCGAAGCCGAGCTGCGAGCCGAAGAGCGCGCCCGCCGCCAGGTTCAGCAGCGGCCGCGGCACGAACGCCACCGTGACCAGCCCGTACGCCACGGCGAACAGCACCACCGCGGCCGGCCCGGAGAGCTGCGGCGGCCAGCCGTCCGCCAGGAGCTTGTGCGGCTCGAAGAGCAGCACCGAGGACCCGGCCGCCGCGAGCAGCGCCACGAGCAGGGACAGCCGGGACCACGGCGAGAGCAGCACTCTCGAGCAGCGCACGGCAAGGCCCGCGGGGCCCGCGGCGACGGGTGCCGGCGTGGGGGCGGGGACAGTGAGTTCCGTGGCGGCGGCCCCGGACGGGACCGTTGCGGTGCCCCCGGAGCGGGCGGTGGCATCGAGCATTCGGCGACAGTAACCGACGAATATGTGTGATCGCCGTATGGTACGTCTCATGGGCGTCACAGCCACGGGAACACCGCGAGTACCCAGCAGTGCCCTCGCCGACACGGTCCTGGAGCGGCTCGTCGCCGCCTACGGCGCGGCGGCCGACCCCGAGCGTGCCGCGCCCATGCGGGCGTACATGAAGGACGTGGCCCCCTTCCTGGGCCTGACCACCCCGGCCCGCCGCGCCCTGTCCCGCACCGTCGTCGAGGGCCTGCCCCGCCCCGACGAGGCCGACTGCACCGCCGTCGCGCTGCGCTGCTGGCAGCTGCCCGAGCGCGAGTACCACTACTTCGCCGTCGACTACCTGCGCCGCCACGTGGCGCGCTGCTCCTCCGGCCTCCTGCCGGTGGCCCGGCATCTGATCACCACCGTCTCCTGGTGGGACACCGTCGACCTGCTCGCCGCGCACGTCGTCGGCCACCTCGTCGCGGCCGACCCGAAGCTCACGGCGGACATGGACGCCTGGATCGTCGACGACGACCTGTGGGTCGCCCGCACGGCCCTGCTGCATCAGCTCCGCTACAAGGAACGCACCGACACCGGGCGCCTGTTCACCTACTGCCTGCGCCAGTCCGGGCACACCGACTTCTTCATCCGCAAGGCCATCGGCTGGTGCCTGCGCGAGTACGCCAAGACCGACCCGGAGGCCGTACGGGAATTTCTGGCCCGGGAGCGGGGGCGGTTCGCGCCGCTGTCGGTGCGGGAGGCGCTGAAGAACATCGGCGACTGAGACTCTGTGAAGTCCCGTACCGCGAAAAACCATTCGACGTCGGGCAGCGCGTCGGCAATGATCGACGTCATGTTCCGGCACGCCTTCGTCCTCGCAGCATCCGCAGTCGCGGATGCTCCGAAGGCTGCCGTTCCGGTCCTCCTGGCCGCAGCCGACGGCGCCCGAAGCTGACCCTCTCCGGACATTCCGGCGGACCCCGCAGGGGGAGGGTCGGCAAGTCCCTGGGGTCCTGATCTCCTTCGTGGAGACTTCTGCAGAGACTTCGAGGTACAGCCATGTCCAAGACGGCATACGTGCGCACCAAACCGCATCTGAACATCGGCACCATGGGCCATGTCGACCACGGCAAGACCACCCTGACCGCCGCCATCACCAAGGTGCTCGCCGAGCGCGGGTCCGGCGCGTTCGTGCCCTTCGACCGCATCGACCGGGCGCCGGAGGAGGCCGCGCGCGGCATCACCATCAACATCGCGCACGTCGAGTACGAGACCGACACCCGCCACTACGCGCACGTGGACATGCCGGGGCACGCCGACTACGTCAAGAACATGGTCACCGGCGCCGCGCAGCTCGACGGGGCGATCCTCGTCGTCTCCGCGCTCGACGGGATCATGCCGCAGACCGCCGAACACGTGCTGCTCGCCCGGCAGGTGGGCGTCGACCACATCGTCGTCGCCCTCAACAAGGCCGACGCGGGCGACGCGGAGCTGATCGACCTCGTCGAGCTGGAGGTCCGCGACCTGCTCACCGAGCACGGCTACGGCGGCGACGCCGCGCCCGTCGTACGGGTCTCGGGGCTCAAGGCGCTGGAGGGCGACCCGCAGTGGACGGCGTCCATCGAGGCGCTGCTCGACGCGGTCGACACCTACGTTCCGATGCCGGAGCGGTATGTGGACGCGCCGTTCCTGCTGCCCGTGGAGAACGTGCTCACCATCACCGGCCGGGGGACCGTGGTGACCGGGGCCGTCGAGCGGGGCACCGTGCGGATGGGCGATCGGGTCGAAGTGCTCGGCGCCGGGCTGGAGACCGTGGTCACCGGCCTGGAGACCTTCGGCAAGCCGATGGACGAGGCGCAGGCCGGGGACAACGTGGCGTTGCTGCTGCGGGGAGTTCCGCGGGATGCCGTCCGGCGGGGCCATGTGGTGGCGGCGCCGGGCAGCGTGGAGCCGCGGCGGCGGTTCTCGGCGCAGGTCTATGTGCTGTCGGCGCGTGAGGGCGGTCGTTCGACGGCGGTCGCCAGCGGGTATCGGCCGCAGTTCTACATCCGTACGGCGGATGTGGTCGGCGACATCGACCTCGGTGCGGTGGGGGTCGCGCGGCCCGGTGAGACGGTCACGATGACGGTTGAGCTGGGGCGTGAGGTTCCGCTGGAGCCGGGGCTCGGGTTCGCCATCCGTGAGGGCGGCAGGACCGTCGGGGCGGGGACCGTGACTGCCGTCGAGTGAGGGTGGTTGCGGTTTGTGGGGGACTGCGGGTCCATCGTGGCTGGGCGCGCAGTCCCTCGCGCCCCCTGCCGGGGCGCTCCCGTGCCCCATGTGAAGAGGGCCCCGGCACAATGGGAAGGTGAACGACGCCATACCCGTCACCCGCGCCGTCGACTACGGCACCGCCAAGCTGATGCCCGACGTCGACCGGAAGCGGGCCTGGCTGCTCACCGTCGACGGGGCGCCCCAGTCGTACGTCGATCTTGACGAGCCGACCCACCTGGAGTTCGAGTACGCCCGCCGCCTCGGCCATGTCCTCGACACCGTCGCCGAGCCGGGGCTGGCGTTGGACGTGCTGCATCTCGGGGGCGGGGCACTCACACTGCCCCGGTACCTGGCGGTGACCCGGCCCGGCTCGCGGCAGGACGTCATCGAGGCCGATCGCGGGCTGATGGAGCTGGTCGTCGAGCACCTGCCGGTTCCGGACGGGGCCGGCATCAGGCTGCACGCCGGGGATGCCCGGGCCTGGCTGGAGGCGGCCCCGGACGACTCGGCCGACGTGCTCGTCGCCGACGTCTTCGGCGGATCACGGGTGCCGGCGCACCTGACGTCGGTCGCGTACGTCCGTCAGGCCGCGCGCGTTCTGCGCGGGAGCGGCGTCTACCTGGCCAATCTGGCCGACGCCGCGCCCTTCGCCTTCCTGCGCTCCCAACTGGCCACGTGCGCCACGGTGTTCGAGGAGCTGGTGCTGATCGCCGAACCGGGAGTGCTGCGCGGGCGTCGCTTCGGCAACGCGGTACTCATCGCCGCACACCACCCCGTCGACACGGCCACCCTGTCCCGTCTGACCGCCTCCGACGCCTTCCCGGCCCGGGTCGAACACGGGGCGGTGTTGCGGGAGTTCGTCGGCGGGGCGCGGCCGGTACAGGACGAGGATGCGGTGCCGTCACCCGTGCCTCCCGACGGGGCTTTCGGTGTCGGCTAGGGGGTTGCTTGCCCCTGTTCACGGCTGCCCTGTCCCGTCTGACCGCCTTCGACGCTTTCCCGGCCCGGGTCGAACTCGGGGCGGTGTTGCGGGAGTTCGTCGGCGGGGCGCGGCCGGTACGGGACGAGGATGCGGTGCCGTCACCCGTGCCTCCCGACGGGGCTTTCGGTGTCGGCTGAGGCGGGGCGTTCGCCTGCGGCCACGTGTTTGGTGTCGCGGCGCAGGTTCCGTACGTCCGGCATGCACAGGACCGCCGCCGTGACCACCACGATCAGCGCGGCGCAGCCCCACAGCGCCGACGTGCGCCCGAACGCCGACTCCGCCGGGCCGGCCAGGGCAGTCGCCAGCGGGACCAGGGCAACCGAGCCGAACCAGTCGTACGCGGCGACCCGGGACAGCTTGTCCTCGGGTATCTCCTGATGGAGCGCGGTCATCCAGGAGACGCCGAACACCTCCAGCATCACGCCGGTCAGGAACATCACCGCGCAGAGCACACCTACCGGCACCGGTACGGCGAGCGCGGCTGAAGGGAGGGCGAGAGGGAAGACGCACAGGGTGCCGGCGAGGAGCAGGCGGCGTGGCTTCCAGCGGGTCATCAGCAGGGCGCCCGCGACCGTGCCCGCGCCGAAGAAGCCCAGCGCCAGGCCCCACGGGCCCGCCCCGCCCAGATCGTCCCGCGCGACGAGCGGGCCGTAGACCGCGTCCGCCGCCGCCACGACCGCGTTGGCGATGGAGAACTGCACGACGATGCCCCACAGCCACGGCCGCCCGGCGAACTCCCGCCAGCCCTCCCGCAGATCGGCGAGCATGCCGCCGCCCGGCGTGCGCTTCGGAACGCGACTCACATCGAGGAACGCCCGCATCGCGCCGGCGACCGCGAAGGCCGCCGCGTCCGCCGCCAGGACCCAGCCCGGCCCGATCGCGGCCACCATGGCACCGCCCAGCGCGGCACCGCCCACCGCCGCGCCCTGCATCGCCATCCGGAACACGGCGAACGCCCGGCTCGCCTGCTCCCCCTGGACCGACGACAGCAGCATGCCCTCGGCCGCCGGGCTGAAGAACGCCTGGCCGGTGCCGCCGAGGGCGGTGAGCAGCATCATCTGCCACAGCTCGGCCTCCCCGGCGAGGACCAGCACGGCGAAGGCGGCCTGTGAGAGGCAGTTGAGGGCATTGGCCGCGACCATCACCCGATGCCGGGGGAGGCGGTCCGCGACGGCGCCGCCGATCAGCAGGAACAGCACCAGCGGCAGGGTGCGGGAGGCGGCCACCAGACCCACGTCACCGCCGTCGCCGCCCGCCTCGAGCACCGCGAACGCCGCGGCGATCAGCGCACCGTTGCTGCCGAGGTTCGTGACGAACGCGGCGGCGGTCAGCAGGCCGTAGTTGCGGCCCGCCCAGGCGGGGCGGTGGGGACGGCGGCGGAGACCGGTGGGGGACGTCACCGGCCGACTATCGCCGCCCGGAGCCCGGTTTGCCAAGCGGATTGCAGGTCACGCGCCGGATGCGGCGGCCCGTGCTGATACGACGCTCGTCACATCTGTCTATTCCTGGTTCCTACTCGTGGGTAACATGACCGCCATGAGCGCAGACCAGATGTCCATCGGCGAGATGCTCGCCGCCACCGTGCCCATGGCCCGGACCCTGAACCTCCAGTTCCTGGAGACCACGCCGGACAAGGCCGTGGTGGCTCTGCCGGACCAGAGTGACTACCACAACCACGTGGGCGGACCGCACGCCGGCGCGATGTTCACGCTCGGTGAGTCCGCCAGCGGTGCGATCGTGCTGGCCGCGTTCGGCGACCAGCTCTCCCGTGCCGTGCCGCTCGCGGTCAGCGCCGAGATCGCCTATAAGAAGCTCGCCATGGGCGCCGTCACCGCCACCGCGACGCTGGGCCGCCCGGCCGCCGAGGTCGTCGCCCAACTGGACGCGGGGGAGCGGCCCGAATTCCCGGTGACGATCGAGATCCAGCGCGGGGACGGGGCCGTCACCGGTGAGATGACGGTCGTCTGGACGCTGCGGCCCAACAGCTGAGCCGACCGCACGGCAGCAGTCAGGGGCCCCGCGCGGGCCCCTGATCGCATTCCGGGCCTCTGTGCAGCCGTGCGACATGCGGAATTGAAGATTCCGTGGACCAATGTTCTTTGGTCGTACACAATTTGACGGCGTGTTCGTCGACAACTTCGAATGCGGGTGCGGATACCGCGGGTAACTTTTCTGAAATTCTCGCTTTTTGAATCTCGGTCACTCGAACTTCTTGTTTCCTGTGCGTCGCTTGTGCGAAAGTGAGCGGCCCCGATGGTCGATCCATGGCTGACACGGCCTAGGTATGCACCAATCAGGCGCCTGCTTTTCCGACGGACGCACATTCCCCATGGCGTCCAGCGGCTGGGAAGGAAATGGTTCAGTGCAATTCCCCCACCCCCCACGACCGCCGTACCCGCCACGCCCCGGGGCGAGCTCCGGAGAGTCCGACCGTGATCTCGTCGCGAGCCTGAATGAGGCCGGCGCGGACTCCCGCGCCGTCGCCCTGCTGATGGCGCGGCACTGGCGTGCCACCTACGACTACGCGGCCATCTGCCTGGTCTCCACGGAGAGTTCGGCCGCCATGGTGGCCGCCGCGGCGTTCCATCGCGTGCTCCGCAAGCCGGCCGACGGCGCACTGCGTCCCCAACTCCTCGCCGCAGTAAGGGACATGGTGAAGGAGTGGGCGGCGGACGGCCGTATTTCCGCTCTCCTGCCGGAACTCGGCAAACCCACCGGCGGTCGCGGACTGCGTGCCGCACGGTCCGTGACGCCCGAAAGGCGGCAAATCGCCGAGCGCGCATTCCAGGCCCTGTCGGGAGCCTCGCAATGCCTTCTGTGGCACACCGAGGTCGAGGCGGAACCGATAACCGTACCCGCTGGTCTGCTGGGGGTGGACAGGGCCACCGCGACGGCCGCGCTGGAGGAAGTGCGCGAGCAATTCCGCAGGGGTTGTGTCCGCGCCCACGGCGAACTCGCGCCCACCCGGGAATGCCGCTTCTACAACCGCCTCCTCGACGTCCCCATTCGCCGCGGCGGTGCCCTGCTGCCCGATGTCCAGCAGCATCTGATGGAGTGCCGCTACTGCCGGCACGCCGCCGAGCAGCTCAGCCATTTCGAGAGCGGCCTGGAGGTGCTGCTCGCGGAGACCGTGCTCGGCTGGGGCGCCCGGCGCTACCTCGACTCCAGACCCGGGCGGGGCGGCTCGGGAGCGCCGGCGTCCGACCGCGGCCGACGGGGCGGACGGCATCGCCCGGGTCGACCGGCCCCGGCGCACGGACGGGCGAAGTCCCTCGCCGTGGGCGCCGGCCTGACCGCCTTGGCCCTGCTCGTGACGGTGCTCACCGCGAAGGGCTGGACCGAGGAGAGCGGTGCCCCCGAGACCACCTGGGGCGTGCCCAGCAGCCAGACCGTCCACCCCGGCGCCGTGTCCCCGCCCGAGTCCGGCGGATCACCCTCGGCCGCCTCGGCCGAGGACCCCGTCGAGGTCGCCCAGGGCAGGCTCCGCAACCTCGACGACGGCCTGTGCCTGGACCTGCGCGACGGCAGGGTGCGTACCGGTGCCCCGGCCGAGCTGGCGGAGTGCTCCTCAGCCGCCTCCCAGCAGTGGTCGTACCGCGGCAACGGCGTGCTGCGCAGCGCCGCCGAGCCCGCCCTCTGCCTCGACTCCGACCCCGACGAGGGCACGGTCGTGCTGGCGAACTGCCTCGCCCACGCCGGCGAGGTGCGCTACGACCTCACCGTCCACGGCGAGCTGCTGCTGCGCCGGGCCGAGCGGCTGGCGGTCGCGGGCGGCAAGGGCGTGAGCGTGGTCGTCGCCGAACGGGACGGATCCGAGGCGCAGCGCTGGATGCTCGACGGCGACCTGGCGGACGAGGGCGGGCAGAGCCGGCCCGAGCAGAAGCAGAAAGAGGAGGAGCAGGAAAGGGAGGAGGAGCAGGAAGGGGAGAAGGAGAAGGAAAGGGAGAAGGAGTGGGACACCGCGCCCGGGGAGCCCGATCACGGGTCCCCGCACGACCCCGCCCCCGAGCCACCGACCACCGAGCAGCCCACGCGGAACGATCCGGACGGGCCCGAGGAGCACCCTCAGCCGCACTACGGGATGCGGTACGCCCAGGCGGACCCCGGCGAGAAAGCCACCCCGGCCGCCCCGGCCACCCCGGTCGACACCGTGCCTTCGGTTCCCCGACAGCATCCGGCCGATTCTCGTGCAGATCATTGACTCGAGTCACTCCGGTTCATAGTTTTCCCGCCGCGCCAGTGCTGTCCTGCCACACACCCTCACAACGGAGGTGGACCGGTGTTACGTCGTATGTCCGTCGCACTGCTGGCCTTAGCGGCCGCGCTCATCGCTCCCTCACCCGCGCAGGCCGCCGACTCTCCCGTCGTGCGCACCGACGCCGGCTGGGTACGGGGCGAGACCACCGCCGAGGGCCGCCAGTTCCTCGGAATCCCCTACGCGCAGCCGCCCGTCGGCGCGCTGCGCTGGAAGGAGCCGCGTCCCGCGCGGCCCTGGCACGGCGTGCGCGGTGCGGGCGACTTCGGCAACAAGTGTGCGCAGAACGCGAGTTGGGACCCCGGCTACGAGCGGCCCAGCCACACCGAGGACTGTCTCGACCTGAATGTGTACGCCCCCGAGGACGCCGCCCGCCGCGCGGTCATGGTCTGGTTCCACGGCGGCGGACTCACCCAAGGGGCCGGCCAGGACGTCGTCCCCGACACCTTCGCGCGGCAGACCGGCACCGTCGTCGTGACCGTCAACTACCGCCTGGGCGCGATGGGCTTTCTCGCCACGTCCGGCCTCGACGGCGAGGCCCGTGACGGGGTCTCCGGCAACTTCGGCATGCTCGACCAGCAGGCCGCGCTGCGCTGGGTGCGGTCCAACATCGGACGCTTCGGCGGCGACCCCGCCCGCGTGACCGTCGCGGGCGAGTCGGCGGGCGGCCGCTCGGTCTGCACCCAGTTGGCCTCGCCGACGTCCAAGGGCCTGTTCCGCGCGGGGATCATCCAGAGCGGGGCGTACGAGGACTGCGGCGGCCGTACCCACGAGACCGCCCTGGCCCAGGGCGCCGCCTTCGCCGAGCAGCTCGGCTGCTCCGACCTGGCCTGTCTGCGTGCCAAGCCGGCCGCCGAGATCCTGGCCGCGCAGGACGGGTTCGACTGGGCACCGGTGGTCGGCGGCGCCTTCCTGCCGAGGCAGCCGAAGGAGGCGTTCGCACACGGGGCCGCGGCCGGCGTGCCGGTCATGAACGGGGCCAACCAGGACGAGGGCCGGCTGTTCGCCTTCGCCCGCTTCGACCTGGACGGCACCCCGCTCACCGCCGACCAGTACCCGACGGTGATGCGGGAGGACTACGGCGAAGAGGCGCTCAGGCGCTACCCCCTGTCGTCGTACCCGTCGCCGACCATCGCCTACGCCACCGCCCAGGGCGACCATCTCTTCGCCTGCCCGGCACTCCGCCTCGACGCCGCGCTCGCCGGACGCGGCAAGGTCTACGCGTACGAGTTCGCCGACCGCACCTCCCCGCCCTTCGCCTCGCTGCGCAACCTCGGCACCGACTTCGACTTCGGCGCGACCCATGTCAACGAGGTGCAGTACCTCTTCAAGCACTTCGGCCTGCAGAGCCCGCTGAACGCCGAGCAGCGGACGCTGTCCCGGCAGATGGTCCAGTACTGGGGTTCGTTCATCCGGGACGGCGTACCCCGGGCGGCGGGACAGCCCGCGATGCCCGCCGGGCCCGCGGGCACCGTGCTGGCTCTGCGCACCTCGTCCGCCGGCGGGAATGTGCTGAGCGCCACCGTGCACGGTGAGCACCTGTGCAACCTGTGGGACAGCGGGAGCGTCACCCAGACCGGGTAGGCTTCCCCGGCGCACGCCCCCACCGGGCGTGCGCCGGGAACACACGGTCCAGGACACGAGAGGAAGCGGCGTTGCACGTCCAGGAATGGCTCGAAACGGTGCCCCCGCTGGCCATCTATCTGCTGGTCGGCCTGGTCATCGGCCTGGAGAGCCTGGGCATCCCGCTGCCCGGCGAGATCATCCTGGTCTCCTCGGCGCTGCTCGCCTCACAGCACGGTGAGATCGACCCGTTCGTGCTCGGCGCCTGTGCCACGGCGGGCGCGATCATCGGCGACTCCATCGGCTACGCCATCGGCCGCAAGGGGGGCCGCCCCTTGCTGGCCTGGCTCGGCCGCAAGTTCCCCAGGCATTTCAGTGAGGCCCATATCGCGACCGCCGAGGGGTCCTTCCAGAAGTGGGGCATGTGGGCCGTCTTCTTCGGCCGCTTCGTCGCCCTGCTGCGCATCTTCGCCGGTCCGCTCGCGGGCGTGCTGAGGATGCCGTACTGGAAGTTCCTGACCGCGAACGTCCTCGGTGGCATCCTCTGGGCGGGCGGCACGACGGCGGTCATCTACTACGTCGGCGTGGTCGCCGAGTCCTGGCTGAAGCGCTTCTCCTGGCTGGGCCTGGTGGCGGCGGTCCTGATCGGCCTGACATCGATGCTGATCATCAAGCGCAAGGCGAAGAAGGCCCAGACGGCACATCAGGAGCCGGAACCTGTGGGCGCCGGGGACTAAGACGCCGTCCAGGGGCCCTCTACGCCCCGTGCTCTTCCCGATGAGCCTTCGCCAACTCCGCATACATGGTCCCGTTGAGCGTCACCCCCTGCCGCTCTTCCTCACTCAGTTGCCGCCTGACCTTCGCGGGAACCCCCGCCACCAGTGAACCGGGCGGCACCTCCATCCCCTGCGGCACCAAAGCCTGCGCGGCAACCAAGGACCCCGCCCCGATCACCGCACCGTTCAGCACGGTCGCCCCCATCCCGATCAAGCAGTCGTCCTCCACCGTCGCCCCGTGCACGACGGCGTTGTGACCGACCGACACCCGTTCCCCGATCCTCACGGGGAACCCGGGGTCGGCGTGCAGCGTGCAGTTGTCCTGGATGTTGGACCGGGCCCCGACGGAGATCCGCTCCACGTCACCCCGCACCACCGCGCCGTACCAGATGCTCGCGCCCGCCTCCAGCGTCACGTCCCCGATCACCACGGACGCGGGGGCCACGAAAGCCTCTCCGTCGATCTTCGGCTCTCTGCCGCCGATGCCTTTGATCAGCGCCTGATGCGTCATCACCGTCTCCCGTCGTCCGCGATACACCGGCACGTTACGCCACGCGGTAGGGCGAAGATCACAGGCCCCGCACCTCATGAGGGCCCCGTACGGTCAGTACGGTGAAGCGGTGTCCAAGCGCAAGAACACGTTCTCGTCCTGGCGGCGCGGCCTCACGCAGCGCGCGGTGCACGCCGCCTGGGCCTGGGCGCAGCGCACGGGTTCGGTGACGGCCGAGCACCCCGGCCGCTTCCGCTTCGGCTCGATCGGCGAGGCCACCCGTCTCGCCTTCCCGCTGGGCACCGTCTTCGGCGAACCCTGGATCCACCTCGGCTCGCACTGCATCGTCGGCGAGCAGGTGACGCTGACCGCCGGTCTGATGCCCGACCTCGACCTCGGCCCGGAGCCGATCCTGCGCATCGGAGACGGCGTCGTGCTGGGCCGCGGCAGCCATGTCATCGCCGACACGACGGTCACCATCGGCAGCGACTGCTACTTCGGGCCGTATGTCTACGTGACCTCCACGAATCACTCCTACGACGATCCCCACGAGCCCATCGGCAAGCAGTGGCCGCGCATGGAGCCGGTCGAGATCGGCCCGGGGTGCTGGATCGGCACCGGCGCCGTGATCCTGCCGGGTGCGCGGATCGGGCGGAACGTGGTGGTCGCGGCCGGTGCGGTGGTCCGGGGCACGGTGCCCGACCATGCCGTGGTGGCGGGGGCGCCCGCCCGGGTCGTACGGCGCTGGACGCCCGACGAAGGCTGGCAGCCGCCGCTGCGGACCCCGGCACCGGTGCCGATACCCGACGGGGTCACCCCCGAGCAGCTCCAGGCGCTGGCCGAGCTGGACGAGGAGACGGCGGCGAAGCTCGCCGAACTGGACGAGCGGACGGCGGCCCGGCTCGCCGAGGTGGACGCCGAGTCCTGAGTCAGCCGGCCGCCAGCAGCACCGTGCCCACCAGCGCCAGCCCCGCGCCGGCCGCCTGCACCGCCAGCAGCCGCTCTTGCAGGAAGCCTCGCGCGGCCAGGGCCGTCACCACCGGGTACAGCGAGGCGAGCACGGCGGCCACCGTCACCGGGCCGTGCTGGGCGGCGACCACATAGGTGCCGTTCGCCGCGACGTCCGCGAGGCCGACGAAGCCGAGCGCCGGCAGCGAACGCCAGGGGAACGCACCGCCGTCGGGGAGGGCGGCGATGCCGCGCCGCGCGGAGGCGTACAGCGCGAGGCCGCCCGCCACCACGTTGACCACCCGCTGGACGAAGAGCGCGAGGAACAGGCCGGTGACCGTGGTCGACGCCTCCGCGATCAGCGCGAACACCGTGCCGAAGCCGAACGCCGCGATCAGCGTGAGCACGATGGCCTGCCGCTGCACGGGCGCGCCCCGAAGCTGCGGTCCGCCCGCGAGCACGACGCCGAGCACGGCGACCGCGATCCCGGCGACCTGGACCAGCCCCGGCCGTTCGCCGAGGAAGAGGCCCACCCCGACCGGGACGGCCACGCCCACGGTGCCGAGCGGCGAGACCACGCCCATCGGGCCGAGCGCGAGCGCCTTGTAGAAGCAGATCAGGGCGATCGGGCCGACCACTCCGGCGGCGGCCGCGAACCAGAGCCGGTCGCCGGCCTCGCTCCACGCGCCGGTGGCCACCACGATCACGCCGAGCACGGCCGCCGCGATCGCCTGCGAGACGACGACCACCGTCAGCGCCGGGGTGCGCCGGGTCAGCAGTCCGCCGCCGAAGTCGGCCAGCCCCCACAGCAGGCTGGTGGCCAGGGCGAAGAGTGCTGTCACGGGGGCCTCGCAGTACAGTTCGGTGCACGATCGGTCCATCCCACCGTAGTGCAATGTACTGGACTCTGTCATCCAGAATATTGGACTCCGGATCTCGGATGGAATCGGGTGTAGTCAGATGGAATTGGACGGAATGTGTCGGACCTCGACCTGCTGACCCAGTCCCTCGCGCGCAACGTCAAGCACTGGCGTGCGGTGCGCGGCTTCACGCTGGACGTGCTCGCCGCCCGGGCCGGTGTCAGCCGCGGCATGCTCATCCAGATCGAGCAGGCGCGCACCAACCCCAGCCTCGGCACCGTCGTCAAGATCGGCGACGCGCTCGGGATCAGCATCACCACCCTCCTCGACTACGAGCGCGGCCCCAAGGTCCAGATCGTCCCGGCCGAGCGGGCGGTACGGCTGTGGAGCACCGACGCCGGCAGCTACAACCGGCTGCTCGCGGGCGCCGAGGCCCCCGGGCCGCTGGAGATGTGGGACTGGTGCCTGATGCCGGGCGAGAACAGCCCGTCGGAACCGCATCCCGCGGGCACCGTCGAGCTGATCCATGTCACGGCCGGCGAGCTGACGCTGACCGTCGACGGCGTGGACCACCAGGTGCCGGCCGGAGCGAGCGCCTCCTTCGAGGCCAGCAGCCCGCACACCTACGCCAATCAGGGCACCGTACCGATGGAGATGATCATGGCAGTCTCGGTGCCGCCCGTGCCGTGAGCGGCTGTTACGGTGCGGCCATGGACGCACCCATCGGACGCTTCGACCACGCCACCGCCGCCCCCGACTGCCTCGACGAACTCACCCGCCCCGTCGCCGACGCCGTACGCCACTGGCGCGGCAGCGTGCCGGCCGACCAGATCGTCTACGTCGAGACCGATCCGCAGTGGGCCGACACCGCGGTCTTCGTCCAGCACTACGGGCAGGAACTGCTCGAACAGTCCGCGAACTGCGTCGTCGTCGCCGGCAGGCGGGGCGGCGAGACGACGCTGGCCGCGTGCGTCGTGCTCTCCACCACCCGGGTCGACGTCAACGGTGTGGTGCGCCGCCAACTCGGGGCTCGCAAGGCGTCGTTCGCCTCGATGGACACCGCGACCGGCGAGACCGGCATGGAGTACGGCGGCATCACCCCGCTCGGACTGCCCGACGGCTGGCCGGTGCTGGTGGACTCGGCCGTCGTCGACCTGCCCTACGTCCTGGTCGGCAGCGGACGCCGGCGCGGCAAGCTGCTGGTGCCGGGGAAGGCGTTCGCCGAGCTGCCCGGGGCGGTCGTACTCGAAGGGCTTGGCGTCGCCTGAGCCGGCCTCACGTCGCCGTGTGGTGGGCGAGGGCCAGGTGCGGATCCGCCTCGCCCGGCACCGGCGCCGGATCGGCGTGGACCAGGGCCGCGGTGAGCCGCGGGACGGCGTGCAGCAGGGCGTGCTCGGCGTCCACGGCGATGGCGTGCGCCTGCCGTACCGTCGCCTCGCCGTCCACCACGACCGCCACCTCGGCGCGCAGCCGGTGCCCGATCCAGCGCAGCCGCAGCTCACCCACCTCGCGCACGCCCGCGACCTCCCGAAGCGCTCGCTCGGCCCGGTCCACCAGGGCCGGGTCCACGGCGTCCATGACCCGCCGGAACACCTCGCGAGCGGCGTCCCGCAGCACCAGCGCGATGGCGGCCGTGATCGCCAACCCCACGATCGGGTCCGCGAGTTGCCACCCCAGCGCCGCGCCGCCGGCGCTCAGCAGGACGGCCAGTGAGGTGAACCCGTCGGTGCGGGCATGCAGCCCGTCCGCGACCAACGCCGCCGACCCGATGGCGCGGCCCACCCGGATCCGGTACCGGGCCACCCACTCGTTGCCCGCGAACCCGACGAGCGCCGCCACCGCCACGGCCGGGATCTGCTCCACGGGCCGCGGGTCGAGAAGGCGGTCCACGGCCGTCCATGCCGCGAAGGCCGCGGACGCGGCGATCGTCAGCACGATGGCGATGCCCGCGAGGTCCTCGGCCCGCCCGTAGCCGTAGGTGAAGCGGCGTGTGGCCGCGCGTCGCCCCAGCACGAAGGCGATCCCGAGCGGTACGGCGGTCAGCGCGTCCGCCGTGTTGTGCACCGTGTCGCCGAGCAGGGCCACCGACCCGGAGGCGACCACCACGACCGCCTGCGCGAGCGCCGTCACACCGAGGACCGCCAGCGAGACCCACAGGGCGCGCATGCCGCGGGCCGAGGACTCCAGGGCGGAGTCGAGCTTGTCGGCCGTTTCGTGGGAGTGGGGCTTGAGGAGGTGGGTGAGGCGGTGGCGATGACGGTGATGGTGATGGTGCCCGTGGTCATGGTCATGGTGGTGCTGGTGCCCATGGCCGTGCTCGTGCCGGTCGCTCACGGCGGTCTCCTTTCCGGTGCGCGGGAGTGGACGTGCGCCCGTCCACGAGGCCATTATGTGCGTATGAGCGCACGCATGCACCTGTCACCTGCGCACGATGCGCATCCGCGCACCCCGGGCGAGGAGCAGTTCGCGCTCGCCGCCGAACTCCTCGCCCTGCTCGGCGACCGCACCCGCCTCACGCTGCTGCACGCCCTGACGGCGGGCGAGGCCGATGTCACGACGCTCACGGGGGCGTGCGGGGCGGCGCGGCCGGCCGTCAGCCAGCATCTGGCCCGGCTGCGGCTCGCGGGGCTGGTGAGCACGCGCAAGGAGGGCCGCCGGGTGATCTACTTCCTGCGCGACGGCCATCTGCGCCGCCTCGTCGACGAGGCGCTGAACGTGGCGGACCACCGGCTCAGCGACCGGCCTCCGCACGACTGACGTACTCGGGCGCGGTCAGTGCCCGGCGTTCCTGCCCAGGTACTGCTCCGCGAACGCCATCGCGGCCGTGGGGGAGTCGAACAGGCGGCGCAGGCGGGCGAGGGTGGTGCCCGCGCGGTACGGGTCGCCCGACGACGTGCCGTGGTAGACCTCGGAGAGCCACAGGGAGAACTCCTGGCAGTCCCACACCCGGTTCAGACAGGCCGTCGAGTAGCCCTCCAGGCCCGTGTCAGCGCTCTTGGTGAGGTGCGCCACGAGGCCGTCGCCGAGCAGGAAGGCGTCGTGCAGGGCGAGGTTCATGCCCTTGGCGGCGATCGGGGCGGTCAGGTGGGCGGCGTCGCCGGCCAGGAAGAGGCGGCCGGACACCATGGGCTCGACGACGTAGTTGTGCATGTCGAGGACGCGCTTCTCGATCAGCCGCCCCTCCGTCAGCGGCGGCACGCCGTTCGCCCCGAGGCGCTGCTGGAGCTCCGTCCAGACCCTGTCGTGCGACCAGGTCTCCGGGTCGTCGCCGGGCGGGCACTCGAGGTAGTAGCGGGTGACCTCGGCGCTGCGCGGCATGTGCCCGGCGAACCCGCGCGGATGCATGCCGAACAGGACGCAGTCGGAGGACGGCGGCGCCTCGGCGAGCAGTGCGAGCCAGCCGATGCCGTAGTCGCTGCGGGAGATGCGGGTACCGTCGGCGGGCAGTGTGTTGCGCGTCACGCCGCGCGCCCCGTCGCAGCCCGCGACGAAGTCGCAGTGCACGACCTGGCGTTGCCCGGTCTCCGGGCAGGTGTACGACACCGAGGGGTGATCGGTGTCGAGGTCGTGCAACTCCACGTCCCGCACCCCGAAGCGAATGGCCCCGCCGCGCACATCGGCGTACTCGCGCACCAGGTCCGTCACCAGCAACTGCTGGGGGTAGACCCAGTGATGAACACCCGTCAGCCGCCCGTACTCGAACCGGAAGCGCTCCCCGGCGAACCGGAACTCGCACTCGGTGTGCCGCTGGGCCCGCGCCAGCAGGTTGTCCGCGAGGCCGCGCCGCTGGAGTCCGCGTACGGCGCCCTCCTCGAGCACCCCGGCCCGCGGTCGCCGCTCGATGAACTCGCGGGTCTCGATCTCCAGAACCAGGCAGTCGACGGACGCCGCCCGCAGGATGTTGCCGACGGTGAGACCGGCGGGTCCGGCACCCACGACAACGACCGGAAAGCGCTGCGCGGGGCCGGAGTTGGGGTGGGGGGAGGTGGAAGTCACCGGAGCATTATGCGGGCGCCGATGTGGGGGAGGGGAGGGTTCCGGCCGACGCTGGGACGATCCGGAGGGCCGGGTCTAGCCCAGGCGGGGGATCTCGATCGCCGGGCAGCGGTCCATGACCATCTCCAGGCCCGCCGCGCGAGTGCGGTCGTACGCCGCCTCGTCGATCACGCCGAGCTGGAACCAGACCGCCTTGGCCCCCTTGGCGACCGCCTCGTCGGCGACCGGGCCCGCGAGGTCGCTGTTCACGAACACGTCGACCACGTCCACGTCGAAGGGGATGTCCGCCAGGGAGGCGTAGCCCTGCTCGCCGTGGACCGTCTCCGCCTTCGGGTGCACGGGCACGATGCGCTTGCCGAAGCGCTGGAGGACCTCGGCGACCCCGTACGCCGCACGCCGCTGGTTGGTCGACAGGCCCACGACGGCCCAGGTGTCGCCGAGCTCGGTCAGGATCTTGCGGACGGTCGCCGGGTCGCCGTACACGCTCGGACTCCTCGGGGTCGGTGCGAGGGCTGCTGTCCTGGCAACAGCGGGCCGAGTGCGGTGATTCCCGCGTACGTCGACGCGCGGCCCCGCCCGCCCTCACCTCCCGGCCGGCATGGCCTCGCGCACGAGGGCGGTGTCGACGAACTGCTCGAATCGGACGATCAGGCCGCCGCGGACCACGAAGTGGTGGGCGACCCGGACGTCGATCCGTCGTGGACGATCCAGTCGTCCCAGTCCTGGCCGAGCCTCTCCATGACGTTGGCGGTGACACCGTCGGGAGTGCGGTAGGTCCCCGCGAGCGGGAAGCCCGCCATCTCGGTCCATTCCACGTCGGGGGCGAGCGTGGCGCGCAGCGCGTCCAGGTCGCCCGCCGCGGAGGCCAGGTACTGGCGCCGGACCACGTCGGCCGGCGCGGTGAACTCGGTCATGTCAGCCCCACTTCATCTCGCCCTTGGCGACCTTCGCGCCGATCTGGGCGGCGATGCCCATGCCGTTGTCCGGGTAGCGCTCGACGAGGGCGTCGGTCAGGGCGGCACCGTCGGCGGCCTTGCCGAGCTCCTCCTCGAAGGCGACGAGGTAGTCGCGGGTGGCGGTGATCGCGGAGGCGTCGGCGGGGGTGCCGGGAAGCCGGTGGCCGGGGACGACCAGCTCCGGCTGGAGGGCGGCCATCTCGTCGAGGAGGTCGATCCAGGCGGCGCGGTCGGCGGGGGCGGGGGTGTCGGCGACCCAGACGTGCTCCTGCTGGAAGAGCAGGACGCCGCCGAGGATCGCGCGCTGCTCGGCCTGCCACAGGTAGTGGCGGTCGGGCAGCGCGGCCGGGCCGCCCCTGAGCTCGAAGCGATGCCCTTCGAGGGTGAGACCGCCGGTCAGCGGCTCCAGGTCGACCAGGCGGGTGGGCAGGTTCTGGCCCAGGGCCGCCCATGCCTTGAGCTTGCCCTCGTAGGAGTGCCGGATGTGCTCGATGACGAGGGGGGTGGCGACGAACTTCGCCTCGGGGAAAGCGTCGGCGATGACCTCGGCGCCGAAGTAGAAGTCGGGGTCGCCGTGGCTGATGAAGACCGTGGTCAGTGTCCTGCCGGAGTCGAGGACCTCGGCGGCCAGGCGGTGACCGTCGGCGCGGGTGAAGGCGGCGTCCACGAGCAGCGCCTCGTTCTCGCCGGTCACGAGGGTGGCGGTCTTGTTCTTGCTGCCGGCGGGGAAGTCCAGGTCGAGGATCTTGAAGGAAAGGGTGCTCATCGGTGACTCCTTGACGTGAGGGAGGTTCAGGAGGTGCGTACGGCCGCGAGGCGCGCGTCGATCGCGTCGGCCGTGGCGTGGCCGTAGGCCAGGGGGGTGACACGGTCGCCGTCCACGGCGAGGAGGGTGGGGAAGCCGGTGACGCCCAGTTCGGCCCCGAGGCGGAAGTCGGCCCGGGCCGCCTCCCGTGTCTCGGGAGCTTCGAAGGCGGCGGTCACGGCGTCGGCGTCCAGCCCGGCGCGCTCGGCGAGCTTGCGGTAGGTCGCCGGCTCGGAGAGGCTCAGGCCGTCGACGTAGAAGGCCTGCTGCAGGTCCATGGCCAGCTCTGCCGCGCGGTCGGGGGCGAACTGCCGCAGGGCGGCGACTCCCCGCGCGGCGGCCTCGGAGTCCATCACGAACGACCCGTCGGCGATCAGCCGCTCGTACGCGTCGCCGAACTCGGCGCCGGTCTGTTCGGCGATCTTGGCGTTCGCGCCCGGGACGTGGCCGAACTCACGGATCGGCATCCGACGGGGCCCGGTGAACAGGCCGCCGGAGACGACCACCACCGGCAGCTCCGGATGGCGGGAGGCGACCTCGCGCAGGGTGCGGGAGAACTCGTGCGACCAGCCGCAGTAGGCATCGAAGACGTAGACGAGCTGCATGGAGATCCTTGGCAGGGCGCCCGCCGGGTGCGAGCGATTCATCTGAGAGAACAGTAGCTGACTCGTCAGATATTTCCATAGTCGTGTGACGGTGGACACATCCGAGTGCCTCAGGGCAGGCGCGGGAGTTCGTCCCGGGCCGAGTGGCTGAGGACGCGCAGGTTCTCGGCGAAGCGCTCCCGGTCCTCGGGCGGCAGGGGTGCCAGGAAGTAGCGGCGGATGTTCTCCACGTGCAGCCGGGACGCGCGCACGGTGGTCTCCTCCCCCAACGGGGTCAGGCGCACCAGCCGACCGCGCCGGTCCCCGGGGTCCTCGGTGCGCTCGACCAGCCCGGCGGTCTCCATCCGGTCCACGAGACGTGTCACACCGCCCGTGGTCAGTACCTGCTCCTGGGCTATGGCCCGCATCGACATCCCCGGCTCACCGGTCCGCCCGAGGATCAGCAGCACCTCGAACATCAGATGGCTGATGCCGCACTCCCGCTCCAGGGCCCGCCCCAGGATGTACTCCAGCCTGTTCGCGGCCCCCTGCAGCCGCCCGAAGGCCAGCACCAGCGCGTTGTTCGCCGCCTCCATCGGCGACCCGATCTCCGCTTGCTCGTCCACGTCCCCACCGTCCGTCCGGTCCTCCACGGCCTTCAACCCATGATCATGCCGTGTTTGCGGACCGGGCGACGTTCCCTTGACAGAAGGTCGGCGCCCGGGCTTTCTTAGATTCGTTGCGCATCACGATACTGATTGTGTAGTTCGCAACGAGCAAGAGTGGGTCCGATTTCCCTACACCGCGGAGTAGCGCTACCGATGACTCGTAAGCCACCTGCTGAGGACCCCGGCGACGCCCGTCTGCGGGTCGGCCCGCCGAAGGAGTACGCCGCCGGCATCCCCGCGGTCACCTCCTCGCTGCGGCACGCCGGCGAGCAGATGGGGGTCCGCCGCAGCCTGCTCACTCTGCTCCGGGTGAACCAGAAGGAGGGCTTCGACTGTCCGGGCTGCGCCTGGCCCGAGCCGGACCACCGGCACAAGGCGGAGTTCTGCGAGAACGGGGCCAAGGCCGTGGCGGAGGAGGCCACCGTACGCCGGGTCACCCCGGACTTCTTCGCCGAGCACACCCTGGAGGATCTGCTCCCGCGCAGCGACTACTGGCTCGGGCAGCAGGGACGTCTCACCCACCCCATGTACCGCCCGGCCGGCGCCGACCGCTACCGGCCGATCTCCTGGGACGACGCGTTCGCCGTGATCGCCCGCGAACTCGCCGCGCTCGACCACCCCGACCAGGCCGCCTTCTACACCTCCGGACGGGCGAGCAACGAGGCCGCGTTCCTCTATCAGCTCTTCGTCCGCGGCTTCGGCACCAACAACCTGCCGGACTGCTCCAACATGTGCCACGAATCCAGTGGCTCGGCCCTGGTCGAGACGATCGGCATCGGCAAGGGCAGCGTCAGCCTGGCGGACCTCCACGAGGCCGACCTGATCCTCGTCGTCGGCCAGAACCCCGGCACCAACCACCCCCGGATGCTCTCCGCGCTGGAGGAGGCCAAGCGGCGGGGCGCCCGCGTCATCGCGGTCAACCCCCTGCCCGAGGCCGGCCTGCTCCGGTTCAAGAACCCCCAGAAGCCCTCGGGCGTCATCGGCGGCGGCACCCAGCTCGCCGACCGATTCCTGCAGATCAGGCTCGGGGGCGATCAGGCGCTGTTCCAGGCCTTCAACCGGCTGCTGCTGGAGGCGGAGGACGACGAGCCCGGCACCGTCCTGGACACCTCCTTCATCACCGCGCACACGCACGGCTTCGAGGAGTTCGCCGAGCAGGCCCGCAAGGCGTCCTGGGAGGAGATCCTTGAGGCCACCGGTCTGCCCGAGGAGGAGATCCGGGAAGCGTTCGGCCAGGTGCTGGCTGCCGAGAAGATCGTCGTCTGCTGGGCGATGGGACTCACTCAGCACAAGCACTCCGTGCCCACCATCCGGGACGTCGTCAACTTCCTTCTGCTGCGCGGCAACATCGGCCGCCCGGGCGCCGGCCTCTGCCCGGTGCGCGGCCACTCCAATGTGCAGGGCGACCGCACGATGGGCATCTACGAGAAGCCGGACGCCGCGTTCCTGGACCGGCTCGGCGCCGAGTTCGCCTTCACACCCCCACGGCACCACGGCCACGACGCGGTCGACAGCATCCGCGCCATGCGCGACGGTGATGTACGGGTCTTCGTCGCGCTGGGCGGAAACTTCGTCGCCGCGGCGCCCGACACCGAGCTGACCGAGCAGGCGCTGCGCAACTGCCGGCTCACCGTCCAGATCTCGACCAAGCTCAACCGCTCGCACGTCATCGCCGGGGAGCAGGCCCTCATCCTCCCGTGCCTGGGCCGGACCGAGGCCGACCTGCGGCCGGGCGGGCCCCAGCTGGTCACGGTGGAGGACTCCATGGGCATGGTGCACCTGTCCCGGGGGCGGCTCGCGCCCGCCTCCGAGCATCTGCTCAGCGAGGTCGCGATCATCTGCCGGATGGCACGGGCCGCCCTCGGGGAAGCGGGCCCGACGGCGCCGTGGGAGGAGTTCGAGTCGGACTACGACCGCATCCGTGACCGTATCGAGCGCGTCATCCCCGGCTTCGAGGACTTCAACGCCCGCGTCCGGCAGCCCGGCGGCTTCGCCCTGCCCCACCCGCCCCGCGACGAGCGCCGCTTCACCACCGCCACCGGCCGGGCCAACTTCACCGTGAACCCGGTGGAGTTCCCGCGCGTACCGCAAGGCCGCCTGCTGCTGCAGACCCTGCGCTCGCACGACCAGTACAACACCACCATCTACGGACTGGACGACCGCTATCGCGGCATCCACCAGGGCCGCCGCGTGCTGTTCGTGCACCGGGACGACCTCGCCGACCGCGGCCTGGCCGACGGCGACCTCGTCGACATCGTCAGTGAGTACGAGGACGGGGTGGAGCGCAGAGCACCGCGCTTTCGCACCGTCGCCTTCCCGACGCCCCGTGGCTGCTGCGCGGCGTACTTCCCGGAGACCAACGTCCTGGTGCCGCTGGACTCGACGGCGGAGACCAGCAACACCCCCACGTCCAAGTCCATCGTGGTCCGGCTGGAACCCTGCGCCGGGGTGTGAGCAGAGGGAGGTAGGGGCGGCCGGCGTCTTCACGCCGGCCGCCCCGACCTGTTCCGTCGCCACCGTCGCTGAGGGACTCACCCGCCGCCGACGTCGGCCCCGCACGCCACCGCGAGCAGCCGGGACGCCTTCAGTTCGGTCTCGTCCCACTCCCGCTCGGGGTCCGAGCCCCGGGTGATGCCCGCGCCGGTGCCGAAGCGCAGGACGGGGCCGCCGGTCGCGGTCCGGTCGATCCAGAAGGTACGGATGCCGACGGCCGGCTCGCCGGTGCCACGGTCGGCGTCGACCCAGCCGATGCCGCCGCAGTACGGGCCGCGGGGCGCGGTTTCCAGCGTGCCGATGATCCGCAGCGCGCTGGACTTCGGGGCGCCCGTGACAGAGCCCGGCGGGAACGTCCCCGCCGGCAGCTCCGGCCAGCCCGTGCCCTCGGCGAGCTCGCCGCGCACGGTGGAGACCAGGTGCACCAGGCCGGGATGGCGCTCGACGGCGCACAGCGCGGGGACGGTCACCGAGCCGGTGGCGCAGACACGGCCCAGATCGTTGCGGACCAGGTCCACGATCATCACGTTCTCGGCCCGGTCCTTCTCCAGCAGGTCCGCGGCCGTCCACCCGGTGCCCTTGATCGGCCCGGACTCCACCACCCGGCCGGCGCGGCGCAGGAACAGCTCGGGTGAGGCGGTGGCCACTTCCACGCCATGGGCCGGCAGCCGGACCGTACCCGCGTACGGGGCCGGGTTGCCCCGGGCCAGCAGCGTGGTCAGCGCGTCCACGTCCGCGGGTCCCCCGGGCCCGGGCAGCGGCGCGGACAGCACGCGGCAGAGGTTCGCCTGGTAGACCTCGCCCGCCGCGATGTGCTCGCGGATCCGCCGTACCCCCGCGGTGTACGCGGCGCGGTCGAGCGAGGACGTCCAGTCACCGGCGGCGGGGCCGCGCCAGGAGCCGGGCCGGGGAGCGGGGGCTCGTGGCGTACGTCCCCGAAGCGGGCGCAGACCAGGCGGCCCTCGAAGTCCGCGACCACCGCCCAGAACCCGGTCGAGTCCAAAGCCGCGGGGTCGCTGGTGACGTCCCGCAGGCCGGTGGCGACGAGTTCGCCGAAGCGGGCGAGAGCGGGCAGGTGGTGCGCCCCGCGCACACTGTGCTGAGCCGTGCGCCGGGTGGTGCGGGAACCGAGCACGCGCCTCCCCTTTCGGAACGTTGGGCGCCAAAGGCGTGAGCCTCCTGGAACGGTGCTCCAGGAGGCTCACTGAGTGGGACGTCTGCCTATGTGGTGCGCGTGCCTATGTGGTGCGCGCGTCCACCGGGCTGTCCTTGGACTCGTTCGACGAGGTCCCGTTCCCGTTCCCGTTCCCGTTCTCCAGGCCCTCCTCGAACGCCGTGACGGCCTGGTCGATCAGCCGTTCCTCCTGCTTCTTCCGCTGGGCGGCCTGATAGGCGTGGTGTTCCCGGCGGAAGGACTTGGCCGTGGCCAGGCACATCCCGATCATCACGAAGGTGAAGGGCAGTGCCGTGATGATCGCCACCGTCTGCAGCGTGGACAGCGACGAGGTTCCCGTACCGCTGGCGATCAGCAGCGCGACGGCCACGGCGCCCTCGGCGGCGCACCAGAACACACGGCTCCAGGTCGGCGGGTCGGGGTGGCCGCCGGAGGCCAGCACGTCGACCACGTAGCTGCCGGAGTCGGAGGAGGTGACGAAGAACAGCACGATCAGCAGGATCGTCATGCCGGCGATGAACGCGCCGCCCGGCAGGCCGTCGAGGAGTTGGAAGAGCGCGCTGTCCGTACCGACCGCGCCGTCCTCGCCCACCAGTCCGCCCTCACCGACCGTCTCGCGGTGGAGCGCCGAGCCGCCGAGGATCGCGAACCAGAGGAAGGTCAGCAGGGTCGGTACCAGCAGCACGCCGGTGACGAACTCACGAACGGTCCGGCCGCGGGAGATACGGGCGATGAAGACGCCGACGAACGGAGCCCAGGAGATCCACCAGCCCCAGTAGAAGACCGTCCAGCCGCTGACCCACGCGGTGCCGTCCGCGCCCTGGGAGGCGCCGGTGTCGAAGCTCAGCGCGAGGAGGTTCTGCAGATACGCGCCGATGTCCTCGACGAAGCCGTTGAGGATGAACAGCGTCGGGCCCGCGACGAGGACGAACACCATCAGCGCGCCGGCCAGGCCCATGTTGATGTTCGACAGCCACTTGATGCCCTTGCCGACGCCCGTGACCACGGAGACGGTGGCGAGCGCGGTGATGATGACGATGAGGACGACCCGAAGTGGCGTGCCGGGCTCGTCCACCCAGCCCTGGAAGCCGAGGCCCGCGGAGATCTGCAGGACGCCGAAGCCGAGCGAGGTGGCCACGCCGAAGACGGTGCCGACGATGGCGATGGTGTCGATGGCGTCGCCCCAGGCACCCTTGATCCTGTCGCCGAAGATCGGCTCCAGAGCCCAGCGGATCGAGATGGGACGGCTCCTGCGGTGCACGGCGTAGGCGACGGCGAGGCCGACCACGACGTAGATGGCCCAGGGGTGGATTCCCCAGTGCAGGAACGTCTGGACCATGGCCATCTCGCTCCGCTCGGCCACGGCGTCACCGACGCCCGGCCTCGGGGAGGTGAAGTGGTTCAGCGGCTCGGCGACACCCCAGAAGACGAGCCCGATACCCATACCCGCGGCGAACAGCATCGCCAGCCAGGAGGCCATGCTGAACTCGGGCCGTTCGTCGTCCTTGCCGAGCTTGATGTCTCCGAAGCGGCCGATTCCGACCCAGAGGGCAAAGATCACAAAGAGTGAGACGAGGGCTGTGTAATACCAACCGACACCGCTGATGATCTCCGTCTGCACCTTGGTGATGACGTCCTGGGCAGACTTCTTGAAGATTGTTGCATAGAGCACGAAGGCGACGATGATGATCGCGGATGGCCAGAAGACTCGCGGTGCGATCGATGCCGAGGGGGAGCGGATCTCCGATTTCTCTTGATCCGTGGTATCGCCTGGTGATTTCGCCGTCTGGGGAGCAGCCATGCTCTTGTTCCTTCTGTCGTCGGGCTTTGGCATGGTCGGTGGGACTGCCGTGTACTGCGGGGACATGGGTGGCAGTCTGTTGCGCAATGAGAAATTGTTCGCTGTTGGCGCAACAGCGAACACGCCTCGTGTCCTGCCGTCAAGCCCCTTCGGCCAGCCGCTGGGCTCTCGACCAGCATCGGAATCGAGCTGTGACCCATGAGGTGCGGCTCCCGCGTCCCTGTCGCGGTAAGAGTCGTCAAATATAGCCGCCCGCGTGCGCCGTCACCTTCGGTGAGGACGCAACCACCGGTGCACCGGCGAATCTCTTGACCGCTGGTCGGCGCTCCAGGATGCTGTGTTGCGGAAGATGAGATGTGTGCCGTAATGAGCAACATCTGATTCAGATTTCGTATCAGCCGAGGAGTGGCCATGACGCACCAGGTCCGTGCCGTCGTCGCGCGGGGCAAGGGCGCCCCCGTCAGCCTGGAGACGATCATCGTGCCCGACCCGGGCCCGGGTGAGGCGCTGGTGAAGATCGAGGCCTGCGGGGTCTGCCACACCGATCTGCACTATCGCGAGGGCGGCATCAACGACGACTTCCCGTTCCTGCTGGGCCATGAGGCCGCGGGCATCGTGGAGTCGGTGGGGGAGGGGGTCACCGACGTCGCGCCCGGCGACTTCGTGATCCTCAACTGGCGCGCGGTGTGCGGCCAGTGCCGCGCCTGTCAGCGCGGAGAGTCCTGGTACTGCTTCAGCACCCACAATGCCAAGCAGAAGATGACCTTGCTGGACGGCACCGAGCTGTCACCGGCCCTGGGCATCGGCGCCTTCGCGGAGAAGACGCTGGTCGCGGCCGGACAGTGCACCAAGGTCGACCCGGCCGCTTCGGCGGCCACCGCCGGTCTGCTGGGGTGCGGTGTGATGGCGGGCATCGGCGCGGCCATCAACACCGGCAACGTCGGACGGGGCGACTCGGTCGCCGTCATCGGCTGCGGCGGGGTCGGGGCCGCGGCGATCGCCGGGGCGAACCTGGCGGGCGCGGCCAAGGTCATCGCCGTCGACATCGACGACCGCAAGCTGGAGACGGCCCAGAAGCTCGGCGCCACCCACACCGTCAACTCCAAGAACGCCGACGCCGTCGAGGCGATCCGCGAGCTGACCGGCGGCTTCGGCGCCGACGTCGTCATCGAGGCGGTCGGCCGCCCGGAGACGTACCGGCAGGCCTTCTACGCCCGCGACCTGGCCGGCACGGTCGTCCTGGTCGGCGTCCCCACCCCGGAGATGAAGCTGGAACTGCCGCTGCTGGACGTCTTCGGCCGGGGTGGCTCCCTGAAGTCCTCCTGGTACGGCGACTGCCTGCCGTCGCGCGACTTCCCGATGCTCATCGACCTCTATCTACAGGGCCGGCTCGACCTGGACGCCTTCGTCACCGAGACCATCGCGCTGGACGACGTCGAGAAGGCCTTCGAGCGGATGCACCACGGCGACGTGCTGCGCTCGGTGGTGGTCCTCTGATGGCCGCCCGCATCGAGCACCTCGTCACCTCGGGCACGTTCTCGCTGGACGGCGGCACCTGGGACGTCGACAACAACGTGTGGATCGTCGGCGACGACTCCGAGGCGATCGTCATCGACGCCGCGCACGACGCCGAGGCGATCGCCCGGGCCGTCGGCGGACGCACCCTCAGGGCCATCGTGTGCACGCACGCGCACAACGACCACATCGACGCCGCGCCGGAACTCGCGGCGCGCACGGGTGCCCCGATCCTCCTCCACCCGGACGACCTGCCGCTGTGGAAGCAGACCCACCCCGACAAGGCGCCGGACGCCGAGCTGACCGACGGGCAGGGCATCACGGTGGCCGGCGTCGAGCTGACGGTGCTGCATACGCCCGGCCACGCCCCTGGCGCGGTCTGCCTCTATGCCCCGGCCCTGACGGCCCTCTTCAGCGGCGACACGCTGTTCGCCGGCGGGCCCGGCGCGACAGGACGCTCGTACAGCCATTTCCCGACCATCGTCGAGTCGATCCGGGACCGGCTGCTGACGCTGCCCGGAGACACCGTCGTGCACACGGGACACGGGGAGACGACCACCGTCGGCGCCGAGGCCCCGCACCTCCAGGAGTGGATCGACCGCGGTTTCTGACGCCCGCAGGCGACCCTCACACGCCCGCCCTCGGCTCGCGGCCACCGCGAGCCGATGTGGCGGGCTGTTGTTGTTCTATATGAACTGTGTTTTGCATGATGCAACCCCAAGGAATGGCTCACAGCACCCTCTGAACGCCTTGACACGGGGTTCGGGACGACCTCAAACTGGCGTTGCGCTAACCGCAATCCGTTTCGTTATACGCACCGAGGTGGTCATGATGATTCCCGCGTGTCCTCTGGCGGATCTGCCGCGAGGAGAGGCCTTCCGGCTCGAGACCGACCCGGCGGTCACGGTGTTCCACACCGAGGACGGCGAGCTCTTCGCCATCGACGACACGTGCACCCACCAGGACGCTTCGCTCGCCGACGGCTGGGTGGAGGACTGCTGGGTGGAATGCCCGCTGCACGCCTCGAAGTTCAACCTCAAGACCGGTGAGGTCGACGCCCCGCCGGCCAAGCTCCCCGTCCGGACCCACGAGGTCGTCGTCGAGGACGGCATGGTCTACGTCAAGCTGTCCACGGCCGCCCCCAACCTGCCGCACTGCGCCGTGCGCAAGCTCGCGGGGATCACCGCGTGAGGACGGTGGCCGTGGTGGGCGCCTCGCTCGCCGGCCTGTCGGCCGCGCGCTCCCTGCGGAAGCAGGGCTACGACGGGCGGCTGGTGGTCATCGGAGACGAGCTCCACCGCCCGTACGACCGGCCCCCGCTGTCCAAGGAGTTCCTGGCCGGCACCGTCGGCGAAGCCGACCTCGCGCTGGAGATGGACGACGAGGACCTGCAGGCGGAGTGGCTGCTCGGCGTCCGCGCCACCGGACTCGACCGCACCGACCGCGCCGTCCGGCTCGACGACGGCCGGGAGGTCCGCGCCGACGGCATCGTCATCGCGACCGGCGCCGCCGCGCGCACCCTGCCCGGCTCCGAGGGCCTGGCCGGAGTGCACGTCGTGCGCACTCTGGACGACGCCCGCACGCTACGGGACGAACTGGCCCGCGGCGGACGGCTGGTGGTGATCGGCGGCGGATTCATCGGAGCCGAGGTCGCCTCCACCGCCTACACCCTCGGGCTCGACGTGACGGTGGTCGAGGCGGCCGCGACGCCGCTCGCCGGACCGCTCGGCGAGACCATGGGCGGCGTGGTCTCCGCCCTCCACGCGGACCACGGTGTACGGCTGCTGTGCGGCGTGGGCGTCAAGGGACTGGGCGGGGAGACCCGAGTGGACGCCGTTCTGCTGGAGGACGGCCGCAGCATCCCCGCCGACATCGTGGTGGTCGGCGTAGGCGCACGCCCCTGCGTCGAGTGGCTGGAGGGATCCGGCGTCGAACTCGACAACGGCGTCAAGTGCGGTGCGGACGGCCGCACCAGCCTGGCCGGCGTGGTCGCGGTCGGAGACTGCGCCAACTGGTACGACCCTCGTGCGGGCGCCCATCGCCGCGTCGAACACTGGACCGGTGCGCGTGAGCGCCCCGACGCCGCGATCGCTACGCTGCTGGCGGGCGGAGCCGTCGAACCGGGTGTGCCCCGGCCGCCGTACTTCTGGTCGGACCAGTACGGCGTGAAGATCCAGTTCGTCGGCCATGCGGCCGGCGCCGACAGTGTGACGATCGAGGAAGGTTCCGCGGACAGCCGCGATGTCCTCGCCGTCTACCGGCGGGCCGGTGAGCCCGTCGCCGCGCTCGGGATGAACCAGCCGCGGCTGTTCACCCGCTGGCGCAAGCAGCTCGCCCGCCCCACATCTTGACACCGCCCTTGACGGACCCCATGCTGCGGTTTCATATGGCGCGCAGCGTTGCTCCATACACAACGCTGTCCGGAGTCGTTCTTCCCGGCGCGTGAATGACCCCACCACGACGTTCTCCGAGGAGTGCAACGTGACCTCGACCAGCCTGCCGGACAGCCTGATCGCCACTCTCCCCGGCTCCTTCTACACCGATCCCGGGATCTTCGCCCAGGAGCAGGAGCACATTTTCGAGTCCATGTGGTTCTGCGTCGCGCGCTCGTCGGACCTGGACAAGCCCGGCGCCTTCCGGACCGTCGATGTCGGCCGCGAGAGCATCCTCGTCACGCGCGCCCGCGACAAATCGATCCGCGCCTACTTCAACATCTGCCGGCACCGCGGCGCCAGGCTCTGCATGGAGGAGACCGGCGAGGTCAAGCGGGGCTTCCAGTGTCCGTACCACGCCTGGACCTACGGCCTGGACGGCAAGCTGGTCGCGGCGCCCAACCTCACCAAGATGCCGGACATCGGCCGCACCGAGTACGGCCTGGTGAGCGTGGCCACCCGCGAATGGCTCGGCTATGTGTGGGTGTGCCTCGCCGAGAACCCCCCTGCCTTCGAGGAGGCCGTCATCGGCGATGTCGTCGCGCGGCTGGGCGACGCCGAGTCGATCGAGCACTACGACATCGAGAACCTCTCGGTCGGCAGGCGGATCGTCTACGACGTGAAGGCGAACTGGAAGCTCATCATCGAGAACTTCATGGAGTGCTACCACTGCGCCACGATCCACCCCGAGCTCACCGAGGTGCTGCCGGAGTTCGCGGACGGCTTCGCCGCCCAGTACTACGTCGGCCACGGTGCCGAGTTCGGCGAGGAGGTGCGGGGCTTCACCGTCGACGGTTCCGAGGGCCTGGACCGCATTCCGGGTGTGGCCGAGGATCAGGACCGCCGTTACTACGCCATCACCGTCCGGCCGCAGGTCTTCATCAACCTCGTGCCCGACCACGTCATCTTCCACCGGATGTTCCCGATGGCCGAGGACCGCACGGTCGTGGAGTGCGACTGGCTGTATCTGCCGCATGTCGTGGAGAGCGGCAAGGACGTCAGCCGGTCCGTCGAGCTCTTCCACCGGGTCAACCAGCAGGACTTCGACGCCTGTGAGCGCACTCAGCCGGCGATGAGCTCCCGGATGTACGCCAAGGGCGGCGTCCTGGTGCCCAGCGAGCACCACATCGGCGCCTTCCACGACTGGGTGCACGAGCGCCTGGGCACCCACCAGCAGTAGGCGAGGGGGGCGGTCAGCCCAGGTAACCCATCCGGTGGCTGATCTCCTCCGCGCCCTTGACCAGCACCGGAGCGAGTTCGTGCAGGCGCTCCTCGGTGAGCCGGTACGAGGGTCCGGAGGCGCTCACCGCCGCGACGATCTCTCCGTCTCGATTGCGGATGGGAGCGGCTATGGCGTGCAGACCGAGCTCCAGTTCCTCCATGGCCCAGGCGTAGCCACGCTCCCGGATCTCGGTGAGATTTCTCTCGAGCTTCGTCTTCGCGGTGATGGTGTGCGAGGTGACCTTCTTCAACCCGGACTGGGTCATCAGCGTGGCACGCTCCTTGGCGGGCCGGTGCGCCAGCAGCACCTTGCCGCTCGAGGTGGCGTGCAGCGGGGTGAGTTGGCCGACCCAGTTCTGGGCGGTGATGGCCCCCGGGCCGCGCACCTGGTAGAGGTTGACCGCGTAGTGCTCCTGCAGTACGGCGATGTTGACGGTCTCGCCGATCTCCTCGGCGAGGTCCTCGCAGACCGGGCGGCCCTGCTGGGTGATGTCGATGCGCGAGGTGACCGCACCGGCCAGGCGCACGATGCCGAAGCCCAGGCGGTACTTGCCGCGCTCACCCGCCTGTTCGACCAGGCCGCGCGCCTCCAGGGCGCCGAGCAGGCGGAAGGCGGTGGACTTGTGAACATCAATCTCGCCCGCCACCTCGCTGACGCCTGCCTCGCCGCGGTGGGCCAGAATCTCCAGGACGCTGATGGCCCGGTCCACGGACTGTACTCCGCCGGTGTGTGAAGTTGAGGTTTCGGTTTCAAGGTTGTAGTTGCTCACAACGCAACTATACCCACAGTAAACAACGCTACTGCAAGTAACGATAACGAAATGAAGTCCTTGAAAGTTGCGCTTTTCGCAACCTGGTGCGTATAGCGCTACGGCGGCTAGCATGCCCGCACATCTACGGCGCGAGTGAGACGAGGCAGCATGGCTCCCCTCCACTACGACTTCGTCATCGTCGGCGGCGGATCGGCCGGCAGCGCACTGGCGAACAGGCTCTCCGCCGACCCGGCCAACCGGGTGCTGGTCCTGGAGGCGGGTCGTTCGGACTACCCGTGGGACGTCTTCATCCACATGCCCGCGGCGCTGACCTACCCGATCGGCAGCCGGTTCTACGACTGGAAGTACGAGTCCGAGCCCGAGCCCCACATGGGCGGACGGCGCGTCTACCACGCGCGCGGCAAGGTGCTGGGGGGCTCCAGCAGCATCAACGGCATGATCTTCCAGCGCGGCAACCCCATGGACTACGAGCGCTGGGCGGCCGACCCCGGCATGGAGACCTGGGACTACGCCCACTGCCTGCCGTACTTCCGGCGCATGGAGAACTGTCTGGCGGCCGACCCGGACGACGAGTTCCGCGGCCACGACGGCCCCCTCGTCCTCGAACGCGGCCCGGCGGACAACCTTCTCTTCGGCGCCTTCCTCAAGGCCACGCAGGAGGCGGGCTACGCGCCCACCGACGACGTCAACGGCTATCGGCAGGAAGGTTTCGCCAAGTTCGACCGGAATGTTCACCGCGGGCGTCGGCTCTCGGCCTCCAAGGCCTACCTCAAGCCCGCGATGAAGCGGCCCAACCTCACCGTCACCACCCGCGCCCTCGTCACCCGCGTCCTCTTCGAGGGCAAGCGCGCCGTCGGAGTCGAGTTCCAGCGCGGCCGGGGCGCGCCGCAGCGGGTCCGCGCCGGGGAGGTCATCCTCTGCGGCGGCGCCATCAACTCACCGCAGCTGCTCCAGCTCTCCGGCGTCGGCAACGCCGAGGAACTGCGCGCCCTCGGCATCGACGTCGTCCACGACCTGCCCGGCGTCGGCGAGAACATGCAGGACCACTTGGAGGTGTACATCCAGTACGCCTGTAAGCAACCCGTCTCCATGCAGCCGTACCTGGCGAAGTGGCGGGCGCCGTTCATCGGCCTTCAGTGGCTGTTCAGGAAGGGCCCTGCCGCGACCAACCATTTCGAGGCCGGTGGCTTCGCCCGCAGCAACGAGGACGTGGACTACCCCAACCTGATGTTCCACTTCCTGCCCATCGCGGTCCGCTACGACGGCTCCGTGCCCGCCGGCGGCCACGGCTACCAGGTGCACGTCGGACCCATGTACTCCGATGCCGTCGGCTCCGTGAAGATCAAGAGCAGGGACCCGCGCGAGCACCCGGCACTGCGCTTCAACTACCTCTCCACCGAGCAGGACCGCCGCGAGTGGGTCGAGGCGATCAGGGTGGCGCGCAAGCTGCTCAACCAGCCCGCGCTCGCCGCCTACAACGGCGGGGAGATCTCGCCCGGACCGTCGGTGGAGACCGACGAGGAGATCCTGGCGTGGGTGGCCAAGGACGGTGAGACCGCCCTGCACCCGTCCTGCACCTGCAAGATGGGCACCGACGAGATGTCCGTCGTCGACCCCACCAGCATGCGGGTGCACGGAGTCGAGGGCCTGCGCGTGGTGGACGCGTCGGTGATGCCGTACGTCACCAACGGCAACATCTACGCCCCGGTGATGATGGTCGCCGAGAAGGCCGCCGACCTGATCCTCGGCAAGGAGCCGCTCGCGCCGTCGAAGGCCGCGTACTACCGCCACCGTGACGTCCAGAAGCAGGCGGAGTAGGAGTTGGGTGCTGCAGGTCTCAGGGCGCTGCTGGACAGCGTCCGCTACGAGGTGCTGCCCGCGAAGGCGACCGAGGACAAGGTCCTCGCCCATGTCCCGCGCGACGTCGTCGTCACCGTGACGGCGTCGCCGGTCAAGGGCCTGGAACCGACCCTCGACCTCACCGACCGGCTCGCCGCGCACGGTTACCGGGTCGTTCCGCATGTGCCGGCGCGGCTGCTGCGGGACGACCTGCACCTGAAGGAGGTCACGGGCCGGCTGACCGAGGCGGGCGTGGACGACGTCTTCGTCCCGGCCGGCGACTCCGACCCGCCCGCCGGGGCCTACGACGGGGCGCTGCCGGTGCTGCGCGCACTGAGCGAGCTGGGCAGCCCCTTCGCCCGCGTCGGCGTCACCGGCTACCCCGAGAGCCATCCCCTCATCCACGACGACGTCACCATCCAGTCGATGTGGGACAAGCGCGAGCACGCCACGTACATCGTGAGCAACCTGTGCTTCGACCCACGGGTGCTGGGGGAGTGGCTCGCTCGTATACGGCGCCGGGACGTCACCCTGCCGGTCCATGTGGGCGTCGCCGGGCCCGTGCAGCGGGCGAAGCTGCTGGCGATGGCCACGAAGATCGGGGTGGGGGAGTCGACGCGCTTCCTGACGAAACACGCCTCGTGGTTCGTGCGTTTCGCGGCCCCGGGCGGGTATGCCCCCGAGCGGCTGCTGACCCGCACCGAGGAGGCCCTCACCGCATCCTCGGCGGGCGTGGCCGGCCTGCACCTGTTCACGTTCAACCAGATCGCCGAGACGGAGCGGTGGCGCCGCGCGCTGCTGGAACGGCTGGGCGCCTGAACCGGGAGAAGGATGGCAACGGACATCGACTGGAAGCTGACCCGAACCTTCAACAGCTCATCGGGTGACGTCCGCTGGGACCAACTGGGGGAGCCCGGCCGGCCACCGGTCGTCCTGCTGCACGGCACCCCCTTCTCGTCGTACGTGTGGCGCGCAGTCGCCCGCTCGCTCACTCGCCACCACCAGGTGTTCGTCTGGGACATGCCCGGCTACGGAACCTCCGAGAAGGCCGCGGGACAGGATGTGTCCCTGGCGGCCCAGGGCCGTGTCTTCACCGAGCTCCTGGACCACTGGGGCCTCGTGGAACCACTCGTGGTCGCCCACGACTTCGGCGGCGCCGTCGCCCTGCGGGCGCACCTGCTGCACGGCGCTCGCTACCGGGCCCTCGCTCTGGTGGATCCGGTCGCGCTGGCACCGTGGGGGTCCCCGTTCTTCCGGCTCGTCGGCGAACACGCCGACGTATTCGAGCGGTTGCCGACCACACTCCACACCGCCCTGGTGCGTGAGTACGTCACCTCCGCCAGCAGCCCCGGTCTGCACCCCGCGGTCCTCGAACGGCTCGTCGAGCCCTGGCTGGACGGCCCCGGCCAAGCTGCCTTCTACCGGCAGATCGCCCAGGCCGACCAGCGCTACACCGATGAGATCCAGGGCCGTTACGGCGAGATCGGCATCCCCGCGCTCGTCTGCTGGGGTGAGGACGACACCTGGATCCCGGTCGCGAAGGGGCGTGAGCTCGCCGCTCTGATCCCCGGTGCGCGCTTCGAACCCATCGCCGGCGCGGGCCATCTCGTCCAGGAGGACGCCCCCGCGGAACTCACGGCCGCGCTCATCGCCTTCCTCCGGCGGCAGTTGTGACCGGGGGACGGCGCGCCCGGGGCCGTATACGACTCAGCGGAAGACCACCGTGCGGTTGCCGTCCACCATCACACGGCTCTCGCTGTGCCACTTGACCGCGTTCGCGAGCACCTGCGCCTCCACGTCCCGCCCGACCGTGACCAGGTCGCGTGGGTCGAGCGAGTGGTCCACCCGGACCACGTCCTGCTCGATGATCTGGCCCTCGTCCAGGTCCGGCGTCACAAAGTGCGCCGTCGCGCCGACGAGCTTGACTCCGCGCTGGTAGGCCTGGTTGTACGGGCGCGCTCCCTTGAAGCTGGGGAGGAAGGAGTGGTGGATGTTGATGGCCTTGCCCTCCAGCCGCTTGCACAGGTCGTCGGAGAGGACCTGCATGTAGCGGGCCAGTACCACCAGGTCGATGTCCAGCTCACGCACCAGCTCCAGCAGCCGCGCCTCCGCCTCGGGCTTGGTCTCCTTGGTCACCGGGATGTGGTGGAAGGGGATCTGGTACGTCTCGGCGAGTGACTCGAAGTCCCGGTGGTTGGAGACGATCGCCGGGATCTCGATGTTGAGGGCGCCGGTGCGCCTGCGGAAGAGCAGGTCGTTCAGGCAGTGGCCGAACTTGGACACCATGATCAGCGTCCGGGTCGGCGTGGCCGCCTCGCTCAGGGTCCAGGACATGTCGTGGGCCTGGGCGACGGGCCCGAACCGGTCACGCAGATGTGCCGGCTCGACGTTCGGATCGGAAACGTCGAAGTGGACCCGCATGAAGAAACGACCTTGAAGTCGATCGTCGAACTGCTGGCTTTCCAGGATGTTTCCGGAGTTCCTGACGAGAAAGCCGCTCACGGCGTGTACCAGTCCCGCGCTGTCGGGACAGGAGAGGGTCAGGACGTACTCACGGCCAGGGCGGGGTCGGGGTGACATGGGCGGCCTCCGTCGGTGCGTATTGCACAACATGGTGAGTGATACGCAACATGGTCGGCTCGACACTTCTTGCGGTCAAGGGTGGGTAGGTAACGGCGCACCGGCGAAAACGTCATCAGTCAACCCCTTGACGCCGGTCTGCCCATTCGACACTGTGTTCCACCACAAGCAATCGGGTGCACGATGCGCAACGAATTTCCATTGAAAGGCTCGTCGCGTGGCAGACCTGTATGTGGATGGCGAATGGCGGGATCCGGTGGCCGGCGGTCACCGGGAGATCCGGTGCCCCGCTGACGGCACGCTCGCGGCAACCGTCTCGGAAGCGACACGCCCCGACACCGAGGCGGCGATCGCGGCGGCCCGCCGCGCCTTCGACACGGGCGACTGGCCGAACACCCCCGAGCGCGAGCGCGGCGCACTGCTGCTGCGCACCGCCGACATCCTCGAGCGCGACGCCAAGGATTTCGCCCGCGCCGAGTCGCTGGACACCGGCAAGCGGCTGGTGGAGAGCGAGTACGACATCGCCGACGTCGTCTCCTGTTTCCGCTACTACGGCGGCCTCGCGGGCACCGACGCCGGACGCGTGATCGACACCGGCCGCGACGACGCCGTGAGCCGGGTCCACTACGAGCCGGTCGGGGTGTGCGGGCTCATCACTCCCTGGAACTACCCGCTGCTGCAGGCCAGTTGGAAGGTCGCTCCGGCGCTCCTGGCCGGCAACACCATCGTCCTCAAGCCCAGCGAGCTCACCCCCTCCACCTCCATCCTGCTGATGAAGGCACTTCAGGAGGCCGGGATCCCGGCCGGCGTCGCGAACCTCGTCCTGGGCACCGGGCCCGAGGTGGGCGCACCGCTGGCCGAGGACCCGGCCGTGGACATGGTCTCCTTCACCGGAGGCCTTCAGACCGGCAAGCGGATCATGGCCACCGCCGCCGCGACCGTGAAGAAGGTCGCGCTGGAGCTCGGCGGCAAGAACCCCAACGTCGTCTTCGCCGACGCCGACTTCGCCACGGCCGTCGACTTCGCCCTCACGGCCGTGTTCCTGCACTCGGGGCAGGTCTGCTCGGCCGGCGCCCGGCTGATCGTCGAGGACCGTCTGCACGACCGCTTCGTGGACGAGGTCGTCCGCCGGGCCCGGCGGATCCGCCTCGGCGGCCCCTTCGACGCCGAGGCCGACACCGGGGCGCTGATCTCCGCACAGCACCTGGCGAAGGTCGAGGCGTACGTCGCGGCCGGCCTCGCCGAAGGCGCCGTACTGCGCTGCGGCGGCGCACGCCCCGACGACCCGGCGCTGGGAGACGGCCACTACTACCCGCCCACCGTGCTCGACGAGTGCCGGCAGGACATGCGCGTGGTGCACGAGGAGTCCTTCGGGCCCGTGCTGACCGTGGAGCGCTTCACCGACGAGGACGACGCCGTACGCATCGCCAACGACACCGAGTACGGGCTCGCCGGAGCCGTGTGGACGCAGGACGCCGGCAAGGCCCAGCGGGTCGCCCGGCGGCTGCGCCACGGCACGGTGTGGATCAACGACTACCACCCCTATGTGCCGCAAGCGGAATGGGGTGGCTTCGGGCATTCGGGCGTGGGCCGGGAGCTGGGACCGACCGGCCTGAACGAGTACCGAGAGCCCAAACACATCTGGCAGAACATCCAACCCCGGCCGCAGCACTGGTTCCGCGGCTGAACGCCGAAAGAAGGTCGAACGTGACCACACAGACCGAGGTGTCGCAGCGGCGCGGCACGCCTCAGGACCCGGGCTCCACCCCGGTCATATCCGTGCGCAGGCTGTGGAAGGTGTTCGGGCCGAAGGCCGACCAGGTGCCGGACTCCGCGGAGTTGTGCGGCCTCAGCCGCCGCGAGCTCATGGACCGCACCGGATGCACCGCGGCCGTACGCGACGTCCACTTCGACGTCTCGCCCGGCGAGGTCTTCGTCGTCATGGGCCTGTCCGGCTCCGGCAAGTCCACGCTGGTGCGCTGTCTGACCCGGCTGATCGAACCCACCGTGGGCGAGATCGTCTTCGAGGGCGAGGACATCCGCCAGGCCGACGACAGACGCCTGCGCGATCTGCGCCGCCGCAAGTTCTCCATGGTCTTCCAGCACTTCGGTCTGCTGCCCCACCGCCGCGTCGTCGACAACGTGGCGTTCGGGCTGGAGATCCGCGGCATGGGCAAGGCCGAGCGCGTCAAGCGGGCCCAGGAGGTCGTCGAGCTGGTCGGCCTCGCGGGCTACGAGAACTCCTACCCCGACCAGTTGTCCGGCGGTATGCAACAGCGCGTGGGCCTCGCCCGTGCGCTGGCCGGCGACCCCGACGTGCTCTTCTTCGACGAGCCGTTCTCCGCGCTCGACCCGCTGATCCGCCGCGACATGCAGAACGAGGTCATCCGCCTGCACCACGAGGTCGGCAAGACGATGGTGTTCATCACCCACGACCTCTCCGAGGCCCTCAAGCTGGGCGATCGCATCCTGATCATGCGCGACGGCAAGATGGTCCAGTGCGGCACCGGCGACGAACTGGTGGGCGCCCCGGCGGACGACTACGTGCGGGAGTTCGTGAAGGACGTACCGCGCGGTGATGTGCTGACCCTGCGGTGGATCATGCGGGCGCCGGAGGACGGCGACGCCCTGGACGGCCCCGAGCTGGGTCCGGACGTCGTGGTGAAGGAGGCCACGCGGGCGGTGCTCGCGGCCGACAAGCCGGTCAAGGTCGTCGAGAACGGCAAGCTGCTCGGCATCGTCGGCGACGAGGAGATCCTCGCGGTGGTCGCCGGGCAGGAAGGCGACCTGCGATGACCGTCGTCGTGGAGAAGCCCGAGAGGCCCGAGAAGCCCGAGGGGCCCGAGAAGACGCAGGCGCCGCAGCCCGCCGCGCCCGTCGTGCCCGTACGCAGGGTCAGCCGGAGCATGGTGGTCGCCGGGATCCTGGTCGTCTGGCTGGTGCTGTTCGCCGTCCTGCGCGGCAAGCACACCCTGGCCCTGGCGGCGGCGGACCTCACCGATCTGCACCGCTGGTTCAACGACGTCAACGACTCGATCGGCGCCAACCGCAACTCCAACCCTCTCTTCCTCTACTTCTTCAACGAGATCCGCCTGGTCATCGACAACCTCGTGACCTTCATCCAGGGGTTGATCTCCCAGCCGCCCGATGGCCGCCCGGTGCCGCAGATCGGCTGGCTGGGCGTCGTCGGCATCGCCGGCTATGTCTCCTGGGCCGTCGGCAACTGGCGGGTCGCGCTGCTGGCCGTGGCGGGCTTCACCTTCCTCGGGCTGCAGGGCCTGTGGCAGCAGAGCATGGACACCCTGGCGCTCACCGTCTCGGCCGTCTTCGTGGCGCTGCTGTTCGCGATCCCGCTGGGTGTGTGGGCGGGGCTGTCCGACCGGTTCAACCGGATCGTGACACCCTTCCTGGACTTCATGCAGACGATGCCGACCTTCGTCTACCTGGCCCCGCTGACCCTGTTCTTCCTCATCGGCCCGGCCTCCGCCACCATCGCCACGCTGATCTACGCGGCGCCGCCCGCGATCCGCATCACCGCGCACGCCATCCGCTCTGTACCGGCCACGACCGTCGAGGCGGCCGACTCGCTGGGCGCGACGCGGCGGCAGGCGCTGCTGAAGGTCCTGTTGCCGATGTCCAAGCGGACCGTGGTGATGGGCGTCAACCAGACCATCATGGCCGCCCTGGCCATGGTGACCATCGCGGCCCTGATCGACGCGCCCGGCCTCGGCAAGACCGTCGTCACGGCGCTGCAGTCGCTCGACGTCGGCACGGCCTTCAACGCGGGCCTCGCCATCGTCGTCATGGCGATCGTCCTCGACCGGGTCACCACCGCGGCGAGCGGACGCGAGGAGGCGGCCCGGCGCTCCGGCAGCCGCTTCCTCACCTGGCGGCGGCCGCTGCTGGGGGCGGGAGCGGCGGTCACGGCCGTCCTGGTCTACCTGTCGCACACCTACATATGGGCGGCGGAGTTCCCCGGCGAGGGCGGCATCGGCCGCTCCGTCGCGCGGGCCGCCGACACCGCGACCACCTGGGCCCAGGACAACCTGTCGGGCCTGACCAACGCCTTCCGCGACGCCATCACCAACGGACTGCTCAACCCCTTCCAGTCACTGCTCACCGACTCCCCGTGGTGGCTGGTCGGCGCGGCGCTGATCGGACTCGGCGTGGTCCTCGGCGGCCCGCGGGCCGGGCTCACCGCGGCCGTCTGCGTGGGCCTGCTGCTGGGCACGGGCGTGTGGTCGGACAGCATGACCACGCTGGCGTCGACCGTCGTCGCCACCGTGCTGGTGATGGTGCTCGGCCTCGGGTTCGGGGTGTGGATGGGCCGCAGCATGCGGGTGGACCGGATCCTGCGGCCCACGCTCGACGCGGCCCAGGTCATGCCGCCGTTCGTCTATCTGGTGCCGTTCCTCGCGCTGTTCGGCGCCACCCGCTTCACCGCGATCGTCGCCGCCCTCGTCTACGCGGCGCCCGTCGCGATCAAGATCATCGCGGACGGGGTGCGGAACGTTCCGCAGACCACCGTGGAGGCGGCCACCTCCGCCGGGTGCAACACCTGGCAGATCATCACCAAGGTTCAACTGCCGATGGCACGCAGTGCCCTGACCCTCGCCACCAACCAGGGTCTGATCTATGTGCTGTCGATGGTTGTTGTGGGCGGCCTGGTAGGCGCGGGCGCCCTCGGCTACGACGTCGTGGCCGGCTTCTCGCAGGGACAGTTGTACGGGAAGGGGCTTGCCGCGGGGCTCGCCATCGTCCTTCTCGGAGTCATGTTCGACCGGATCACTCAGGCAGCGGCGCGGCGTGCCGGCGCGTAAGGAGCAACTGACCATGGCAAGACAAGCAAGACGAGCAAGACGGTGGAGAGTCGGTGCCGCCGGCATGGCGGTCCTCGGCCTCACCCTCACCGCCTGCGGCGGTGCGAAGGTCGGTGACAGCTCCCAGGAGGCCGGGGGCTCGGGCAGCTCCGGCAAGTGCGGCACCCTCAATCTCGCGGTCAACCCGTGGGTGGGTTACGAGGCCAACGCGGCCGTCATCGCCTACGTCGCGGAGAACGAACTCGGCTGCAAGGTGGTCCAGAAGGACCTGAAGGAAGAGATCGCCTGGCAGGGCTTCGGGACGGGCGAGGTCGACGCCATCGTCGAGAACTGGGGCCACGACGACCTGAAGAAGAAGTACATCACCGACCAGAAGACCGCCGTCGAGGCCGGCCCGACCGGCAACGAAGGCCTCATCGGCTGGTACGTGCCGCCGTGGCTGGCCAAGGAGCACCCGGACATCACCGACTGGGAGAACCTCAACAAGTACGCGGGCAAGTTCAAGACCTCCGAGTCGGGCGGCAAGGGCCAGCTCCTCGACGGTGACCCGTCGTTCGTCACCAACGACGAGGCCCTGGTGAAGAATCTGAACCTGGACTTCAAGGTCGTGTACGCGGGCAGTGAGACCGCGCTCATCCAGGCCTTCCGCAAGGCGGAGAAGGACAAGGAATGGATGATCGGCTACTTCTATGAACCGCAGTGGTTCGTCTCCGAGGTGCCGCTCGTCAAGGTCAAGCTGCCCGAGTACAAGGACGGCTGTGACGCCGACGCGGAGAAGGTCGCCTGCGACTACCCCGTCTACCTCCTGGACAAGATCGTCAGCGCCAAGTTCGCCGAGTCGGGCAGTCCGGCCTATGACCTGGTGGCGAACTTCAAGTGGTCGAACGGCGACCAGAACACCGTGGCCAAGTACATCGCGGTGGACAAGATGGCCCCCGAGGCGGCGGCGAAGAAGTGGGTCGAGGCCAATCGCTTGAAGGTGGAATCCTGGCTCAAGTAGGGATGCTTGGCCCCCTGCGAAGTGCCCGGCAGACTGCGCCGACGGTCTGCCGGGCCCTTGTGTGTCGGGCTGGTTTCCGATGTCATGGCCGCGGCCCGGGTGCTACGGATCAGTACTGATCAGTACTTCGATCATCGGCGAGCTGATATATTTGAGGTATGTCAGAGTCGAGGGTGCTGATGCCACCAGTGCCGCGCGAAGGAAGAGGCAGCCGAATGATGACCAGTCCCGAGGTTTCCCCCGTGACTGACGCGGCGCCGATGTCATTGGCCGACCAGGCCTACGAGCGCCTCCGGGACCGATTGGTCATGCTCGACATCCGGCCCGGCGAGCCGATCAACGACAACCAGCTCGCTGCGGAGATCGGCGTTGGACGCACACCCGTTCGCGAGGCGCTCAAGCGGCTCGAGACCGACCATCTCGTGGTGTCCTACCCTCGCCGGGGCACCTTCGCCACCGCCATCGACGTGACCGAGCTGGGCGCGATCTCCGACATCCGCGAGCAGCTCATGCCGTTCGCGGCACGGCGGGCCGCCGTCCACGCCGGCGGCGCCATGCGGGACGCGCTGCGCGCCAAGGCCGACGAGGTGAGGAGCCTCGAGGGCCCGCTCGGTGACCACACCGCGATGATGCGGACGGACATGTCGCTGCACCGGCTCATCTACAAGGCGGCCGACAACCCGCACCTCGAGGACGTGCTGATCCGCTACGACAACCTGGCCACGCGCATCTGGTGCCTGGTCATCGATCGGCTTCCCGACCTCGCACACCACATCGTCGAGCACGCGGACCTGCTCGACGCCGTCGCTGACGGCGACGCCGACCGCGCCGAGCGCCTCACCCGTGAGCACATCGCCGGCTTCGCCCGAGAGATCCGCGGCGTGCTCTGACCGTCCGCACGCTCGCCGCCCGTCTGCACGCTTGTGTCACCCGGAAGAGCAATGCCCCCATGCCAGGAAGCCGGCATGGGGGCACGCGTATTTTCGTCGGGCCGAGCGATCAGAGGTCGAAGAGACCCTTCGGCTTCTCCCGGGCTTCCCGCTGCTCCGGTGCGGCCTCGCCCTTCGACTCGGACTGGGCCACCGGCTCCTCCTCGACGTCGAAGAGGGAGCCTGAAGGCGTGGGCTTCACGGTGGCTTCGGCTGTCGGCTCGGGTGCCTCGTCGGCCGGTACGTCGAAGAGTGAGGTGCCCGTGGTGGTTGGTGCGGGGGGCGTCTCGGCGGCGGGTTCGTCGAAGAGGGAGGCGCCGGAGGGTGTGTCGGCGGTGGGTGTGTCGAACAGGGAGCCGCCGGGGGGTGTGGCTTGGGTGGGTGTTTGGTCGAAGAGTGAGGTGCCCGTGGTGGTTGGTGCGGGGGGCGTCTCGGCGGCGGGCTCGTCGAAGAGGGAGGCGCCGGAGGCCGGCTTCGCGGGGGCCTCCACGGGTGTCTCGTCGAACAGCGAGGTGCTTGTGGTGGCTGGAGCGGTCGGTTCGGCTGTGGGTGTGTCGAACAGGGAGCCGCCGGAGGCAGGCTTCGCGGGGGCTTCGTCGAACAGCGATGTCCCGGTGGCGCCGGCGGCGGTGGGCTCGGCCGGAGCGGTGGCAGGGGTGGCCGGGGCGGGTGCGGCGGTGGGAGCGGCGGCGGGTGTCTTCTCCGCCTCGGGCGCGCTCTCGCCGGCCTTGACCGAGGCGAGCAGCATCTGTGCGACGTCGAGGACCTCGACCTCCTCGCGGGCCTCGGACTTGGCCTGGAGCGCCGTGACTCCGTCGGAGAGCATCACCCGGCAGAACGGGCAGCCGACCACGATCTGATCGGCACCGGTGCCGACGGCCTCCGTGCTGCGGTTCATGTTGATCCGCTCTCCGAGGCTCTCCTCCATCCACATCCGGGCACCGCCGGCCCCACAGCAGAAGGACCGCTCCGAGTTGCGCTCCATCTCGACGACCGTAGCGCCCGGCAGCGCCGACAGCAGCTCGCGCGGCGGGCTGTAGACCTGGTTGTGCCGGCCGAGGTAGCACGGGTCGTGATAGGTGATCGACCGCGTGTTCGTACCGGGCTCGGGGGCGACCGGCTTCAGCCGGCCCTCGCGCACCAGCCGGTTGAGCAACTGCGTGTGGTGGACGACCTCGAGCTCGATACCGAATTCCTTGTATTCGTTCTTCAGCGTGTTGAAGCAGTGGGCGCAGGTCGCGACCACCTTCTTCACCTTGAACTCCTTGAAGGTCTCGACGTTCTGCTGGGCCAGGGCCTGGTAGACGAACTCGTTGCCGGCGCGGCGGGCGGAGTCGCCGGTGCAGGTCTCGTTGTTGCCGAGTACGCCGAAGGAAACGCCGGCCATGTGGAGCAGCTCGGCGACCGCGCGGGTCGTCTTCTTGGCCCGGTCCTCGTAGGCGCCGGCGCAGCCGACCCAGAACAGCCAGTCGACCGACTCCAGCGACTCGAGGTCCTTGCCGACCTCCCTGACCTCGAACGGCAGGCCCTTGGCCCAGTCCATGCGCGCGCTCGCCGCCATGTTCCAGGGGTTGCCCCTGGTCTCGAGGCCCTTGAAGACCTGGTTGAGCTCGGCGGGGAAGTTCGACTCGATCAGCACCTGGTAGCGCCGCATGTCGACGATGTGGTCGACGTGTTCGATGTCGACCGGGCACTGCTCGACGCAGGCGCCGCACGTCGTGCACGACCAGAGCACGTCCGCGTCGACGACGAAGTCGCCGCCCTCGGGGTTGTAGGACTCCCCGCCCGCGTCGCCCTTGCCGATCAGCGCACGGTCGGTGTGTGCGGCCAGGCCGGCGGCCTTGAGGTAGGTGTGCTCGCGCAGGCCCTTCATCAGCAGCTTCGGCGAGAGCGGCTTCTGGGTGTTCCAGGCCGGGCACTGCGACTGGCAGCGACCGCACTCGGTGCAGGTGGTGAAGTCGAGCAGGCCCTTCCAGGAGAAGTTCTCGATCGCGCCGACGCCGAGCGCGGCGTCCTCGTCGAGGTCGTCGAGGTCCTCCAGGGTGATCGCCTTGCCGTCGACGGCGAGCGGCTTGAGAGCGCCCAGCGCCGTACGGCCCGAGGACTCACGCTTGAACCAGATGTTGAACCAGGCGGTGAACCGGTGCCAGGCGATGCCCATGGTCAGGTTGCGGCCGATGACGATCAGCCAGACCATCGCCAGCGCGATCTTGAAGAACGCGATGAAGTAGACGAGATTCTCGTTGGCGCTCTGGCCGGCGGGGTAGAGCGCTTCACCGATCCAGGAGGAGAGGGGGAAGTGCGCGCGGGTCGCGTGCTCGGGGTCGACGAGGTGGTATTCCGCGCCCCGGATGAACAGGATCGCCGCACCCTCCAGCAGGGCCAGGTACTCCACGAAGTAGGCCTGCCAGAACGTCGAGCCGAAGAACCGGCTCTTACGGCCCTCGCTGCGAGGGTGGTGTTTCTGCCGGTAGACGATCAGCCAGACGATGCCGACCGTGCTCAGCGCGCCGATGAACTCGCTGAACCACTCGAAGGGATACCAGTGGCCCACGATCGGCCACGCCCACTCGGGGTCGAAGAGCTGGACGTAGGCACCCACCACCGCGGTGCTCAGGAAGAGGAACGCCGCGAACACGAACCAGTGCATGATGCCGACCCAGGTCCACTGGAGCATCCGGGTGTGCAGCACGGTCTCCTTGAGCATGGTGACCGTACGAGCGACCGGATCGCCGGTGCGGCTCGGGCTCGCGGGCTGGCCCATCCGGATCACCCGGAGCATGCTCCGGACAGCGGGGACCAGGACGAACAGGGCGGCCAGCGTGAGCGCCAGCGACGCCACCAGGGCGAAGATCTGCATCAGGGCTCCTCAGGGACGGTCTTCTGGCCGGGGGTCGTGGCGGAGCCTTGTACGCCGGCCGGCAAAGCTGCATGTGGGTGCGGATCCGTGGGCGCGGATCCGGCTTTCCCACGGTGGACGGAACGGGTGGACGGAACGGAGGAGGCTGCGGCATCCCCTGCGGGCGCCGCAGCCTCGCTCCAGGGCGATGAGCTGCCTCGCGGTGTCAGAGCCTGTCTGCCGCGAGTCACTCAGCAGCCGTCGGCCACGGGCCTCACCCGCTCACCCCGCGCGACTTGAGCTCCTCGATGACCGCGGGGAGGACCTCGTGCATGTCGCCCACCACGGCGTAGTTCGCCTTGGTCATCATCGGAGCCTCGGGATCGGTGTTGATCGCCAGGATCGTCTTCGACGACGCGCAGCCGGCCCAGTGCTGGATGGCACCGGAGATCCCGCACGGGACGTACAGGTCCGGGCTGATCCGGGAGCCGGTCTGGCCGACCTGCTCGTGGTGGGGCCGCCAGCCCAGCGAGGTGACCACCCGGGAGACACCGACCGCGCCGCCGAGCAGCTCGGCGAGCTCGGTGACCGCGCCGAAGCCGTCCGCACCACCCGCGCCGCGCCCGGCGCCGACGACGACCTTGGCGGACTTCAGCGAGTCGGAGTGGTCGACCTCCTTGGTGCCGGTCGACACGACCCGCGCCACCAGGTCGGCCTCGGCGACCTCGGGGGTCACCTCCACCCAGGCGGCGGGCGACGCGCCCTCGACCGGCGACACGGACCACGAGTGGCCGGCGACGGTGAAGATGGCGGGCCGCTGGTCGAGCTTCATCTCCTCCAGGGCCGCCCCGCCGACCACCTGCCGGGTCACCACGAACGGCGCCAGGCCGTGGAACGCGGTCGCGTTGGCGGCCATGGGCACGTCGAGCCGGGCGGCCAGATGCGCCAGCACCTCGTTGCCCCGGGGCGAGCCCGCGGCGGTGATCACGACGGAGCGGGTCGATTCGCGGATCGCCTGCAGTGCCGCCGCCCAGGCGGCCCCGGAGTACGCCGTGAACGCGTCGCCCACCGCGTGCTGGACCTCGGCCGCGCCGTGCGTGCCGAGCTCGGCCGCCAGCGCGTCGCGGTCCTCGACCGCGCCCACCACGACCGCGCGGATGGCGATGCCGCCGCCCTCGGCCGCCAGCGACCGGGCGAAGGCGAGCGTCTCCAGCGAGATCTCGCTCGCGGTGCCGTTCTCGGTCTCGATCAGCACCAGAATCATCGGGTCACCCCCAGCTTTGCGAACAGGTCGGCGACCGCGCCGGCCGCCTCCGGGCCCTCGCCCAGCACCTCGACCGTCGACGGCGCGGGCGGGGGCAGCAGCAGCCGCACCCGGCTGGCTCCGGCGGGCTCGGCCGCCAGCGCCCGGGTCTCGATCTGGACCTTCTTGGCCGCCATCCGGCCCTTCAGCGTCGGATAGCGCGGCTCCACCCCGCCCTCGAGCAGGGTGGCGACCGCGGGCAGCGGCAGCGAGTAGGTCTCCTCACCGTCGGGGCCGTCGCCCCGGGCGGTCAGGTGGCCGTCGGCCACCTCGACCGTCGACACGCCGTTGACCACCGGCCGGCCGAGCGCGTGGGCCAGCCGGATGCCCACCTGGAAGTCGCCGCTGTCGGCGGCGTCGTTGCCGAGCAGGATCAGGTCGTACGTCGTGCCCGCGGCCTCCTTCTCGCGTACGACGTGGGCGATCTCCCGGGCCACGTCGGCCGGGCCCAGCCGGGTCGGCTCCGCCTCCACCAGTACGGCGGCGTGGCAGCCGAGCGCCAGTGTGTCCCGCAGCTGCTCGGCGGCCTCGGACGGGCCGACGGTCAGCAGCGTGACCGTGCCGCCGGTCGCCTCGGCGGTCTGGACCGCCAGCTCGACCGCACAGCTCTCGTGGTTGCTCACGGTGAAGCCGACGTACCTCCCGTCGACGCCCTGCTGGTCGTCGGTGAGCAGGACCTCACCGGAGGAGTCGGGGACCCGCTTGATGCAGACCAATACGTTCGTCATCGTTCACCTTTCATGGTCTCGACGGTGCCGAGCACTGACAGCACCGCCATCAGCGGATCCGCTCGTTGTCCGGGTCGAAGGGGGGCGTGGCGTCGTTGGTGAGCACGGTCACGGGGTAGAGCTCCTCCATGTAGGAGACCGCGAGCTCGTTGCCGACGCGTGCTTCCGCGGGCGGCAGGTACGCCATCAGCAGGTGCTTGCCCAGCGAGGGGGCCGAGCCGGCCGCGGTGACGTAGGGGTGGTGCCCGTGCCCGTCGACGAGCGCCTCGCCGGAGCGGTTGAGGATCGGCTCGCCGCCGAGCATGTACCGCTTCACCCCGGACGCCGACGTGTGGTCGTCGACGGCCAGCGTGCACAGCACCGCCGCGGGCTCGCTCGCGCGCTGCTCGAGGTAGGCCTCCTTGCCGATGAAGTCGGCGCCCTTCACCTTCGGCCGCTGCATGCCGGCCTCGACGATGGTGCGCTCGGCGTCGAGTTCGTGGCCGAAGGCCCGGTAGCCCTTCTCCATCCGCGCGGTGGTCACGTAGACGCCGATGCCGACCGGGCGGGTGCCGTACGGCGCGCCCGTCGCGAGCAGCTTGTCCCACACCGCCGCGGCCTGGTCGAAGGAGACGTACAGCTCCCAGCCGAGCTCGCCGACGTAGGAGATCCGGGAGGCCAGCACGGGGATGCCGCCGAGGTCGATCTCGCGGCAGCTGAGGAACTTGAAGCCCTCGTGGGACACGTCCGCGTCGGTGAGCTGCGACAGGATGTCGCGGGCCCGCGGGCCCCACAGGCCGATCGTGGAGACCTGGTCGGTGAGGTCCTCGATGGAGGCGTCGTCGCCGAGCTGGTCGGCGAACCACTTCTTGTCCGCCATGCCGTGCGCGCCGCCGGTGACGACCCGGAAGTGGTTCTCACCCAGGCGCATGACGGTGAGGTCGGAGATGAACCCGCCCTTGCGGTCGAGCACCGGGGTGTAGATCACCTTGCCGACCGGCACGTCGCACTGCGCGACGCAGGTGCGCTGCACGGCGTCCAGCGCGCCGGAACCGGTGATGTCGAACATCGCGAAGGCGGTCAGGTCGATGACGCCGGCGGCCTCGCGCATCCGCAGGTGCTCGGCGTTGATGATCGGGCTCCACCAGCGCGCGTCCCACTCGTGCTCGCGCGGCATCACGCGGTCGCCGTACACCTCGAGGAGGTCGGCGTTGGACTCGTACCACTGCGGCCGCTCCCAGCCGACCGCCTCGAAGAAGGCGGCACCGAGCTTCTTCTCCGAGTCGTACATCGGGGAGAGCCGCTGCCCGCGGTCGGACTCGTACTGCTCGGCGGGGTGGATGATCCCGTAGGTCTTGATGAACGACTCGGTGGTGCGCAGCCGGGTGTGCTCGCGGCGCTTCTGGTGGGGGTAGAAACGGGCGATGTCGCTGTGCGCGATGTCGATCTCGCTGTGGCCCTGGACCATCCACTCCGCGACCGCGCGGCCGACGCCCGGGCCCTCCTTGATCCACACCGCGGCCGCCGTCCACAGCCCCTTGACGTCGCTCTCGCCGAGGATCGGGTTGCCGTCGCAGGTCAGCGACAGCAGGCCGTTGATCGCGTACCGGATCTCCGCGCCCTCGGCACCCAGCAGCTCGGGCATCAGCTCGTAGGCCTGCTCGAGCTGCGGGTCGAAGTCCTCGGAGGTGAACGGCATCTCGGTGGGGCTGAGCTTGGCCTGCTCGATGCTCGGGATGTCCTCCGGCTCGTGCAGGATCGCCCGGTGGGCGTAGGACCCCACCTCCATGTCCGCGCCGTGCTGGCGCTCGTAGCAGAAGGTGTCCATGTCCCGGACGATCGGGAAGTTGATCTCGCCGGGCAGCCCGGACAGCTGCGGGCAGGGGCCGACGGAGATCATCTGGTGGACGGCGGGGGTCAGCGGGATGCTGATGCCGGCCATGTCGCCGATCTTCGGGCTCCACACGCCGCAGGCGATCACGACGTACTCGGCCTCGATGTCGCCCTTGTTCGTGCGCACCCGGCGGATCCGCCCGTCCTCGACGTCCAGGCCGACCACCTCGACGTTGGGCACGCTGGTCAGCGCGCCGCTCGCGATGGCGCCGTCACGCATGATCGTGCCGGCCCGCAGGGAGTCGACGACGCCGACGCTCGGCGTCCAGAAGGCGCCGATGAACTGGTCTTCCTCGATGAACGGCACCTTCTCCTTGACGAACGCGGGAGAGACCAGCTCCGCCTCGATGCCCCAGGCCTTGGCGCTGGACATCCGGCGGCGCAGCTCCTCCATGCGCTCCTCGGTGCGCGCGATCTCGAAGCCGCCGGACTCGGTGAAGACGCCCAGCTCCTTGTACTGCCGCACCGAGTCCAGCGTCAGATCGGTGATCTCGCGGGAGTGGTCGACGGGGAAGATGAAGTTGGAGGCGTGACCGGTCGAGCCACCGGGGTTGGGCAGCGGGCCCTTGTCGATCTGCACGATGTCGCGCCAGCCGAGCCGGGCCAGGTGATGGACCAGGCTGTTGCCGACGATGCCGGACCCGATCACGACGCATTTCGCCTGGGGCGGAACCTCTGCCATGGCGGCCTCCTTCAGGGTGACACGCAACTGATATACTAGTTGCAAGCACGCTATATGGCAGTGGGGTGGCGGTCAAGGGGGTCGCACTCACTCAAGCGACTTTCGTGCGGCCGACAAAGACTCTCCCCGATCCTTGACAGGCCTGATCTACCAGGATTCACTAACTCGTATATCAGTTAGATGTCAGATCGGTTAGATGTCAGCCAGTCAGTGGTCGAAAGCGAAAGGAGCACGCCGGTGAACGCACAGCTGCTCGATGGCAAGGCGACCGCCGCCGAGATCCGCCGGGAACTCGCGGAGCGCGTGGCCAAGTTGAGCGCCACCGTCGGCCGCCCGCCGGGTCTGGGCACCGTCCTGGTCGGCGACGACCCCGGCAGCCACGCCTACGTGGCCGGAAAGCACCGCGACTGCGCCCAGGTCGGAATCGCGTCCATCCGCCGGGACCTGCCCGCCGACGCCTCCCAGCAGCAGGTCGAGGAGACGATCGACGAACTCAACGCCGACCCGGCCTGCACCGGCTACATCGTCCAGCTCCCGCTGCCGCGCCACCTGGACGCGGGCCCCGTACTGGAGCGCATGGACCCGGCCAAGGACGCCGACGGCCTGCACCCCGTCAACCTCGGCCGGCTCACCCTCGGGGTCGAGGCCCCGCTGCCGTGCACCCCGCGCGGCATCGTCGAACTGCTCCGCCGCCACGACGTACCCCTCGCCGGAGCGCGGGTGTGCGTGATCGGCCGCGGCATCACCGTCGGACGCCCCATCGGCCTCCTCCTCACCCGCCGCTCCGAGAACTCCACCGTGACCCTGTGCCACACCGGCACCAAGGGCCTGGCCTGGCACGTGCGCGAGGCGGACATCGTCATCGCGGCCGCCGGCTCGCCCGGGCTGGTCACCAAGGACATGCTGCGCCCGGGCGCGGCGGTCCTGGACGTCGGCATCACCCGCACCGACCAGGGTCTGGTCGGCGACATCCACCCGGACGCCGCCCAGGTCGCCGGATGGCTCGCGCCCATGCCCGGCGGAGTGGGCCCCATGACCCGGGCGATGCTGCTCGCCAACGTCGTCGAGGCCGCGGAGAGGAACGCCGGCGCCGCGTGAGCGTGCCGGACCCGCAGGACCCGGCGTCCCTCACCGACGAGGAGTGGGCCCCGCTACCTCTTCTTCCGCGACAACACCAATGGCCCCTTCGCCGAGCGCTGGAGCCATGCGGCGGGCTGCCGCCGCTGGTTCAACGCGGTACGAGGACCCGACACCACCATCCCATTCCCCCACGCACCCGCAGGGGGCTGTACCTGGCAACGGTAGTGCGCGCTCCTCGTCACGGCCCCCGCGCCCGGACGACCCTGGGCCGCACGCAGGTCGTCCTGGTCGCCCGGGACGTCCTCAGGGGCGGATTCTGGGTCCTGGTGCGCCTGACGTTCGCCGGCTGTCTGGCGGACTGGCTGCTCGACGCGGCGACGAGTACATCTGACCGACCTCGGCGGGGACATCCCGCCGCCCCTGTGGGAGCTTCGCCGAGGGGCTCCCACAGGGCTTCCTTCCGTAGGTTTCCTGATACGCATCGAAAGTCGGACGCTCGTGACCACCACGACCCACGCCACCACCCCTCCCCACCCGGGAACGCCCGAACTCCACCCACAGGGGCTGCCGCGGCCCGGCCGGACGCTGGTCATGGGCGTCGTGAACGTCACCCCGGACTCCTTCTCCGACGGCGGGCTGTCGTTCGCCGCGGACGCGGCCGTCGCGCACGGGCTCGCGCTGCTCGAACAGGGAGCGGACATCGTGGACGTGGGCGGTGAGTCGACGCGCCCCGGCGCGGCGCGCCCGCCCGTGGAGGAGGAGCTGCGCCGCGTCCTGCCCGTGGTCCGGGAACTCGCCGCGGCGGGCGCGATCGTCAGCGTCGACACCATGCGGGCAGAGGTCGCCGCCCGCGCGCTGGACGCGGGCGCCCGGCTGGTCAACGACGTCTCGGGGGGCCTCGCGGACCCCGCGATGCTGCCGCTGGTGGCCCGGGCGGGCACGCCGTACGTGATGATGCACTGGCGTGGGCACTCCGCCGGCATGCAGGCGAACGCCCGCTACGACGACGTCGTCGGCGACGTGCTCGACGAGCTCCGCCTGAGGATCGAGGCCGCGCTGGAGGCGGGGATCGGGCCCGGCCGCCTGATCATCGACCCCGGCCTCGGCTTCGCCAAGGCACCCGAGCACAACTGGGAGCTGCTGGGCCGCCTCGGGGCGGTCCGTGCCCTGGGCCACCCCGTCCTCGTGGGCGCGTCACGCAAGTCGTTCCTGGGCCACTTGCTGGCCGACCGGACGACGGGACAACCGCGTCCGCCGCGGCAGCGTGACGCCGCGACCACCGCCGTGTCCGTTCTCGCCGCGGCGCAGGGCGTGTGGTGCCTGCGGGTGCACGATGTCGCCTCGACGCTCGACGCGGTACGGGTGACGGCGCGCTGGGGCATGGAGGCGGAGGCGTCGGCGCCGTCGCCGCTGGGGGGATGAGCACCCCGGCTCAGCCCAGGTAGCCCATCCGGCGGCTGACCTCCTGCGCGCCGCCGATCAGCACGGGCCCGACTTCGTGGATGCGCTCCTCGGTGAAGCGGTACGTGGGGCCGGAGGCGCTGAGGGCGGCGATGACGTCACCGTCCCGGGAGCGGATCGGGGCCGCCATGGCGTGCAGCCCGATCTCGAGTTCCTCCAGCGCCACCGCGTATCCGCGCTCCCGCGCCTCGGCGAGGTCCTTCTCCAGCTTCGCCCTGACGGTCAGGGTGTGCGGCGTGAGCTTCTGCGTCCCCGACGCCGCGAGCACGTCGGTGCGCTCCTTCTCCGGCAGGTGGGCCAGCAGGATCTTGCCGCTCGACGTGGCGTGCACCGGCGTGAGCTTCCCGACCCAGTTGTGCGTGCCCACCGCGCCCGGGCCGCGTACCTGGTAGAGGTTGACCGCGTAGTGCTCCTGCAGGACCGCGACGTTGACGGTCTCGCCGATCTCCTCGCTGAGCCGCTCGCACACCGGCCGGCTCTGCTGGGTGATGTCGAGTCGGCCGGTGACCGCGCCGGCCAGGCGCACGAGCCCGAAGCCGAGCCGGTACTTGCCCCGCTCGGCGGTCTGCTCGACCAGACCGCGTGCCTCCAGCGCCCCGAGCAGACGGAACGCGGTCGACTTGTGGACGTCGAGTTCCGCGGCCACCTCGCTGACACCCGCCTCGCCGCGCTGGGCCAGGATCTCCAGGACGCTGACGGCCCGGTCGACGGACTGCACCCCGCTCGGCGGAGGGCCTGTTGTTTCGCCATCTGCAATGTGGTTGCCCATGGCGCAACTGTAGTGCGATTGCCGGTGTGCGGCGAGGGGGGCGCGGGGAGTGGACTTCGCACACTAAGGCCGGCCGTTCGTCAGCGGAAGACCACTGTGCAGTTCCCGTTCACGAGAACCCGGCTCTGGCTGTGCCACTCCACGGCGCGGGCGAGTACCTGGGCCTCGACATCGCGGCCGATGGTGACCAGCTCGTCAGGGTCGCGCGAGTGGTCCACGCGCACGACGTCCTGCTCGATGATCGGGCCTTCGTCGAGGTCGGGCGTGACGTAGTGCGCCGTGGCCCCGACGAGCTTCACACCACGCTGATGTGCCTGGACGTACGGCCGGGCCCCCTTGAAGCTCGGCAGGAAGGAGTGGTGGATGTTGATGGCCCGGCCGTCGAGCTGCTTGCACAGGTCGTCGGAGAGGATCTGCATGTAGCGGGCCAGCACCACCAGGTCGATGTCCAGCTCGTCCACGAGCTCCAGCAGCCGTGCCTCGGCCTGCGCCTTGGTCTCCTTGGTCACCGGGATGTGGTGGAAGGGGATGCCGTAGCTCTGTGCCAGCGCCTCGAATTCGCGGTGGTTGGAGACGATCGCCGGGATCTCGATGTTGAGCGCGCCCGTGGACTTGCGGAAGAGCAGGTCGTTCAGGCAGTGGCCGAACTTCGACACCATGATCAGCGTGCGCGTCGGGGTCGAGGCGTCGTGCAGCTGCCAGTCGATCCCGTACGTCCGGCTGACCGGGCCGAAGTCGGTGCGCAGGTCCTGCAGCGAGACGCCGGGGTCCGAGACGTCGAAGTGCACCCGCATGAAGAAGCGGTCCTGCAGCCGGTCGTCGAACTGCCGGCTCTCCAGGATGTTGCCGGAGTGGTCCACGAGAAAGCTGGTCACGGCGTGGACGAGGCCGGCCTGGTCGGGGCACGAAAGGGTGAGGACGAACTCGCTGCCGGGCTGCGGTCGGGGAGACATGCCATCCTCCGGTCGTCTGGTGCGTATTGCGAAACGCGATGAGTGATACGCAACATGCTCCACTGTGGACGACCGGGCGGTCAAGAGGTGGTGCGTGGAGGGCCGGGCGCCCGGGTCTTCTTGGGAAGTTCGCCCGACCAATCTCTTGACAGTGGATGTCCGCGAGGAGACAGTTTGGGCGGCCGTTGCTCATGGTGAAGAAGGTTGCGCAATATGCAACCTACGCGCTCGGCCGTCCCTCTGCGAGGAGATCGACCGTGACACACGAGGTACGGGCCGTAGTCGCCCGGAAGAAGGGCGCACCGGTCTCGGTGGAGACCATCCTGGTGCCGGACCCCGGCCCGGGTGAGGCGCTGGTGCGGGTGCAGTCCTGCGGCGTCTGCCACACCGACCTGCACTACCGGGAGGGCGGGATCAACGACGAGTTCCCCTTTCTGCTCGGCCATGAGGCCGCGGGTGTCGTCGAGGCGGTGGGCGAAGGCGTCACCGATGTCGCGCCCGACGACTTCGTCGTCCTCAACTGGCGTGCGGTGTGCGGCACTTGCCGGGCCTGCGGCAAGGGCAAGCCGTGGTACTGCTTCGCCACCCACAACGCGACCCGGCCGATGACCCTGGCCGACGGCACCCCGCTGTCCCCGGCCCTCGGCATCGGCGCCTTCGCCGAGAAGACCCTCGTCGCCGCCGGCCAGTGCACCAAGGTCGCCCCGGCCGCCTCGCCCGCCGCGGCCGGTCTGCTCGGCTGCGGGGTGATGGCCGGATTCGGTGCCGCGGTCAACACCGGCGGCGTGGGCCGCGGCGACTCGATCGCGGTGATCGGCTGCGGCGGCGTGGGCATGGCCGCGATCGCAGGCGCCAAGGTCGCCGGCGCCTCCCGCATCATCGCCGTGGACGTCGACGAGCGGAAGCTGAAGTGGGCCGAACAGTTCGGCGCCACCGACACCGTCGACTCCTCCCGGACCGACGCCGTCGCGGCGATCCGTGAGCTCACCCGCGGCTTCGGCGCCGACGTCGTCGTGGACGCGGTGGGCCGACCCGAGACCTTCAAGCAGGCCTTCTACGCCCGCGACCTGGCCGGTACCGCCGTCCTGGTCGGCGTCCCCACCCCGGAGCTGACCCTCGACCTGCCCCTGCTGGACGTCTTCGGCCGGGGCGGCGCCCTGAAGTCCTCCTGGTACGGCGACTGCCTGCCCTCCCGCGACTTCCCCGCCCTGATCGACCTCTACCTCCAGGGCCGCTTCGACCTGGGCGGCTTCGTCACCGAGACGATCTCCCTGGACGACGTGGAGGACGCGTTCGCCAAGATGCACCACGGCGACGTACTGCGCTCGGTGGTGCTCCTGTGACCGCGCGCATCGAACGCCTCGTCACCTCCGGCACCTTCGAACTGGACGGCGGCCGCTGGGAGGTCGACAACAACGTCTGGCTGATCGGCAACGACGACGAGGTCCTGGTGATCGACGCCGCGCACGACGTCGACGTGATCGCCGCCGCCGTCGGCAACCGGCGCCTGGTCGCCGTCGTCTGCACCCACGCCCACAACGACCACGTGGGCGCCGCCCCGGCCCTCGCCGCCCGCTACGGCGCGCCGATCCTGCTGCACCCGGCCGACGCCGTGCTGTGGAAGACGGCGCACGCCCCGAGGGTGCCCGGCTTCTGGGAGCTGATCGACGGCGAGGACCTGATCGTGGCCGGCGTCGAACTGCGGGTGCTGCACACGCCCGGGCACTCTCCCGGCTCCGTGTGCCTGTACGTGCCCGAGCTGAGCGCCCTGTTCTCCGGCGACACCCTCTTCCAGGGCGGCCCCGGAGCCACCGGCCGGTCCTTCTCGGACTTCGACACCATCATCGCCTCCATCCGCGACCGACTGCTCACCCTCCCCGCCGACACCACCGTTCACACCGGCCACGGCCCCACCACCTCGATCGGGGCCGAGGCGCCCCACCTCGACGAGTGGATCGCCCGCGGCCACTGACCGCCCGTCACCGCCGCCGAACCCCTCTTCGACCCCGGGATGCCGCGCATCCGCCGCTGAACGGGCCCCGAGCACCGGCAGCACCACACCCTCATCGGCAAGATTCCCAGGAGACGAACACATGGCCACTTCGTACGACGTGATCGTCATCGGCCTGGGCGGTATGGGCAGCGCAGCCGCCTATCACCTCGCCGCCCGCGGTCAGCGAGTGCTCGGCATCGAGCGCTTCGGCCCCGCCCACGCCCTCGGCTCCAGCCACGGCGGCTCCCGTATCTACCGACAGGCCTACTTCGAGGACCCGGCCTACGTGCCGCTGCTGCTGCGCGCCCGCGAACTGTGGCAGAAGCTGGCGGCCGACTCCGGCCGCGAGGTCTTCACCGAGACCGGCGGCCTCATGATCGGCCGTGAGGGGAGCGAGGCCTTCACCGGCACCCTGCGCAGCGCCCACGAGTGGGGACTGGACCACGAGGTCCTGGGCGCCGCCGACATCCGGCGCCGCTTCCCCACCTTCAACCCGGCGGCCGAGGACGTCGCCTTCTACGAGCGCGGGGCCGGCATCGCCCGGCCCGAGGCGACCGTCACCGCCCACCTGGACCTGGCCCGGGCCCACGGCGCCGAACTGCACTTCGCGGAACTCGTCCTCGGCTGGGAGGCCGACGGACCGGGCGGCAAGGCCTGGGTGGTCACCGACCGCGGCGCCTACACGGCCGACCGGCTGGTCATCGCACCCGGGGCGTGGGCGCCCAAGCTCCTGTCCGACCTGGGCGTGTCCGTGACGGTGGAGCGCCAGGTCATGTACTGGTTCCAACCCGAGGGCGGAATCCGCCCGTTCAGCGCCGAACGGCACCCGGTCTACATCTGGGAGGACCCGGACGGCACCCAGATCTACGGCTTCCCCGCGCTGGACGGCCCCGACGGCGGCGCCAAGGTCGCCTTCTTCCGCAAGGGCGTCCCCAGCGACCCCGACCACCTCGACCGCCGGATCCACCCGGACGAGATCGCGGCCATGGCCGAGTACCTGCGCCCGCGCATCCCGACCCTGCCCGGCCGCTTCCTCAAGGGCGCGGCCTGCATGTACGCCAACACCCCGGACGAGAACTTCGTGCTCGCCCGGCACCCCGAGCATCCGCAGGTGACGGTGGCCTGCGGATTCTCCGGCCACGGGTTCAAGTTCGTCCCCGTCGTCGGCGAGATCCTCGCCGACCTGGCGACCACCGGCACCACCGACCACTCCATCGCCCTGTTCGACCCTCGCCGCGTGCGCGTCTGACACTTACCGATATTTTCCGAAGGTGACGAGATGTCCATCACGAATCTGCCGCCCAGCCTGATCCCCACGCTGTCCGGCGAGTACTACACCGACCCCGAGGTCTTCGCCCAGGAGCAGGAGCGGGTCTTCGAGGCCATGTGGTTCTGCGTGGCCCGCGCCGCCGATCTGGACAAGCCCGGCGCGTTCCGCACCTACCAGGTGGGCCGCGAGAGCGTGCTGGTCTCCCGCGCGCGGAACGGCTCGATCAAGGCGTTCCTCAACATCTGCCGGCACCGCGGCGCCAAGCTGTGCACCGAGGAGTCCGGCGAGGTCAAGCGGGCCTTCCAGTGTCCGTACCACGCCTGGACCTACGGCCTGGACGGCAAACTGGTCGCCGCGCCCAACCTGACCTCGATGCCGGACATCGACCGGACCGAGTACGGCCTGGTCAACGTCCATGTGCGGGAGTGGCTCGGCTATGTGTGGGTGTGCCTCGCCGACGAGCCGCCGTCCTTCGAGGCGGACGTGCAGGGCGATGTCGTCGCGCGGCTGGGCGACGCCGAGTCGATCGAGCACTACGACATCGAGAACCTCTCGGTCGGCAGGCGGATCGTCTACGACGTGAAGGCGAACTGGAAGCTCATCATCGAGAACTTCATGGAGTGCTACCACTGCGCCACGATCCACCCCGAGCTCACCGAGGTGCTGCCGGAGTTCGCGGACGGCTTCGCCGCCCAGTACTACGTCGGCCACGGTGCCGAGTTCGGCGAGGAGGTGCGGGGCTTCACCGTCGACGGTTCCGAGGGCCTGGACCGCATTCCGGGTGTGGCCGAGGATCAGGACCGCCGTTACTACGCCATCACCGTCCGGCCGCAGGTCTTCATCAACCTCGTGCCCGACCACGTCATCTTCCACCGGATGTTCCCGATGGCCGAGGACCGCACGGTCGTGGAGTGCGACTGGCTGTATCTGCCGCATGTCGTGGAGAGCGGCAAGGACGTCAGCCGGTCCGTCGAGCTCTTCCACCGGGTCAACCAGCAGGACTTCGACGCCTGCGAGCGCACCCAGCCGGCGATGAGCTCGAAGGCGTACGCCAAGGGCGGCGTCCTGGTGCCCAGCGAGCACCACATCGGCGAGTTCCACACCTGGTTGCAGAACAAGCTCGAGGTCGGTCCCACGCACTGACCCCGCCCCAGAACGCCCGCCCACCTGCTGTTGCGGCCCCTCCGGCAGGTGGGCGGGCCATTGGGCCGTCATGTGGAGATCCGACAGGAGGGGAGGCCAACCAACATTGACGGCCAATACTTGCTGCATGGACAGGTCCAGATCACGGCGCCCCTCGATCCGTCGGCCTTCCGCGCTGAATGTGCACAGCGTCGCGGGCCAGGTCTTCATCCTGCAGGTGGCCGTCGTCGTGCTGCTGGTGATCGCCGCGGTGACGGCCCTCGTGCTGCAGGCCCGGAGCGCGAGCCTGCAGGAGGCCAAGGAGCGCTCGCTCGTCGGCGCCGAGACCTTCGCGCACGCCCCGGGGACGCTGGCCGCCATGAAGTCCCCCGATCCCAGCGCCCTGCTCCAGCCGCAGGCGGAAGCGGCACGGAAGAACTCCGGGGTCGCCTACATCATCGCGTTCGACACGAACGGCATCCGCTGGACCCACCCCGACCCGAACCTCATCGGCAAGCATGTCGTCGGCTCCTACGCCGAGGCGCTCGCGGGCCGTGTGCACCAGGAGACCTACGACACGCCCGGTGTCGGCCGCGCGGTGGACGCGATGGTTCCCGTCTTCGACACCGACGGCGAGGTCGTCGGACTGGTCTCCGTCGGCATCACGCTGCAGAGCATCAACGAGCGGGTGACCGAGCAACTGCCGCTGCTGATCGGCTCCGCAGTCGTCGGGCTCGCGCTGGTCACGAGCGGATCGGCGCTGGTGAGCCGGCGACTGCGGCGGCAGACCCACGGCTTGGATCCGGCCGAGATGACACGGATGTACGAACACCACGACGCGGTCCTGCACTCGGTCCGGGAGGGCGTGGTCGTCGTCAGCGGCGAGGGGCGGCTGCTGCTGGCCAACGACGAGGCGCGCCGGCTGCTGGATCTGCCCGAGGACGGGGAAGGCCGACCGGTCACCGGACTCGGGCTGGCCCCGCGGGCCGCCGCGCTGCTCACCTCGGGCCGGGTCGTCACCGACGAGGTGATCCTGGCCGGGGAGCGGCTGCTGGCGGTCAACCTGCGGCCGACCGCCCCGACCGGGAGCGTGGCGACGCTGCGGGACACCACGGAGCTGCGCGCCCTGGCGGGACGGGCCGAGGTGGCGCGCGAACGCCTGGAACTGCTCTACGACGCCGGGGTGCGCATCGGCACCACGCTGGACGTGGTGCGCACCGCCGAGGAACTGGCCGAGGTCGCGGTTCCCCGGTTCGCCGACTTCGTCACCGTCGAACTGCTGGACGCGGTCCGCCAGGGCGAGGAGCCGAACGGCGACGTGCGCCCGAGCATGGACCGCATCGCCGTACGCGGGATCCGGGACGACCACCCGCTGACCCCGGCGGGGGAGCGGATCACCTTCGTGCCGAGCATGCCGCAGGCGCAGGGGCTGCAGAGCGGTCACGCCGTGCTGGTGCCCGAGCTGAGCGGCGCGCCGCACTGGCGGGCGCAGGATCCCGAACGGGCGCGACGCGTCGTGGACTTCGGTATCCACTCCCTGATCACCGTGCCGCTCCAGGCCCGCGGCACGGCCCTGGGCATGGTGGACTTCTGGCGCTCGGACCAGAAGGCGTTCACGCGCGACGATCTGGCCTTCGCCGAGGAGCTGGCCGCACGTGCGGCGGTCGCCATCGACAACGCCCGCCGCTACACCCGCGAGCACACCATGGCGGTCACCCTGCAGCGCAGCCTGCTGCCGCACGCCCTGCCCGAGCAGTCGGCGCTGGAGGTGGCCCACCGCTACCTGCCGGCCCAGGCCGGGGTCGGCGGGGACTGGTTCGACGTCATTCCGCTGCCCGGGGCCCGCGTCGCCCTCGTCGTCGGCGACGTCGTCGGCCATGGCCTGCACGCCGCCGCGACGATGGGCCGGCTGCGCACCGCGGTGCACAACTACTGTGGCCTCGATCTCTCCCCGGACGAGCTCCTGAGCCACCTGGACGAGCTGGTCGCGCGCATCGACGAGAGCGAGACCGCCGACTCGGAGAGCGAGCCCGTCACCGGAGCCACCTGCCTGTTCGCGATCTACGACCCGGTCTCCGGCCACTGCACCGTCACCCGGGCCGGCCACCCCGGGCCCGCCGTGGTCCACCCCGACGGCTCCGTGACCTTCCCCGACATCCCGGTCTCACCCCCGCTCGGCCTGGGGGCCGGCCTGCCGATCGAGACGGCCGAACTTCCGTTGCCCGACGGCTCCCGACTCGCCCTGTACACCGATGGGCTCGTCGAGGACCGCGACCGGGACATCGACGTCGGCCTCGAACTCCTCCGGGGCGCGCTGGCGCACCCCGACCGGACCCCGGAGCAGGACTGCCAGGCCGTGCTCGACGCCCTGCTGCCCGACCGCCCCCGTGACGACATCGCCCTGCTGGTGGCCCGCACCAGGCGGCTCGACCCGGACCGGGTCGCCGACTGGGACGTACCCTCCGACCCCGCGGCCCTGGGCCCGCTCCGAGCCGCCTGCGCCCGCCGCCTGGAGGCCTGGGGCCTGGACGAGATCGCCTTCACCACCGAGCTGATCCTCAGCGAACTCGTCACCAACGCCATCCGCTACGGCGGCGATCCCATCCGTCTTCGTCTGCTGTACGACCGCGACAGCCTGATCTGCGAGGTCTCCGACGGCAGCAGCACCTCCCCGCATCTGCGCCGCGCGGCCACCACCGACGAGGGCGGCCGAGGGCTGTTCCTCGTCGCCCAGTTCGCCCGGCGCTGGGGTACCCGGTACACCGATCGCGGCAAGGTCATCTGGAGCGAACAGTCCCTGGACGCCGCCGAATCCGGGCTCGACGAAGCCATGGGCGACCTGCTCCTCGACCAGTGGGACGAGCCGACTCTGTAGGTTGCGGATCGCGCAACCTACAGCATCATCAGAAATTCAGGTGCGCCGCCTCCCTTGACAACGCCCGCACCACGCGGAAAGCATGTTGCGTATAGCGATTGTAGTTGTGTTATGCGAGACAACTCCCCGTCTGGAGCCGGCATGAGGAGCATCACCGTCGTCGGAGCGTCGCTGGCCGGCCTGAGCACGGTCCGCGCGCTGCGCGCAGAGGGCTACGACGGCGAGATCGTCGTCGTGGGGGAGGAGCGCCACACCCCCTACGACCGCCCCCCGCTGTCCAAGGACTTCCTCAAGGGCGACATCGACGCCGACGCGCTCGCGCTGGGCGACGCGGACGAGTACGAGGTCCTGGACGCGCAGTGGCTGCTCGGCGAGCGCGCGACGCGGCTCGACCCCGTCGCCCGCACCGTCACCCTGGCCTCAGGACGGCATGTGCGCACCGACGGCGTCGTCGTCGCGACCGGCGCCACCCCCCGCACCCTCCCCGGCACGGACGGCCTGGCCGGTGTCCACACCCTGCGCACCCTGGACGACGCCCAGGCCCTGCGCACCGAACTGCTGGACGGCCTGCCCCGGGTCGTCGTCATCGGAGCGGGGTTCATCGGCGCCGAGGTGGCGTCCACCGCCCACCGGCTCGGCCTGCACGTCACCGTCGTCGAGGCGCTCGACGTACCCCTGGAGCGCCAGCTCGGGCGCGAGATGGGGCTGGTGTGCTCCTCGCTCCACAGCGATCACGGGGTCCGGCTGCTGTGCGGAACCGGCGTGGCGGAACTCGTCGGCGAGGGCCGGGTCACGGGCGTACGGCTGGCGGACGGACGTCTGCTGCCCGCCGACATCGTGGTGGTCGGGGTGGGCGTGCGGCCCAACACCGACTGGCTCGCCGGCTCCGGGGTACAGGTGGACGACGGCGTGGTCTGCGACGCCGGCTGCTCGACCGGTGTCCCGCGTGTGGTCGCCGTCGGTGACGTCGCCCGCTGCCCCCACCCGTTCACCGGACGGCACGCCCGCATCGAGCACTGGAGCAGCGCCACCGAGCAGGCGAAGACCGCCGCCCGCACACTGCTGACCGGTGTGCCGGCCGCCGCCCCGCTCACCGCGCCGTACTTCTGGTCCGACCAGTACCAGGTGCGCATCCAGGTCGCCGGACACGTCGCCCCCGGCGCCGAGCCCGAGGTCGTCGAGGGCGACATCGACAGCCGCGCCTTCACCGCCGTCTACCGGCGCGAGGGCACCCCCGTCGCCGTCCTCTCCCTCAACCAGCCGAAGTTCTTCAACCGCCTCCGCCGCACCCTCGCCCCCGCCGCCGCGGCCGTCGTGTCATGAGCTCCGCGCCCCGACCCTCCGTGGAACCCGCAGGGGAGAGCGGAGCGAGCATCCCTCGGCACCTCCGCTACACCTGGGACCACGAGTGGCTGGTCGTGGACGAGGGCAACGCCACCGTCGGTATCACCGCGTTCGCGGCGAAGGCCCTGGGTGACGTCGTCCACCTGCGCCTGCCCGAGGTCGGCAGCTGGGTCGAGGCGGGGGAGAGCTGTGGCCGGATCGAGTCACGGACCGCCGCCAGCGGCCTGTACGCCCCAGCCTCGGGCCGGGTCCTGGAAGTCAACCCCGCACTGACCGACGACCCCGGCGTCGTCAACGCCGCCCCCTACACCGGCGGCTGGCTGTTCCGGCTGCGGGTGGAGAACATCGCCGGCGCGCTGACCGCCGATGCCTACGCCGCCCACTGTGCCCACACCGAAGGAGACCGCCGATGACCCTCTTCAACCAGCCCCTGCACGAACTCGACCCCGAGGTCGCCGCCGCGGTCGACGCCGAGCTGGAGCGTCAGCAGTCGACCCTGGAGATGATCGCCTCCGAGAACTTCGCGCCGGTCGCGGTGTTGGAGGCGCAGGGCTCGGTCCTGACGAACAAGTACGCCGAGGGCTATCCGGGCCGCCGTTACTACGGCGGCTGTGAGCACGTCGACGTCAGCGAGCAGATCGCCATCGACCGGATCAAGGAGCTGTTCGGCGCGGAGTACGCGAATGTGCAACCGCACTCGGGCGCCTCCGCCAACCAGGCCGCCCTGTTCG
>NZ_JBNGGG010000054.1:0-71288 GCF_049974585.1 Streptomyces sp. UG1 | reverse complement strand
CACCGCGCCGAGCACCTACAAGATCACTCTCCCTGATGCCTTGACACCGCCAACAGGGCCTTAACTTCGTGGCATTGGTTGGTCATTCCCCGGTGTTGGCCGTGGGAACCCGTCCGAGGTCTCTGCCCCGCATCCGGTAGCTGTCGCCCTTGAGCGAGATCACCTCGGCGTGGTGGACGAGGCGGTCGATCATCGCGGCGGCGACGGTGTCGTCACCGAAGACCTCTCCCCAGCGGCCGAACGGCTTGTTGCTGGTCACGATCACGGAGGCGCGTTCGTAGCGGCCCGAGATGAACTGGAAGAACAGGTTCGCGGCCTCGGGTTCGAAGGGGATGTAGCCGACCTCGTCCACGATGATCAGCGGGATGCGTCCCAGTCGGGTCAACTCGTCGCTGAGCTTGCCCACTTGGTGAGCTTCGGCAAGGCGGGTCACCCATTGGGCGGCGGTGGCGAAGGCCACCCGGTGGCCGGCCTGGCAGGCCCGGATGCCGAGCCCGGTGGCGAGGTGGGTCTTGCCGGTGCCGGGCGGCCCCAGGAAGATCACGTTCTCCTTGCCGACGACGAAGTCCAGCGTCCCCAGATGGGCGATGACCTCGCGTTTCACGGACCGCTGGTGGTCGAAGTCGAAGTCCTCCAGCGACTTGCGGGAGGGGAAACGAGCCGCGCGGATGCGTCCCTCGGCGCCGTGGCTGTCGCGGGCGGCGACCTCCCGCTGCAGGCAGGCGGCCAGATACTCCTCATGGCTCCAGCCCTCGTCACGGGCCCGTTCAGCGAGCCGGGCGGCCGCGTCCCGCAGGGCCGGGGCCTTCAACGCCTTGGTCAGATAGACGAGTTCGGAGGAGACGTCGCGGCCGTTCGCGGTCTGCTTGGCGGCCATCAGGCGACTCCCTCACCGGTGCTCAGGCCGCCGTCGATGACGCCGAAGATGCGGTCGTAAGTGTCCAGCGGCCGTTGTTCGACCTCGAGTTGGTCGGCCGCAACGGGCCGTTGCCGGGCCCGTTCGCGGTCGGCTTTCGCGGCAGCCACATGGGTGGGGTCGGTCAGCGACTGGTGCCGGGCCCAGCAGCGGGCATGCCGGGCGACCTCGGTGCCCTCGCAGAACGCCAGGACCTGGTCCAGGTCGGCCTTCACCTCGATGCGGCGGCCGATGGCCAGCGGATGGATCGAATAGTCGTTGGTGTCGATCCGGACGTAGTGGTCGCGCGGCAGCCGCAGGCTGGAGCGCCACCAGCCCGGCGGATCGACCGGCGGCAGAGACAGCATGCCGGCCTTGTCCGCCTCGATCCGCTCGGACGGACGGGCCTGCAGGGTGCGGTGCAGGCGCCGGTTGGCCTTGGTCAGCCAGTCCGCCAGCTGGATATTGAAGTCGGTCGGCGAGGCGAAGACCCGTCCGGGCAGGAAGCTGGTCTCCAGATAGCCGTTGGCCCGCTCGACCAGGCCCCTTGGCCTCCGGATCGCCGGGGCGGCACTGGATGATGCGGATGCCCAGCAGTCCCGCGAACGCCGCGAAGTCCTCGGTCAGCTGGGGACTGCCGCCCCGCCAGGAGCCGACCGCGGCCTCGTTGTCCCAGACCAGAGCCTTCGGGACAGCTCCGAGCCCGGTCAAAAGCCGCCAGTGCCCGGCAATCAGATCGGCCGCGGCCTTGCTCGGCAGCATCCTCGCCATGATCCACCGCGAGTAGCCGGCCACCATCACCAGCACCGGCGGACAGCCCGTCTGCCCGAACCCCAGCGGGATCGCCGAGGGCGGGAACCACAGGTCGCACTGGACCAGTTCGCCGGGCTCATAGACCGTCCGGGAAGCCGGATCCGCCGGCAGGTAGTCGAGCTTGAGCTCCCGGACCCGATCCCGCAGCACGGTCATGCCGTGCTGCCAGCCGATCCGTTCGGCCACCACGGTCGCCGGCATGTCCGGCCACACCTCGAGCAGTTCGCGGATCTTCGGCTCGGCCGCGTCCACGATCGACCCCTTCGGCGCCCGCTCGTACTTCGGCGGCCGGTCGCTGGCCACTGCCCGTCGCACCGTGGTCCGAGAGATCCCCAGCTTCCGTGCGATCGCCCGGATCGGCATCTGCTCGGCCCGGTGCAACCGGCGGATCTCCGCCCAGTCCTCCACGCTGATCACCCATCCTCCCGGCCTGACTCAACGAGTCAGGCCGCCAAGGAGGGCCACAATTCATCCGGTGGAAGTGGTCTCACATTGAGCCGTTGCCGACACCTCGCCAGGGCGACTACCACCGACAGCAGAACGCTCTCGCCCGGTGGTTATGTCACCGGTCCCGAGGCCTGGACCCAACTCCTGCATTGAAGGAGCAAGACCATGGCGAAAACAGCAACAAGCGTTGCTCCTGTCGGCGTCACCAAGCACCTGGCTTCGCTGCCTCCAGCCCGAAGCCCTCAATCTCGACGCAGAAATGCAGGCCCGCGCCGAGCAGGACTCCGCCCGCATCATGGCTGCCATCAACAACCCCACCACCGTGTTCGAGGCGCTTACCGCTGCGCACGGCATCCAGGTCGTGGGGTTGGACGGTCCCTTCGACGGCCTGTACGGGCACTACCTGCAGCATAAGGACGGCACCTGTCTCCTCGTTGTCCCCGCCGGACAGGACCCTTCGTCCTCCCCGGGACGGTCGACGAGGCGATGCGGAAAACCCTCCCGGACGTGTACACCCCGAAGAAGGCCAAAGGACTCGCGGACGACATCTTCCTCCGCCTCCGCCAGCTGTACACCGACAAGGCCACGGAGGTGAAACTGTGACCGCCTCCGCCACGAAGCCGTCCGCCGACCACCTGATGGACACCCCCCTGCCCGTGCTCATCAACGAGCTGGGCGCCACCCTCACCGACTCCTCGATCACCGACCGGGCGTTCTTCGGCGCCGTCATCGTCCAGCGCAAGACAGGTGAGCTGCGGCTCACCATGCCGACCGGGCGCAGCGAACTGGAGCACGACACCGTCGCCCGGTACCTGCTCGCCCAGGCGCTCGGGGTACCGGTGCCTGACATGCCGGCGCCGTTCGTGACGACCCGTATCCCCGCCGAGCAGACCGAGGTGACGCTGTGACCCCCACGATCCCCCTCGACCTCACCCTCACGGTCCGACGCGGAACCACCTCCCCCGGCAAGGCCGCCAACCTCCGCGACCTCAGCCCCGCCGACGGCACCGCCACCCTCGTCTACGACAGGCACCTCGCCAACCCCGGCACTGCCGTCTGGCTCGCCCGCATCTCGCTGCGCCAGCACGGGTACGCCGTCCGCGAGGTGGTCCTCGACGGCATGGGCCCGGACATCACCGCCCTGTTCCGGGAAGCGTCCCGGCTCCGCCTGGACGTCCACCTGGGCAGCGGCAAAGGCACTCCCCGGGTCGTCACCTACGACGACAGCCCGGCCGCGTACCAGGTCCCGGCTGGCTGGGACCTGGCGGACGCCACCGACCGGCTGCCCGCTGCGCACGCGACGGCCAGGCCGAAGGTCGTCCGCGCCCTGCGGACGATCGCGGAGGAGAAGGGGAACAACGGCGGCACCCTCGACAAGGCCCTCGACGTGGCGGCCGGGATCATCCTGGAGACCGGAGACCCCGACCGGTGTGGGGCACGCTCACCCGCCTTCTCTGCCGGACCGAGCCCGAGCGGGCGGAGGTACCGGCATGACGACCGCCCTCAACGCCGACGCCACCCGCATCATCGGCCAACTCCAGGAAGGGCACGCCGCGATGAACGCGGCCGGGCTCGGCAGCCCCGCACTGGACGACTTCAACAACCTGCTCACCGAAATGATCGCTGAGGCTCCCGACCCGAAGTTCCGTCTCCACGAGATCGTCGAGTTCCTCGCCCGAGAACCCGGCAAGACTGCCAAGTCCGCCTGAGCGGCACCCCGTAGACGGCCCCAGGCTCAGGGACTCCACCGCTGGCCCGGGAGCGATCCGCAGCCGGCTCACCCATACGGGCCGGTACGTCACGCAGGCGCCCGAGGGCCGGCGGCAGCACGCTGCAGGGCGGCTGCATCGGAAAGTCCGCCTCGCTGACGACATGGAGGACAACGTCGAGCAGGCTTCGCAGGTCATGGCAGGGTGGCCGACCGAAGTCCAGGCCGCGCCTGAGCCGCTCGGCCCGAGTTCAGCGACGCGGAGCTGGTCACCCTGGCGGCGATCCAGGCCTTGCTGGGCTTCTCCGAAGCCCGCTGGCTGCGCTACGCCCATGCCCGCCTGCGCGAAAGCCCGCCCGCACCAGCCGCTGGTGGGCAAAGAACCTCTTCCAGCGAGTGACCTGCGCCACGCGGACGTAGCGGGCGACACGTCGCAGGGAAAGACCATCGCGCAGCACCAGGATGGCCAGCAACCTCGTCGAGTTCGACGTGCTCATCGACAACCCGAACCCGACTGAGGCCGTGGAGCGCCAACTGCTACAGGCGCAGGAGCCACGCAACGAACGGGTTGCCGACCGCGCACCAGGCGGCGCATGTTGATCGTGGAGTTGTCCGGATGGCACAACTCTGCAGCCCCGAGCAGGCCGGTGACCGCACGGCAGATCAGGACCCGTTTGTACGATCGCTGCACACTTGGCCACCATATGGCCACCACGGCGAACCCGACAGACCCGACCTGACCGGCAACACAGAGCAAAATGCCAGGTCAAAGCCCTGTGAATCGAAACAGCCACTGGCAGTCAATCCCAGACCTACGCATTGCGATGCGTAGCCGCAGGTGCCCGATTAGCCCGGATTCCAAGGTCACCCAAAACAAGAAACCCCAGGTCAAAGGCTTGACCTGGGGTTCACCATGGAGCCGCCTTCGGGATTCGAACCCGAGACCTACGCATTACGAGTTTCCGGACGATCCAGCCATCCGAGTTCACCGGGGTTCGTAGTCGCTGGTCACCCCGCGTTTCACACCGACGCGCCCCTTCACGAACTCCCCCGAACTGCAACTGAAACTGCAACTGTCGACCCTGCCACGCATGACACCCGCTGCCCTCACCTGCGATCCCCGCGTACTTGACTGAACGATCACGTACGTGCTTGTCTCGGCTCATCAAGTCAGCGGAACTCATGGGAGACGCGCGTGAAGATCGCGAAGGTGAACCTCACAGTCGAGGAAGCCATCGAGGCGTCAGGGATCGGACGGACCACCATGTTCGGCCTGATCAAGCGGGGCGAGCTGGAAAGCATCAAGATCGGTCGTCGCCGGTATGTGCCGGTTGCCGCCCTGGACGACTTCCTCTCTCGGCTGCGAGCCGAGCAGAACGAGGCCACCGTCTGATGACCGGGAGCGCACAGACCCGGCAGCTGATGACTGCCAGGTCTGCCGAAGTCCTCTACGCGGCGAGCGGTGGGACTGCGACACCCAGCGTAGCGCCGTCCGGGGTGTCTCCGGGCGACGTCGCCGAACTGTGGGCGCAGGCCCAGGTGACGAGCCTTCTCGACTCCGTGGACGGCGAACCGCCCCCCTACGGCTCTCTCGCGTGGCTGCGCCTGGCCCCGGGCGACCCTCGGAAGGTCGCCGCCATCATCACGGCCGCCGAGGAGCACCGGCGGCACGCCGACGAGGAGGCCCGGTTGGAACGTCTCGCCGAAGAAGATCCCGAGGCGTACCGCCGTGAGATCTACGCCGACGCCAACGCGTACGCCGCGCGTCTCGCTCCCGAGCTGGCGCGTCGGCCCACCGCCGAGGAGATCCGCCGCCGCTCCGTACGTGGCCCCGCGCGCGAGGTGACTGCCACCGCCGGTTGGCCGCCGGTCGCCATCCCCGGGCGCCCCGGCTGGTACCGGCACCTCGTCGACGGCCACCAGGTCGACCTGCCCACCAACAAGCCCCAGAACGGCGAGGGGTGACGTGACTCTAGATCCCACCGTCAAGAACCTGATGACGGTCCTGCCGCAGGGTGTACCTGCGTCAGAAGTGTCAGAAGTGTCAGAAGCCGAGGAACGAGCCACCAGCCGTTCTGACACTTCTGACGCTTCTGACAGTACTTCGGGGGCGCCCCTCGCTAAGAAGCTGCTCGCCGGGCTCCGCAACGGGGCGTGGCTGGATGCCCAGGACTTCCCACCGCTCGCCTACGCGGTCGACGGTCTGCTCCCCGAAGGGCTGTCGCTGCTGATCGGGCCTCCCAAGGCGGGGAAGAGCTGGCTCATCCTCGATCTGCTGCTCGCCGTGGCGGCAGGCGGTACGGCGGTGGGCAAGATCCCCGTGAGGCAGCCGCAACATGTGCTGTACCTCGCGCTGGAGGACGGCGACCGACGGATGCAGGACCGGTGCCGGGCACTGCTCGCCGATACGCCGATCCCCGAGCGCTTCCACTACCTCACCAGGGTGGAGCCAGCTTGGGTGCTCGACATCATCGGCGCGTTCCTGGACCGACACCCTGACACTGCACTCGTCGTCATCGACACGCTCGGCAAGGTGATGCCCCAAGCGGTCCCCGGCGAGTCCGCCTACCAGCGTGACTACCGGGTTGCCGGACGTCTGAAGCGGACCGCCGACACGTACCGAGGGCTTGCCCTGGTGGTCGTCCACCACGACCGGAAGGCGACCTCGGACGACTTCGTCGACTCTGTCTCCGGTACGCACGGCCTGGCCGGCGCGGCCGACACGATCATCGTGCTCGCCCGCAAGCGACAGTCACCGGACGCCGTACTGAAGGTGACAGGGCGGGACGTGCCAGAGGCCGAGTACGCGATGGCCATGCACGACGGCACATGGACCCTCGACGGCGACGACCTGGCCGCCGCGGCCGACAACGCGCGCAACCGCCAGGAGACCGCCGGACTCGGCGACACCACACTCGGCATCCTCCAGTTCGTACGCCAGCACCCCGGAGGCGTACGGGCCGCCGACGTGCGCGAGAAGTTCGGCAACAACGCCGATCAGTACCTCAAGCGCCTGTACGACGACGGTCGCCTGACCCGCGTCAAGCGCGGCGTGTACGCGGCTGTCGACACCGAGCACCTCCTCACCACGGAAGGAAGATCATGAACCCCCCTGAGCCTCCGGCCGCGGACCGGTCCGGGCACCGTACGGCTCCTGAACCCGAGTCGTGGACCACCCTCCGCGCTCGCCTCGCGGCCCTCACCCGCCATGGGCGCGCTGCTGACGACCCCGAAGTCCTCGAAGTGCAGCGCGAGTTGCGCGCGGCCAAGCTCGAGGAACGCATCCGCCGCGAGGTAGAAGCCGCGCCCCCGCTCAACCCCGACCAGATCGAGCGTCTCCGCGCTCTCCTCCCGCCCGTGCCCGCCCGTGACCCTGGCACTGCGCCCTGAGATGCCCAGCTCTCACCCGACGCGCCGTCCGCCCAGCCCGGGCGGCGTTGTCGTGCCCGGCGCCCTGGCCGTCGACGTCGCCCGGCTCCTCCTCGCAGGGCTGCGTCTCCATATCGAGCAGGGACGGCCGACGCCGCCCGGACTGGTGGATCTCGTCGCCGAGTTGGTCCGCGCGGCCGCGGGGGGTGTTCCGGGTCCGGAACCGGTTCGGGCGCCGTCTGGCACCGTGATCACAGCGTCCGAGCTCGCCGCGCGTCTCGGGTGCTCCACCGGCCTGATACGCCGCTGGTGCCGCACAGGACGTATCCCGGGCGCACGCCGTACCCGCGGCGGCTGGCTCATCCCCGAGGACGCACAGGAAGGAGACGACCGTGGCCAACCCGCCGCCCCCCGAGCGGCCTGACGACCTTCTCGAACTCGCAGGCCAGTTCGAGGACATGAGCCGATGGCTCCGCGAACGCGCCGGGCATCCCGGGCCCACCGACGAGACGCCGGCCGACATGAACGAGTGGATGCGCACCCGCGAGCCCCGCAGCAAGCCCGGACGCGCCACCGCAGCCGACTTCGTCCGCGAACCCGACCCCGAGCCCGAGCCGAAGCCCAGCGTCTACGACGAGGACACCGGCACCGCCACGCCGTCCGATCACATGCACATCTGGCCGCGCCGAGACTGAAAGGACCCCCCCGTCATGCCCATCAGCACCTACCAGCTCCAGGCCGAGACTCAAGCCGCTCAGGAACGGGCCCGGCAGCGCCGCGCCGCGACCCGGCGCAGCGTCGGTCAACATGTCGCCGAAGCCCTGCGCAACTACAGCACCCGCGTCCAGGACCTCGAGCGCCTCCGCGACCTGGGCGCCGAACCGCCGGCCGACCTGCTGCACCTGGTCGACACCGCCGAAGCCATCAACCCCCTCGCCGCGGCCGCCGCCGACCAGGCCGCAGCCACACCCGCGCCCCCCGATCCGGCCGACATCTACCGCCAGCTCCGCGACGGCACCGACACCACCACCGTTCTCCGCGACGTCCAGCGCGCCCTCACCAAGGCCAGCGTCACCCCCGCCGCAGAAACCCTGTGGGACAGCGTCCTCGTACTCGCACAGGCCGCCGCCGCACGCGCCATCACAGCCGCACGCCCCGGCGCCCTCATCCAGGCTCTCCAGCCCGTACACGCCGCCCTCTGCCACGAGGCCGGCGCCCTCGTACAGCACCAGCCGTCCATCGTCGACCTGGACGACTCCCACGCCCTGCGCAGCACCCGCACCGTACGCGACGCATACGTGGATTCCCGCGAGCTCCTCGCCCGTATCGGCACCATCGAGGCCTTCGCCGAGGAGCTCCGCGGCGGTGACCGCTACGCACGCCCCGCAGACTTCTGGACCGAACTCCCCGAGGACATCGAAAAGCGCTTCAACCACGCGCGCGTCAGCCAGATCAACATGGCCCACGGCTCCTGGCCCGAGACAGCCAAGAAGGCCCCCGGCTTCCTCGAGTGCCTCGCCGCGGGCGCCCGACGCCTGTTGCCCACCCGCGCGGAACTCAAGGCGGTCATCGACGACCGCGGTCACAACTGACACCCCATGCCACCGGGGCGGCGCGTCAAAGGCACACCCACGGGCCGCTGTTGCCCACACGGTGACCCATGGGCAGGCGAGCAACCGGACACCTTTCACCGGCGCACAGACCCTCCCAGCGCACCGCCCCGGAACACCCACCCCACCCCACAGGAAGGTCACCTCGTGCTCGTACTCGCCGCACCCCACACTGAGGATCCCCGCGACGGCGGATTCGTCCACACGACTCCCGGCGAACTCCTCATCCGCCCGTTCGTCTGCGGCGCCGGCGGAAACGGCGCCTGCGGCTGCGAACGCTCCTGGGCCGGAGTCACCAGCCGCGGGGCAACCACTCTCGCCGAAGTCGTCGACCGCCCCGACCTCACCCAGGACGTCTATATCGACCTCATCGTCGGCTACTTCACCCAGGCGTGGGGGTGGGACCGCGAGGACGCCGAGGAGGAAGCCGTCGTACTCGCAACCATCGCCCACGACTTCGGGCCCGGCGCCCTGCTCACCATCTTCAACGGCGAGGAGATCACCCGACTGGAGCCCCAGCCGTGAACACACGCAACTTCCCGGACAACCCCCGCCCCCGTACGACACCCCCCGGCACACGCCGCACCTCCCCCCTCCCAGCCGACTGGGCAGCACGCCGCGCCGCCGTCTTCGAACGCGACGGCAATCGGTGCACATGGCTCGAGGACGGCCAACGCTGCACCCAGGAGGCCAGCGACTGTGACCACATCGGCGACCCAGACGACCACAGCCTCGACGCACTGCGCGCCCTCTGCGGCTACCACCACCGCAAGCGCACCGCCCTGCAGGCCCGGCTCGCCCGGGGCCCCATGCCGAGCAGGGAGCGACCACGCGCCGCGCATCCGGGACTCCTCACCGACGAACAAGCAAAGGCCAAGCGCAATGAGCAGGACGTTCCCAGCTTTTGACCAGGGATCTCCCAAGGGGGTGGGGCAGGCCCCCGGTCCGGAGTCAATCTGCGCACCGGTGCGGCATAGCAACTCGCTGTAAGCATGCTCAGCCGACTTCGTTTTTTCGAGGCACCCCCCAGGCCCCTGGCGGGGGCGTGGGCGCCCTGGCGGCCGTGGGCTGGGGCGTTCAGACCCCTCGAGCGGGAGAGCCCGACACAGCCCCTCGCACCTTCAGGCCTCTACTAACTGTGCAGGTCAAACCATGTTCTACCGTTACACGCAGGGGTAGGATGGGAGCATGAACACGAGGACTTGCGAGCGGTGCGGCGAACACCTGCGGGCGCGGCACTCGCACCGCGCCAGGTTCTGCAGCACCCGCTGCAGGGTGGCCGCACACCGCGAGAAACATGCGATTCCTGCCGAACTTCGGGCCCGGGAACGGTGGGTTCGGCGCAGTTCGAGCAAGGTTCCGCTACGTTCCGACACCGGCCGCCCGGCCTCGTCGACCGATCCGGCGACGTGGACGACGTACGCGGCGGCCGCCGCGTCGCCGCACGGGAGCGGGCTCGGGTTCGTCCTGGCGCACGGCGACGGCATCGTGGTCCTGGACCTCGACCACTGCCTCGTCGACGGCGAGCCGAAGCCGTGGGCGCGCGAGATCCTCGAGCGCTGCCCCGCCACCTACGTAGAGGTCAGCGTCTCGGGCGAAGGACTCCATCTGTGGGGGCGCGGCCGCATCGGCCGCGGGCGCCGCATCCGCTGGCCGGACGGCGCGCACATCGAGATCTACTCCGCCGAGCGGTTCATCGTCCTGGGGGAGCGCTACCGCCACGCGCCGCTTCACCTCGCGGACCTGAGCGACCTGGTCGCCGAGCTCGCCTGAGCACATCGGCCGGTGAGCGGCGCTCACCCTGCAGAAGGGGCGTTCCGGGCCCCTGGAGGGCATGAACGGGGCAGTGATCGTGAACGGCCCTCTCGCAGGGTCGGCCCTGTGACGGTAAGGGAAGTGGCTGGTCACCGGTCTGGAGGGTGTGGCAGGAAGGCGTGATGAGAGGAGTAGGTCATGGCGGACGCCGAGAAGGCGCCGGCGCTCCCGAAAGGGCTCCGCCCTCCGGGGCGCGCGCTGTGGCGGGCGGTCACGGGGGACTGGGAACTGCGCCCGGATGAGCTCCGGGTGCTCGAGCAGGCGTGCCGAACCCTCGACGACGAGGCGCGCTTGCGCGAGGAACTGGACCAGGCCGCGGTCATGACGGCCGGATCGATGGGACAGCCGCGCGTCTCGCCGCTGTTCGCCGAGGTGCGCGCCACGCGTGCGCTGCTGGCGAAGCTGCTGCAGCAGCTCGGGCTGCAGCACCTCGCAAACGACGAAGAGGGCGACCAGGGCCACGACGTGGAGGCGTCCCGCCGGGAGTGGCAGGCCCGAGCTGCTGCCGGCGCCCGGTGGCGCCGTGCGAAGTACGGAGCGTGAGCGGCACCGCCGCGGCGCTCGAGGAAACGGAAGGAACAACACTCATGGCCGTCCCGCGCCGGAAGCGGCCGTCCGCCGCCGGCACCCTGCCGACGCCCCCGGATCACCTGCGCCACCTGTTCGTTGAGGACTGGGTGCGCCCCGACGAGGAACAACCCGCGTGGTCGCTGCCCGGCACGTGGCACGAGTGGGCCTACCTCGAGGCCCGTACCCGGTGGCGCAGGGCCGCCAACGAGTGGCTGAGCGCCCACGACATCCCGCACAAGCGGTGGTGCGAGGTGATCCCCGGGCAGCGCCCCCGATGGCGCCAGGAGCCCCCTGCGGACCCGAGGTGATCCGGCCTCCTGCGCCAAGACGCCCCTCCAACTGGCCGACCCAACGGAGGCGCTCAATCTCTACACACACCCCTACTTGTCAAGTAGGGTTAGGGGATGAACAGTTCGCTTGAATCCAGGGCTCTCGCCGCGTACTTCCGTTACCAGGGCGGCGACACCATCGATCAGCCCTCCCTCTGCGAAGAGGCCGAACACGACGGGCTCAACTATGTCGTGCTCTCCAACCAGCACCGCACCCTCGCCGTTTACCGCGTGCAGAACAGCGGGCAGCTCCGACGCCTGAAGCGCTGGCCGCAGACCCTCGACCACTAGGCGCCCACGGGGCCGCGGTGCCTCCGGGCAGCAGGGCGTTCGGTGCCTCCAGCTCTGGAGGCACCCAAGGGCCCCGGAACCAGGTTCCGGGGCCGATGTGCAGCCGCCCCTCGTAAGAGACGGACTCCAAGCCGTGCGATGCCTTGGCTCGCCGTGTTCAGCGTCGCTGCGCGGCGACCGCGCCGGTGTACGTCTCCCTCGTCAGATCCTCCGCGCCGATGCCCAGCTCGGCGAGGACCGCGCGGATGTCGTCTAGGGCCGCGGGTACGTCCGCCTCGTCGACGAGGGTCTCGAGCTCCAGGAACGTCCCGTCAATCTCTGGCAGCCGCACGAGCGTGGCGAGCATCTGCCGGCCGTGCGCGGTGAAGTCGTAGTTGCGGCACCGCTTCTCGAACCCGATCAGCTCCACATGGCCCAGGCCGCGCAGGATGGCGTGCGCCTGGTCGGCGTCGTCGACGCGGGTCTCGTGCTCCGGCTTTGACCCGGACTCGGCGTCGACCGCGGCGCCCTTGTACGTGAGCACGGTGCGCGTGCCGTCCGCGCCATGCACGGTGCGGACCCGCAGTTCCTCTCCGGCCTTCTCCAGCGAGCCGTCAGGTCGGTCGTAGTACGTGTCCCGGTACACCTCGACCCGGGCAGTGGCCCTCTCGTCCAGCTGCCGCATCACGGCCTCGGGGGCGTGCACGCGCGCTTTCAACTCCGCCTCGATCACCTGCGGTTCCTTCCTCGTCAGATCGTGCGCTCCGCGCCGTCGATGACTGCCTCGAACATCCGCCGGAACCCCCGGTACAGCGGGCCGTGCGGGGTCTCCATCACCTTGTACAGCGCGCTCTCGTGCCCTTCCCACCCGGCGTCGAACGCGCCGACGAACATGGTCCCGTCGGTGCGGATGAGCCGCCACGTCGGGAGCATCCGGTACCGCCATACGCCGACGTCGCCCACCTCGGCGAGCTCCCGCAGCCGCGCCTCAGCGAGCCGCACCCCGGAGGCAAGGGACTCGGTGGACTCCCCGATCTCAGCCGCACGACGGGCCAGGGCGTCGCTGTCGGGGTCGAGGAGAGCGACCCGGACAAGGAGGCCCTTGCCTCCCTGTTCGCGCGGCAGACAGGCGCGCAGCAGCGAATCGTTGAGGCCGATCAGTCCGAGGCCGCGGACGGCCAGGACGTCCAGCTCCGTCGCCGCGCGGGCCTGCTGCTGGATCTCCTCGGCCGCGGAGTTCTGTGCGGCATACACGCGCACCACTTCCGGGAACGCGGCTAGGTCGAACGCGGCGCCCCCCGTCCTTCGCTCCCGGCCCGCGGCCAGGCCGAGGAGGTGGCGTGCGTCGTCGGGCATGTGGAGACCGTCGGCGATCCGCTCGTACACGTCCAGCCTCGACACCTCTCGGCGCCCGCTCATGATCTCGGAGACACGGGCCTGCGTCATGCCCGTCGCGGTGGCGATGCGGGCCTGGCTGGCGCCGGCGTACTGCTGTGCGTGCCGGAACACGGCGCCCATGTCCCGGGCCCTGAGGGCCTGGCGTACCTCGGCGCGCTCCCATGCCCAGTCGGGCAGTTCGATCGGTTCCAGCGCGGTCCCCATGGTGCGGCCCCCGGTATCGCGTGCGGGATGGGATTCCATCTCACCGTGAGATTACCGGTAGGGGATCGAGTCGACACCAGGAGTCACAAGACCCTGGCCAGATCAACAAAAAAGCCCCGGCGGCCGCGCGAACGGCCCCGGGCGTGGCCGACTGGTTGGAGTCGACATGCCGGAGAATACGCAGACCGCAGCACTCGCCAACACCCCCACGGGAGACGGCTGGTGTGCATGGCATGGGGGCAACGCGCGGGGCGTGCGCCTCATCAGCGTCATTGAGCAGGGTTCCGGTCCCGGCACCGTTGGCCACCACTTCGCCTGTGGGCCGTGCCGCCACGCGTTCGACCTCACCCCGCTCGCTGACCGGCCGTGACGTGGCGGCCCACGCCGCCGCCCGTCGACGAGCTGAACCGTGCGCAGTACGACGGATGGCGATGCTGCTGGTGCAACGCTGCGCTGGCCAACGGTGCCCGGTCGGCCGGCCGCGCCAAGGGATTCAGCGGCGTCCACGACTTGAGTGTCGAGGTGTACGAGTGCGGACCCCGCTGCCCCAAGCGGCCCCGTCGCCACGGGCCTGCCACACACATCCAGAAACAGGGAGACACAGGTGAGCGGCATGCGCACCAAGACCGATGAACCTGACGCCGCGGCGTTCGGCGAGCTGCTGATCACCTCGGCCGCCGGCCGGGGTCGTGCGGCCGCGCAGGCCCTGGTGGAGGAGGAGACGATCCTTGCCCTCGACAGCGTGCGCCGACTCCTCGTCGTGGAGAGCGAGGACGGTCCGGTGTGCCGCTGGGAGGGGCTGATGGGCCGCCTGTATGGGCTCGGCCTGGACGACGCGCAGCGGGCGTTCCTCGGCCTAGTCCTGGGCATGGTGGGCATCGGCCTGCACACGCTCTCGGCGGTGGAGAAGCTGGACGAGCGTCGTCTTCTCATCCTGATGCGGGCGATGCCGACGCTGGCGGGCAACGACCGCGTCGCGGTCGGCACCCGCCTCTAGCCCCCGCTGCCGGCAGCATCGCCGACCGCGCCCTCGTCACTCCGGCCGGGAAAAGTCTTGGGCTCCGCAGCGAGCCCAAGACTCCCCTGAGCCACTCCCGAAACGGCTCCGGCCATCCCCGATTCCCCCGGGGATGGCCGGAGCCTTGTCGCGTCGTACGCCCCGCTGTGCTCCGTTCATACGGTGCCGGGGGCGCAGACCGTGACGAGCGGCGCGGCTACGGCCGTGACTGCCGGCGCGCGCGTATGTGCTGCGCGAGCTGGTGGATCGCGAACCGTGCCACGTCCTCCGGCTCGCCGCGGAACTGCGCTGTGAGGACAGCGACGTCCTGGCGCAGCTGCGTGCTCTCGGGCAGCAGCAGACCAGCCGCAGCAGGCGCCGCAGGATCGGGCGCGGCCGCGGGCGCCGGCGGGGGCGTCTCGGCGAGGTCCCTGCGCACGGTGTCGCGGGAAACGCCCAGCTCGGAAGCGATCTGCGCCGGGTTCATGCCGCGGTCGGCCAGATGGGCGACGACGATCCGGCGCGTCGCACGGGACATGGCAGCCATCACGCACCACCCCGCCTGGCAAGGGCGTGCGCGAAGAGGCGCATGCCCTCGCGGTCGCGCACGGCGTACGCGGCGAGCAGGCAGGCGAACAGGACCGGCGTCGGTACCGGCTCGATGGGGCGCCGCGCGGCCGCGCCAAGCGCCTCACGCTCGGTCGGGCGCGGAACCGGGTAGCGGCGAGGATGCTTCACCGGCCCTCACCCCGTGCGGCGCGTACGCGGCGAAGGCCTTCGTCCATGTCCTGTCCGCAGACGCTGTCGGCTCCGGAGACGAGGCGCAGCTGCGGCCGCTCCGCACCACGGCCGCGCGGCGAGGCCTCCCTCATCACCTTCAAGGACTTCTTGATGCGGTCCGTGTCGGCGTTCCCCGGAGCGTCCCGGCACAGCAGGACCTGAACGAGCATGTCCAGCTCGGCCACCTGGACGCGCAGCTCGGACAACTGCCGCTCGGCGGCCGCCAGGCGCTGCTCGGTCGACTGCGTCATACCTCCCACCCCCACTCCGCGGCCTGAGCCTTCATGCGCTCCGCTGACTCAGCGGTAGGCCGGTCCGCGATGACCACGAGCCGCGCCCTGTGAGCCGTCTCCGCGTGCCTGCGCAGCCGCACGCGCACGCCATCGAGGCCCTGACGCAACGCGTCCGCCTGCCGAGCGAGCCTGCGCACGCGCCGCCACAGCCACACGAACGCGACGACGAGGACGACGACCAGGACGAGGAGCACGTACAGGAGCGCGGTCATCGGCCCTCACCCCGCTCCGCGTGGGTCACGACGTCGATGTGGCTCAGGGCGATCCCGCCCGAGTAGCCGTCGACGAGCACCACGGGCGTGTGACCGCCCAACAGCCACGCCTCGCTACGCGTGCGCGTCATCAAGCCGTCGTCGTCGCGGGTGAGCGGATAGGCCTTCACCTGAGTGCCCACTGGGTGCGCCGTGTTCCACCGTTCCACTTCGACGGCGCCGGCTTCGGTCCGCATGTCGACGGTGGTGCGGTCGGCCTGGGTGCGCTCTTCGGCGGGGAACTGGGCGTCGACGGAGCGCTGTACGGCTGCGGCCTCCCGCTCGTGCTCGTCGCTCGCGTGGTCCTCGTCGTCCTGGTCGTCGTCGAAGTCGGCCAGAGCGATGCTGTCGTAGGCGTCGGAGACGAACCGCTCGGCGTCGCCGCCGTACAGCGGCTCATCGATGCGCGGCCGCGGCTGCCCCGCGGCCCGGTAGCCGGTGGCCGGCTTCTCACTGAGTCGGGCCCGCAGGTAGTCCGCGGACCATCCGGGGTCATCGCCGCGGCGCAGGACGCCCTCGAGGGCAACCCGGGCATCCATCACGCGGTCCAACAGGATGCGGTCGTGCACCTCGCCATCGCCCACGGTCGCGGCGTGCGGGATATCGACGGCCTCGAGGACAGCCGCCAGGAGCGCGCGCAGCTCCCCGGCGGAAGGTTCGATACGGTCGGTCATGGGTCTGGACTCCTTGATGCGAAGGGTCTGGATCAAGGCGCCGTTCGGTGGTTGCACCCACCGGACGGCGCCGTTGCGTTCTCAGACGGCCATTTGGCAGTCATCGAGAGCCAAGCAGGTTCACACGCGTTCAGTCAAGTACGCGGGGCACATCAATGAGTTCCGCTTAGTTCAGTAGCAGAACCAGCGCCCTTGTTGACAGGCTCGATGGCCTGCGCGGTACGTTGATGAACGTGAGCGATGAGAAGCGAACGGAAGGCGCCGACGTATGGCACCTCCTAACGAGGCGCGAGCCCGGCGAAGACCCGGCTTGGGACGCCCTGGGTGATGAGTGGGTGGCCGTCGACGGCGTCATTGCAGGGGGCCGCTTGTACGCGAAATGGACAGACACCGAGGGAGGACAGAGCCATCTGTCCGGCCTGTGCTTCGCAGACGTCCCGATCACCGCGGACCTTCTCCGCTCAGTTCCGGTCGGCAGGCTCGAGAACATGAAGGCAGGGAAAGCGGCTATGCCTGTCGAACAGTTCCTCCGAGAGCTTCAGCCGCTCCGGCGCCGAAGCGGAGAGGATCCAGAGCGATTCTCTGAGCGCGTCGCTGCCTACTACCGCCAGTTCGCTGTCTTCACCTCGAAGCCCGCAAAGATGATCGCTGATCACTCCAGAGTTCCAGCGCCCACGGTGCATGGCTGGATTCGAGAAGCACGCTTGCGCGGAAAGCTGCCACCCGGGAAGCGAGGTAAGGCCGGATGAGCGGGCGCCGCGGGAACGGCGAATCGTCCATCTACTTCTCCGAGGCGGACGGGAAGTGGCACGGCTGGGTGACCGTCGGCACGAAGCCCGACGGCCGCCCGGACCGCCGGCACCGCATGGCCGCGACCGAGGCCGAGGTGAAGAAGAAGGTCCAGGAGCTGGAGAAGCAGCGGGCCGCGGGCAAGGTCCGCAAGGCCGGCCGACCGCCGACCATCGAGCAGTGGATGGACACCTTCCTGGACACCGTGTGCGCGCGGAAGGTCGAGGACCGCTCGATGGCGCCTCGGACGCTGGACGACTACCGCAGCAAGAACCGGCTGTACATCGTGCCCGGCGTCGGCAAGCACCGCATCGACCGCCTGGCCCCCGAGCACCTCGACAAGCTGTACCTGAACCTGCTGCGCACGGGCGGCGAGGACGGGGAACCGCTCGCCAGCTCCACCGTGCTGAAGGTGCACCGGATCATCAGCCGCGCGCTGAAGGTGGCCATGCAACGGGAGATGATCACGCGGAACGTCGCGACCCTGCTCGATGCGCCGTCCGCCGACGAGACGGAGATCGAGCCGCTGACTCGCGCGGAGGCCCGCGCGGTGCTGGACGAGGCCGCCCGCCGACGGAACGGGACGCGCTGGTCGGTCGGGGCCGCCCTCGGACTGCGCCAGGGCGAGGCCCTCGGGCTGCGCTGGTCGTACATCGACTTCGAGACGGGCATGATGCGCGTCCACTGGCAGCTGCAGCGGCTGAAGTGGCAGCACGGGTGCGAGGACCCTCACGCCTGCGGGGCGCGGCTCCACAGGAAGGCGTGCAAGAAGAACTGCACCACGCACAAGAACTACAAGCGCGGGTGCCCGAAGCCGTGCGCGAAGGACTGCACGGAGCACGCGAGTCGCTGCCCGCAGCGCAAGGACGGCGGCCTCGTCTTCCGCACGCCGAAGGGCAAGAACAAGCGAATCGTGCCAGTGCCCGCGCCGCTACTGACCGCGCTGCGAGTGCACCGGACCACGCAGAAGCGGGAGCGCCTGGCGGCCGGCGAGCTGTGGAAGGAACACGACCTCGTGTTCTGCCAGGAGAACGGCAAGCCGATCGATCCGCGGCACGACTGGGAAGAGCTTCAGGACATCCTGGACGCCTCCGGCGTGGTCCCCAGGGGCACGCACGCCAGCGGCCGGCACACGGCGGGCACCCTGCTGACGGAAAACGGCGTCGGGCTGCGAGTCGTGATGGAGATCCTCGGCCACTCACAGCCGCGCGTCGCGCAGCGCTACACCCACGTCTCGTCTCCGCTCGCGGAGGACGCCGCGACGAAGATGGGAGACGCGCTGTGGGGCTGAACGTTGTACCAGGAGCTGTAGCAACTGCAACTAGGACTGCAACTGCCCTGGAAACGACTCAGCGGCTTCCCGGGGGAAACCGCTGGTCAGGTGCTGAGCCGCCTTCGGGATTCGAACCCGAGACCTACGCATTACGAGTGCGTTGCTCTGGCCATCTGAGCTAAGGCGGCGCGCCGTCCGCACTATGGTGCGATCGGCAACGTCGGTAAGTCTACACAGTTTCCGGGGCGCTCCGTACCAGCCCCTTCGGTCGTCGCGATCAAGGCTATGAGCAGCGCTTTCCCTCGGTCGGCGGAGTGCCTCGGAGGAGGTATGCGTTGATCGTGTCGTCGATGCAGGAGCTGCCCCGGCCGTACGCGGTGTGGCCGTCGCCCTCGTAGGTGAGGAGGCGGGAGGAGGAGAGCTGGGCGGCGAGGGCTCGGGCCCAGCGGTAGGGGGTCGCGGGGTCGCGGGTGGTGCCGACCACGACAATTGGGGACGCGCCCTTGGCCTCGATGCGGTGGGGCTCACCGGTGGGGGCGACCGGCCAGTACGCGCAGTTCAGGGTGGCCCAGGCCAGGCCCTTGCCGAAGACGGGGGACGCCTTTGAGAAGGCGGGGAGGGACTTGCGGACCTCGTCGGGGGTCGAGAACGCCGGCGGGAGGTCGAGGCAGTTGACCGCCGCGTTGGCGAACATCAGGTTCGTGTAGCGGCCGCCGGCCTCGCGCTCGTAGTAGCTGTCGGAGAGGCCGAGGAGGCCCGCCCCGTCGTTCTCCCGCATCGCCGCGTTCAGCGCGTCGCGCAACTGCGGCCACGCCCCCTCGTCGTACATCGCCGCGATCACACCGGTGGTGGCGAGGGACTCGCCCAGCTCACGGCCGTCCACGTCGCCGGTCGGAATGGGCCGTGCGTCGAGTTTGCCGAAGAAGGCCTTGAGGTTGCGGCCGACGTCGGTCGCCTTGGTGCCGAGCGGGCAGTCGCGCTGCCGTACGCAGTCCCTCGCGAACGCCTGGAACGCCGTCTCGAATCCCGCCGTCTGGTCGAGGTTCAGCCGGCGCGCGGGCAGGGAGGGGTCCATCGCGCCGTCCAAGACCAGCCGGCCCACCCGGTCGGGGAACAGCCCGGCGTACGTCGCGCCGAGGAAGGTGCCGTACGACGCCCCCACATACGTCAGCTTCTCGTCGCCCAGCAGCGCCCGCAGGATGTCCATGTCCCGGGCCGCCTCCACGGTGGAGACATGGCGCAGCAGGCCCGGCGCGTCCGCCCCGCACCCCTCCGCGAACTTCTTGTGCGCCGCGATGAGCTTGCCGGTCTCCTCGGCGTCGTCGGGCGTGAAGTCCGTCTGCGTGTACGCGTCCATCTCCCGTCCGTCGAGACATTCGACGGGCTGGCTGCGGGCGACTCCGCGCGGGTCGACCGCGACCATGTCGTAGCGGGCGCGCACGTCGACCGGGTAGCCGATCCCCGCGTACTGCTGGAGGTAGCCGATCGCCGAGCCGCCGGGCCCGCCCGGGTTCACCAGCAGTGACCCGATCCGCTTGCCCGGCCCCGTCGCCTTCTTGCGGGCCACGGCGAGCCGGGTCTCCCCGGCCTGCGGCTTCGCATAGTCGAGCGGCGCCCGCATCGTGGTGCACTGGAATCCGGGCACCCCGCAACTGCGCCAGGTCAGCTTCTGTTCGTAGTACGGCGTGAGCGCGGTCGGCGTCGACTGCGGCAGCGCGGCCAGCGCGGCCTCGGCCGCCGGGCTCCCCGAGCGCGCCGGCCCGCCGGAGGTGCAGGCGGAGGCCAGCAGCGCGGCAACGGCGAGGAGGCTGCCTAGCGTGCCGGCTCGCCTGCGGTGCGGGCGGCGGTTGCGTGCGCCGGGCCCGGTCGGGCTCGGCGCTGGGCTGACTGGAGAGCTGCGCCTGGTGTGCATCAGGCGAGCGTAACTCTGCGCAGCGAATTGAATGCCGTGCGTGCACGGTGTGGCTCGTACGTGTTACATGGTCAACCTCCTGTTGATCAGCGGGTGGGGCGAAGCGGTGGGCGGCCGGCCTGGCCCGTGCGATTCGGCCCGTGCGGTTCGGCTTCAGCCCGCTCTGAGTGCCATCGTCATCGCCTCCACCGCCAGCAGCGGCGCCACATTGCTCTCTAGGGCGTCGCGGCAGGCGGCGATCGCCTCGATACGGCGGAGTGTGGACTCCGGGGCACTGTCGCGGGCCAGGCGCTCCAGGGCGTCCTCGGCGTCCGTGTTGGCGAGGGCGACGCGGGAGCCCAGCTGGAGGGCGAGGACGTCGCGGTAGAACGCGGTGAGGTCGGTCAGGGCGAGGTCGAGGCTGTCGCGCTGCGTGCGCGTACGGCGCCGCTTCTGCTTGTCCTCCAGCTCCTTCATCACGCCGGCCGTGCCGCGCGGCATCCGGCCGCCCTGGGCCGCGCCCAGCGCCGCCTTCAGCTCCTCGGTCTCCTTGGCGTCGATCTCCTCGGCGAGTTGCTTGGCGTCCTCGGCGGCGGCGTCCACCAGCTCCTGGGCGGCCTTGAGGCAGGCGCCGACCTCGCCGAGGCGCAGCGGCAGCTTGAGGACGGCGGCCCGGCGCTCGCGGGCCGCCGGGTCGGTGGCCAGGCGGCGGGCCCGGTCGACGTGGCCCTGGGTGGCGCGGGCGGCGGCCGCGGCTACGTCGGGCTCGACGCCCTCCCGCCGTACGAGCATGTCGGCGACGGCGTCGACCGAGGGCGTGCTCAGGTTCAGGTGGCGGCAGCGGGAGCGGATGGTGGGCAGGACGTCCTCGAGGGAGGGAGCGCAGAGCAGCCAGACGGTGCGGGGAGCGGGCTCCTCCACGGCCTTCAGGACGGCGTTGGCGGACTTCTCGTTCAGCCGCTCGGCGTCCTCGACGAGGATGATCTGCCAGCGGCCGTTCGCCGGGGACGTGAACGACTTGCGGACGGTGTCCCGCATGTCGTCGGCGAGGATCTGGGTGCCGACGGCGGCGACGGTGGTGACGTCGGCATGCGTGCCGACCAGGGCCGTATGGCATCCGTCGCAGAAGCCGCAGCCGGGGGTGCCGCCGAGTGCCCGGTCGGGGCTGACGCACTGCAACGCGGCGGCGAAGGCCCGCGCCGCCTGGTTCCGGCCCGCGCCGGGCGGTCCGGTGAACAGCCAGGCGTGCGTCATCTTGGACGCCTGGGGGGGCGGCGCGTCGGCGGCCGCGGCGGTGACGAGCGCGTCGGCGTCCCGAGCGGCAGCGCCCAACTGCTCACTGACCCGCTCCTGGCCGACCAGGTCGTCCCACACGGTCATGGGTCACGCCCGCCTTTCGTCACACTTCGCGTTGCACGATCCATTGTGGGGGGCGGCACTGACAACGGGGGCGGAACGGGCGGCGCCCCTCCGGTATGGCGGCGCCCCTCCGGTATCGGATGGCATCGGGCAGTCGTGCGGGTGCGGGCCGGTGGGGTGTCGCACGGCTTCGGGAGAGACCAGCGACGATGGCGGCCGAGGCGGTGGCGGCTGTTCACGCGCATGCGGCCGGCGGGGGCTGATCGCGCAGTTCCCCGCGCCCCTTGGGTCGGCCCGGTCACGCCTTCCCAGTGGTACCCGGCCCCGCCGGCGTCAGCGCCGTCGGCCCCGCCCCCGGCCCCCGTCCTCGTCGTACTCGTCCTCATGCGGACCCAACAGCTCGTCCGCCAACGTCGGCAGATCGTCCAGCGGCGTCTCCTCGGCCCAGTCGGACCGAGCCCTGCGTCGCGGGGCGCCCTGCTCGTCGACCTGAGGCATCTCGCGCGTGCGTTCCTCGTCGCGGAAGTACCCGGGCGGAACCCGAACCCCGGGCTCGTCCCCCGACACGGGAGGCAGGACGGCCGTCTCGTCGGCCGCACCCGGCGCAACCGGCGGCAGCACAGCCGTCTCGTCCGCCTCCGACGGCACCGGCGGCTGCGGCAGCTTCGCCGTCACCTCGGACTCGGACTCGCCCGAGGGACGATCGCCCGAAGGACGGTCACCGGAAGCCGGCTCGTCGCCCCTCCCCTGCCGCTCCTCGTCCCGCACCGGACGCAGCACGGTCGTCTCGTCCGACGACGACCCGCCCGGCGTCACCACGGGCGTGGGCACCGTCACCGCGTCCCCGGAGCCGGCCCCGGCCGCAGGCCCCGTCGGCTTCGGACCCGCCTCTGCCGCGGCCGCCGCCTGCTCGGCCAGTCGCCGGGCCTCCTCGGCCCGCAGCAGGGCCTCCTCCGCCTTGCGCTGCTTCTCCAGGCGGACTGCCTCCGCCTCCGCGCGCAGCCGGGCCTCTTCCTCTGCCTGCTTGCGGCGCCGCTCCTCCTCGGCCTTGCGGCGCGCCTCTTCCTCCGCGCGCGCCTTCTCCTCCGCAAGGAGTCGCTGACGCTCCTCCTCAGCCCGTCGACGCGCTTCCTCGGCCCGCTGCCGGGCCTCCTCCGCCTGCCGTTCCGCCTCGCGGCGCTGCGCCTCCTCCAGCTCGCGCCGCTTGCGCTCCTCCTCCTCGGCGCGCAGCCGGGCCAGCTGCTCCTGGCGCTCGCGCTCCAGGCGCTCCTCCTCGGCCTTGCGGGCGGCCTCTTCCTCGGCCTTGCGCCGGGCCTCCTCCTCGGCCTTGCGGCGCGCTTCCTCCTGCGCCTGGATCTCGGCCTCGGACAGCGGCAGCATCTGGTCGAGCCGGTGCCGGACGACCGTCGTCACGGCTTCCGGCTCCTGGCCCGCGTCCACCACCAGGTAGCGGCCGGGGTCGGCCGCGGCCAGCGTCAGGAAACCGGAGCGCACGCGCGCGTGGAACTCCGCCGGCTCCGACTCCAGCCGGTCCGGTGCCTCGGTGAACCGCTCGCGGGCGCTCTCCGGCGAGATGTCCAGCAGCACGGTCAGATGCGGTGCGAGCCCGTTCGTCGCCCAGCGGTTGATGCGGGCGATCTCCGTCGGGGACAGGTCGCGGCCCGCGCCCTGGTAGGCGACGGAGGAGTCGATGTAGCGGTCCGAGATCACGACCGCGCCGCGCTCCAGGGCCGGGCGGACCACGGTGTCCACGTGCTCCGCGCGGTCGGCGGCGTACAGCAGCGCCTCCGCGCGGTGCGAAAGACCGGCGCTCGACACGTCCAGCAGGATCGACCGCAGCCGCTTGCCGACCGGCGTCGCGCCCGGCTCGCGCGTGACGACGACCTCGTGGCCCTTGCCGCGGATCCACTCGGCGAGCGCCTCGGCCTGGGTGGACTTCCCCGCGCCGTCCCCGCCTTCCAGGGCGATGAAGAAGCCGGACGTCGCGGGCACCTGCTCCGGGTCGTCCCCGCCGAGCAGGGCGTCCCGCAGGTCTTGGCGCAGCGGCACGCCGGAGCGGTCGTCGACCTTGGCCAGCACCAGCGCGGCCACCGGCAGCAGCAGCGCGCCGACCAGCATCAGCGTGAACGCCGCGCCGCCGTGCGCGAAGACGAACTTGCCGCTCTCCAGCCGGTGCGGTCCGATGAGCGCGGCCACCAGCGGGGCGATCACCGCGCCGAGCGCCACACAGACCCGTACGACGGCGTGCAGATGCTCCGTCGTGCGCGGCCGACGGAATTCCTCGGCTTCCTGGTCGATCAGGGTGTGGCCGGTGTTGGCGGCCATGCCCGCGCCGAATCCGGCGAGCGCGATGATCAGCAGGACGGTGGTGACGTCCGGGACGAGGCCCGCGGCCAGCAGGGCGACGCCGGTGAAGGCGATGGCCAGCGCGAGCAGGCGGCGCCGCGACAGGGCGGGCAGCACGGCGGGGGCCGTACGGATGCCGACGACCACCGCGCCGGTCAGCGCGAGCACCAGCAGGCCGTACAGCACCGGTCCGCCGCCCAGGTCCTTGGCGTGCAGCACCGCGACGGCGACCGCCACGGACACCGCGCCGGCGACCGCCGCGCACGCCGTCACCAGCAGCGCGATCGCGCCGGTACGGCCCTTGTCGACGCCGGAGCCGGTCTTCGGGCGGCGCAGCCCCTCCAGCGGCGACCGCGCGCGCGGGGTGCGCGTGCCGGGCAGCTCCAGGAAGGTCAGCACGGACAGGGACGCGGCGAACAGGCCGGCCGCGACATACGACGCGAGGGCCGCCTGGTGCTGCTCGAACCAGTCGAGCCCGGCACCGAGCAGATTGTTCAGCAGGGCGGCGACGACGAGCGCGGCGGCGGCCAGCGGGACCGACACGAAGCTCGTGCGCAGCGACAGGCGGCGCAGGGCGTCCAGGTGGTCCGGCAGCGGCCGTACCGTCGCGCCCTCCGGCGGCGGGGGCGGCAGCAGCGCGGGCGCCGCGCTCTCCCGGCACACCGTCCAGAAGCGCTCGGCGACGCCGGTCACGAAGACGGTGACCAGCAAGAGCGCCAGCGCGTTGTCCGGCATCCAGTCGATCCACAGGGGCGCGACGATCAGCAGGGCGGCCCGCAGCCCGTCGGCGCCGACCATGGTCCAGCGCCGGTCGAGCGGGCCCTCCTGGGAGGTCAGCGACGTCAGCGGGCCGAGGAGTACGGCGCCGAAGAGCAGGGTGGCCAGGATGCGCACACCGAAGACGGTCGCCACTGCGAACGCCACGCCCCGGTAGCCGCCGCCGAAGGACCCCTCGGCGATCGCCGCCTGGAGGGCCAGCAGCACCAGCACAAGGAGCGCGAGGATGTCGCCGACACCGCCCACCAACTGCGCGCTCCACAGCCGCTTGAGCTGCGGCCGGCGCAGCAGGGCGCGGACGGCGCGCTCGCGGGAGTCCGCCGCGAGGGTGTCGTCGGGGGCCGTGTTGGGGGCCGTTGGCTGCTCGGCTCGCGTCATGCTTTCAGCCTATCGGGAGCCACCGACAGCCCGGCCCGCGCGCCCGAACGTACGGCCGCCCCGACACCAAACTGATGCCGAGGCGTTCGTTTTGCGAACCGTAGGTGAAGAACCAGGCCGTCAACCGGCCCTCAACCGGCCTTTATTGGGGCCTGGTCGGTCCCGAAGTGCGGCGGCTCAGTCCTCCGCCGACGAATTGGCGGCCGTCGCCTTCTTGGCGGCCGTCTTCTTCGCCGTCGTCTTCTTCGCCGTCGTCTTCTTCGCCGCCGTGGTCGTCTTCTTCGCCGCGGTCTTCTTGGCGGCCGTCTTCTTGGCCGGGGCGGCCTTCTTGGCGGTCGTCTTCTTCGCGGCGGCCTTCTTCGCCGTCTTCTTGGCGGGCCCCTTGGCGCGCTTCTCGGCGAGCAGCTCGAAGCCGCGCTCCGGGGTGATCGCCTCGACGCTGTCGCCGGAGCGCAGGGTCGCGTTGGTCTCCCCGTCGGTGACGTACGGCCCGAAGCGACCGTCCTTGACGACGACCGGCTTCTCGCTCACCGGGTCGGTGCCCAGCTCCTTCAGCGGCGGCTTGGCGGCGGCGCGGCCCCGCTGCTTGGGCTGGGCGTAGATCGCCAGCGCCTCTTCGAGGGTGATCGTGAAGAGCTGCTCCTCGGACTGCAGCGAGCGCGAGTCCGTGCCCTTCTTCAGGTACGGCCCGTAGCGGCCGTTCTGCGCGGTGATCTCCACGCCTTCCGCGTCGGTGCCGACGACCCGGGGCAGGGACATCAGCTTGAGCGCGTCCTCCAAGGTCACCGTGTCCAGCGACATCGACTTGAACAGCGAGGCCGTACGCGGCTTGACGGCGTTCTTGCCGGTCTTCGGGGTGCCCTCGGGGAGCACCTCGGTGACGTAGGGGCCGTAGCGGCCGTCCTTGGCGACGATCGCGTGACCGGTCTTCGGGTCGGTGCCCAGCTCGAAGTCGCCGCTGGGCTTGGCCAGCAGTTCCTCGGCCAGCTCGACGGACAGCTCGTCCGGCGCGAGGTCGTCCGGGATGTCGGCGCGCTGGTGCTGCTCGCTGTCCTTCTCGCCGCGCTCGATGTACGGGCCGTAGCGGCCGACCCGCAGGACGATGCCGTTGCCCACCGGGAACGACGACACCTCGCGCGCGTCGATCGCGCCCAGGTCGGTCACCAGCTCCTTGAGGCCGCCGAGGTGGTCCCCGTCGCCGTTGCCGGCGTCGGCCGCGTCGCCGTTGTGGGTGCCTTCGCCGAAGTAGAACCGCTTCAGCCACGGCACGGACCGGGCCTCGCCGCGGGCGATGCGGTCGAGGTCGTCCTCCATCCTGGCGGTGAAGTCGTAGTCGACGAGCCGCCCGAAGTGCTTCTCCAGGAGGTTGACGACGGCGAAGGACAGGAAGGACGGGACGAGGGCCGTGCCCTTCTTGAACACATAGCCGCGGTCGAGGATCGTGCCGATGATCGACGCGTATGTCGACGGGCGGCCGATCTCGCGTTCTTCCAGCTCCTTGACCAGGGAGGCCTCGGTGTAGCGGGCCGGGGGCTTGGTGGCGTGCCCGTCGACCGTGATCTCCTCGGCGCTCAGCGCGTCGCCCTCGCTGACCTGCGGCAGTCGGCGCTCGCGGTCGTCCAGCTCGGCGTTCGGGTCGTCGGCGCCCTCGACGTAGGCCTTGAGGAAGCCGTGGAAAGTGATCGTCTTGCCGGACGCGCTGAACTCGACGTCGCGTCCGTCGGCCGCCGTGCCGCCGATCTTGACGGTGACCGAGTTACCGGTCGCGTCCTTCATCTGGGAGGCCACGGTCCGCTTCCAGATCAGCTCGTAGAGCTTGAACTGGTCGCCGGTCAGCCCGGTCTCGGCAGGGGTGCGGAAGCGGTCGCCGGAGGGGCGGATCGCCTCGTGCGCCTCCTGCGCGTTCTTGACCTTGCCGGCGTACGTGCGCGGGGCGGACGGCAGGTAGTCGGCGCCGTACAGCTGCGTGACCTGGGCGCGGGCGGCCGCGACGGCGGTGTCGCTCAGCGTCGTGGAGTCCGTACGCATGTACGTGATGTAGCCGTTCTCGTACAGCTTCTGCGCGATCTGCATCGTGGCCTTCGCGCCGAAGCCGAGCTTGCGGCTGGCCTCCTGCTGCATGGTCGTCGTACGGAACGGGGCGTACGGCGAGCGGCGGTAGGGCTTGGACTCGACGGACCGGACGGCGAACTGCGTCTGCTCCAGGGCGGCGGCCAACGCGCGGGCGTTCGCCTCGTCGAGGTGGAGGGTGTTCGCACTCTTGAGTTGTCCCAGGGAGTCGAAGTCGCGGCCCTGCGCGACCCGCCTGCCGTCGACGGTCTGCAGGCGGGCGACCAGCGACGACGGGTCCGACGGATCCCCGGCGCGGCCGGTCGCGAAGGTCCCCGTCAGGTCCCAGTACTCGGCAGAACGAAACGCGATGCGCTCGCGTTCCCGCTCCACCACAAGTCGTGTGGCCACCGACTGCACCCGGCCGGCCGACAGCCGCGGCATGACCTTCTTCCACAGCACCGGCGAGACCTCGTAGCCGTAGAGGCGGTCGAGGATGCGGCGGGTCTCCTGGGCGTCGACGAGCTTCTGGTTGAGCTGGCGCGGGTTGGCGACGGCGGCCTGGATCGCGGCCTTGGTGATCTCGTGGAAGACCATCCGCTTGACCGGGACCTTGGGCTTGAGCACCTCCTGCAGGTGCCAGGCGATGGCCTCGCCCTCGCGGTCCTCATCGGTGGCGAGGTAGAGCTCGTCGGACTCCTTGAGCAGGTCCTTGAGCTTCTTGACCTGTGCCCGCTTGTCGGCGTTGACGACATAGATCGGCTCGAAGTCGTGCTCGACGTCCACGCCGAGGCGGCGGACCTCGCCGGTGTACTTCTCGGGCACCTCCGCGGCGCCGTTCGGGAGGTCGCGGATGTGCCCGACGCTCGCCTCGACAACGTATCCGGGGCCGAGGTAGCCCTTGATCGTCTTCGCCTTGGCAGGCGACTCGACGATGACGAGTCGGCGGCCGCCCTGTGCGGTCTCGCTGGTCGGGGACAACTTCGCTCTTCTCTCCGGTCGACGCTGGGCCTCCCCGGGGTCGCTGGTCCCGGGGTCGGGTGGTGGTGACGCTGCGGAGTGTGACGGTACATCCCGCCCTGTTGTCAAACGGGAAAAGCCCGCAACGGCCACTCGAACGGTAACCCGACTTCCGCCATTCCTGCCGCCCGGAGTGCCCACAGGCCTTTTCGAGCCTTTCCGGAAGACGGCCTGCCAATTACCGGCCGCCCAGCTCGTGGGCCGTTCTCAGAGGCGGGAGAAGCACCATGTTCCGAGGATCAATGCGATCACCGAGACCAGGCTCGCGAGGGTCGCCGATGCGACGGGGTTCACACCGTGGGCGACGGGCCGGCGCTGTCGCACCCGGGCCGCGGTCCACACCAGCAGCGCGCCTCCGAACAGGGCGAACACCGCCCCCGCGAAGATCGCCGGTCCCCTTTCCATGGTGCCGCTTGCCCCTTTTCTCCCGTCCGCGAACGCCCAGCCCGGCGAGGCTGACACGCGCGGACGGCGCACAGGCGAACCTCAGGTGAACGCGGGACTGACACGGCTGCGGACCGGCGAGCCCTCCGGCCCCGACCGCCACAACAGCCCCACAAGATCCTCCACCCTCGTCGCCCCCTCCAGCCTCAGACGGCGCCGTGCGCGGGTATCTTTCCGGTCGTCCTGGTGTTGTCGGCCCTGCGGACCGTGCGCATGATCTTGCAAACTCGGCACCAGATCGACTCGAATTTGTTCCCGCGCAGCTTGTCGGCGTTGTCGGCTCCGGTTCTTGCGCGTCTTTTCGCCGGGTGCCCGAACAGTGCTTATGACCTGGCCGGGGCCGGGTTGGTCCCCGACGCAGGCGCAGGCCGCCCCCGCAAGGTCACCGCGCCGGTTCGATGAACCCCTGCTCCACCAGCAGCCGGATCTGCGCGGGCGTGCGGTCGCGCAGCAACACCGGGTCCTCGCCCATCAGTTGGGCGATCGCGTCCAGGATGCGGCCCGCGCTCAGCGAGCCGTCGCACACGCCGGCGAAGCCCGCGCCGACCGTGTCCACCTGGGTGGCCCGGCGCATGCCGCGGTGCTGGCGCAGCACCACGTGCTCCGGGTCCTCGGCGCCGGGCAGCCCGACCTGTTCCTGCACGACCTCGGAGACGAGCCGGAAATGGTCCGCCAGCAGCCCCGCGTCGTCCCGCGCGCGCAGGTAGTCGAGCCGGTCGAAGTGCGCCCGCACCGTGTCGCCGAGCGGCTGCTCGACCGGGTGCGGCCACTCCTCCACGGTGATCGAGGGCACGGCGGCGGACGTCTTCCGCAGGGTGATCCACCCGAAGCCCACGGCCTTGACCTTGCGCGCCTCGAACTCGTCCAGCCACGCGTCGTACCGCGCCTGGTACTCGGCCGCGTCACCCCGGTGGTCCCCGGCGTCCCTGAGCCACAGCTCGGCGTACTGCGTGATGTCCTGGACCTCGCGCTGCACGATCCACGCGTCGCACCCGCGCGGCACCCACGACCTGAGCCTGTCCTGCCACTCCTCCCCCTCCACGTGCTGCCAGTTGGCGAGGAACTGGGCGAACCCGCCCTCGCTCAGCCGCTCCCCCGCACCCTGAACGATCGACCGGCACAGATCGTCCCCGCCCATTCCGCCGTCGCGGTACGTCAGCCGCGCGCCCGGCGAGATCACGAAGGGCGGGTTGGACACGATGAGGTCGTACGTCTCGCCGCTCCTGAGCGGCTCGAACAGCGAGCCCTCCCGCAGGTCCGCGGCCGGGGCGCCGGACAGCGCGAGCGTGAGCGCGGTGATGTGCAACGCGCGTGGGTTGAGGTCGGTCGCCGTCACGCGCGTGGCGTGCTGCGCGGCGTGCAGCGCCTGGATGCCGGATCCGGTGCCGAGGTCGAGGGCGGAGGACACGGGCGTACGGACGGTGATGCCGGCGAGGGTGGTGGAGGCGCCGCCGACGCCAAGGACGACTCCCTCGTCCTTGGTGCCGATCCCGCCCGCCCCGCCGACCGCGCATCCCAGGTCGGACACGATGAACCAGTCCTCGCCCGCGGGGCCGCCGTACGGCCGTACGTCCACGGTCGCCGAGACGTCGTCGCCGGACTCGCCGCCGACCCGGATCAGCCAGCCGCTCTCCAGGCACGCGTCGACGGGCAGTACGTCCGCCACGCGCGCGTGCGGCACGGGCTGCTGCAACAGGAACAGCCGTACGAGCGCCTCCAGCGGCGTGTCTCCCCGGGTCGCCCGGAGTGCGGGCACGGTCTCGCTCCGGGCGAGCGCCGCGTACGCGGGCGCGCCCAGCAGTTCGAGCAACCCGTCGGCCGTGAAGGAGGCCCTCAGCAGGGCCTCCCGCAGCCTCGTGGCAACGTCGGGGCGGTCGGAGGTGGGCAGGGAGGGCAGCGTGGAGTCACTCACGCCCTCATTGTCACCCGCGCCCGCCCCTCGGGCGGCTCAGCCGGTGGCGGTCCCGGCCGACGCGGACGCCACGGCGGCCTGCTTGCAGCCCTCCTGCGAGGTGAGCGCCTTCTTGGTGTCGCCCGACTCCAGCTTCTTCAGCGCGTCGACCGCGCTCTTGCGCTGGGTCTCGACCTGCTTCATCTCGGCCGACACGTCCTTCAGGCCGGACGCGAACTTCGCCTGGTCCTTGGTGTCCAGATCGTCGACCTGTTTCTTCAGGTCGGCGTAGGCCGCGGAGAGGGCGGTGAGCTTGGTGACGACGTCCTTCTGGATCGTCGCGCCGTTGTCGACGCCAGGAGGCGCCCCGGCGTTGCTGATGAGGCTCGCGCGCGCCTTGTAGCCGTCGGCGAGGTCCTGGAAGGCCTTGGCATCGGCCTCCTGGAGCTCCTTGGGCGTGCTCGTGGTGTCCTTGGCCGCCTTGGTGATCGCGACATAGGCCGCCGAGATCTTCGCGTTCTGCGCCGGCACGGCGTCGCAGACCTTCTTGGCCCAGGCGTCGAGCTCCTTGTTGCCCTCGTCGCCCGAGCATCCCGTCAGCGCCAGTGTCAGTACCGCACCGCCGGACAGTGCGGCCGCCAGCTTCTTGTTCACCGGATTGGTCCCTTCCACGGCTCTCGGCCACGGGACCCTACACGTCGCTGGGGGAACGGGAGTGCACCGAATGCCACATACGTGCGTTTTTCTAGCCCTTTACACCATGCGAGAGAAGCGTCACGGCAAGGGCGTGAACAAGCACGAAGCGGGCGGGCGGCGCAGCAACACGCGCCGTCCGCCCGCCTCTTGAGCTGGGCCGTCGTAAGACCGCCTACGAAACCACCGCGGGGTCCGCCGGGTTGGGCACTCGTTCGGCGTTGCCTTCGTCACCCATGGCGATGCCGCGCCGCTTGGAGACATAGACCGCGCCGACGATCACGAGGAGCGAGAGCACGGCGATCGTGATCCGCACGCCGACGCTCTTGTCCTCGCCGTAGCTGAACTGGATGACCGCGGGCGCGATGAGCAGCGACACGAGGTTCATCACCTTCAGCAGCGGGTTGATCGCCGGACCGGCGGTGTCCTTGAAGGGGTCGCCGACCGTGTCGCCGATCACCGTCGCGGCGTGGGCCTCGCTGCCCTTGCCGCCGTGGTGGCCGTCCTCGACGAGCTTCTTGGCGTTGTCCCAGGCGCCGCCGGAGTTGGCGAGGAACACCGCCATCAGGGTGCCGGCACCGATCGCACCCGCGAGGAACGCGCCGAGGGCGCCGACGCCGAGCGTGAACCCGATGAAGATCGGCGCCATCACGGCGAGCAGACCGGGCGTCGCGAGCTCCCGGAGCGCGTCCTTGGTGCAGATGTCGACGACCTTGCCGTACTCGGGCTTCTCGCTGTAGTCCATGATCCCGGGCTTCTCGCGGAACTGCCGCCGCACCTCGTACACCACGGAACCCGCCGACCGCGACACGGCGTTGATGGCGAGCCCCGAGAAGAGGAAGACGACCGCCGCGCCCGCGACCAGTCCGACGAGGTTGTTGGGCTGCGAGATGTCCATCATCAGGCTCATCGGCGCGCCTTCACCGCTGAGCTTCTCGCCGACGTCCCGGGCGCCGGTGGTGATGGCGTCGCGGTACGACCCGAAGAGCGCCGCCGCCGCCAGGACGGCGGTGGCGATGGCGATGCCCTTGGTGATGGCCTTGGTGGTGTTGCCGACCGCGTCCAGGTTGGTGAGCACCTGGGCGCCGGCGCCCTCGACGTCGCCGGACATCTCGGCGATGCCCTGCGCGTTGTCGGAGACCGGGCCGAAGGTGTCCATGGCGACGATCACGCCGACCGTGGTGAGCAGGCCGGTGCCGGCCAGCGCCACCGCGAACAGCGCCAGCATGATCGACGTGCCGCCGAGCAGGAACGCCCCGTACACGCCGAGCCCGATCAGCAGCGCGGTGTAGACGGCCGACTCCAGGCCGACGGAGACGCCGGCGAGGACGACGGTGGCGGGACCGGTCAGCGAGGTCTTGCCGATGTCCCTGACCGGGCGTCGGTTGGTCTCGGTGAAGTAGCCGGTGAGCTGCTGGATGACGGCGGCGAGCAGGATGCCGATCGCCACGGCGACGAGCGCGAGGATCCGCGGGTCGCCGCCCTTGGCCGCGATCGCCTCGTCGGTGATGCCGTCGAGGTCGGCGTACGACGACGGCAGGTAGATGAACACGGCGGCCGCCACAAGTGCGATCGAGATCACAGCGGAGATGAAGAACCCGCGGTTGATCGCCGTCATGCCGCTGCGGTCGCTGCGGCGCGGGGCGACGGCGAAGATACCGATCATCGCGGTGATCACGCCGATCGCGGGCACGATCAGCGGGAAGGCGAGCCCCGAGTCGCCGAACGCCGCCGACCCGAGGATCAGCGCGGCGACCAGGGTCACGGCGTACGACTCGAAGAGGTCGGCCGCCATGCCCGCGCAGTCGCCGACGTTGTCGCCCACGTTGTCGGCGATGGTCGCGGCATTGCGCGGGTCGTCCTCCGGAATGCCCTGTTCGACCTTGCCGACCAGGTCGGCGCCGACGTCGGCGGCCTTGGTGAAAATGCCGCCGCCGACACGCATGAACATCGCGATCAGCGCGGCACCGAGACCGAATCCTTCGAGCACCTTCGGCGCGTCGGCCGCGTACACCAGCACCACACAGGAGGCGCCCAGCAGACCGAGCCCCACCGTGAACATGCCGACGACGCCGCCCGTACGGAAAGCGATCTTCATGGCTTTGTGCGAGACGGCGGTGAGATCCTTTTCCGGCTCTCCCGGCGCCGGGGTCGCTTCCCGTGCGGCCGCGGCGACCCGCACATTGCTGCGCACGGCGAGCCACATGCCGATATAACCGGTGGCCGCCGAGAACGCGGCGCCGATCAAGAAGAACACCGATCGGCCGATGCGCTGATTCCAGTCGTCCGCGGGCAGCAGCATGAGCAGGAAGAACACGACGACGGCGAATACGCCGAGCGTGCGCATCTGCCGTCCCAGATAGGCGTTCGCGCCTTCCTGGATCGCCGACGCGATCTTCTTCATGCTGTCGGTGCCCTCGCCCGCCGCGAGCACCTGGCGCACCAGGACGCCGGCGACCACGAGCGCGGCCAGTGCGACGACCCCGATGATCGTGATGATGATCCGGTTGTCGTCGGTCAGCACTGCCGCTGCGAGGGTTGTGGGGTGGTCTAGCTGATGAGGGGTAGAAAGCCCCGCCATTCGTCCTCCTTGACGCTTGGGCTGAGCTCAAGATGTGGACGGATTCTAGGTACCGGAACCTGATCAAAACAGATGGCGGTAAACGGAATTGGCCTTCACATGCCGTTCAGCAAATGATCGACCATCGATCACGGAACCCGAAAGTGGTAATGCCCCAAAGGCATTGACGCGGACATTTACTTGATCAAATGACCACGCGATTGATCGTCAAGTAGATCGTGAAGTTGGTCGTGAAGGAATTCACGAAATGTGTCGCACGGGGCTGGACGGGACTGGACGAGGCCACTGTAGGCCGGGCAACCGCGCCCCCGACATGCCGAAGGGCCCTACTCGGTAGGGCCCTTCGGTACAGAACAGCGGGTGGGACTCAGGAGAGCACCACGGCCGGCGGTGTGGTCGGCCAGGTCATACGGATCAGCCCACCATGCTCCCCTGCGGAGACCTCCACGTCGTCGACGAGGCCGCTGATGACCGCGAGGCCCATCTCGTCCTCCTCGGCGTCGACGTCTCCGTCGGCGCCCGCGGCGCCGGGTGCCCGCTCGCCGGGAGCGGTGCGCGGCGCCTCGTCGCCGACCTCGATGGAGAACTGTTTCTCCTCCTCGATCAGCGACACCTTCACCGGCGCCGTGATGCCGACGCTCTGGTGCAGTCCGACGGCCCGGGTGCAGGCCTCGCCGACAGCGAGCCTGACCTCGTCCAGGACGGCCTCGTCCACTCCGGCCCTGCGCGCCACCGCTGCCGCCACCAACCTGGCGGTCCTGACGTGCTCGGGCAGCGCGCTGAAGCGGAGTTCAACGGTGGCCATGCATCCCCCTCGGAACTTCGGGCGTGCTGTGCCGGGGGACCGGTCCGCCGAAAGCCCGGTCCCCCGCCTCTCTTTCAACTTCTGCCGCCCCGGGCCCGCACTGCGGCGGGCCCGGGTCCGGTGGTCAGTCGGTCGCCGCCACCGCTTCCTCGACCGAGGTGTGGATCGGGAACACCTTGGTGAGGCCGGTGATGCGGAAGATCTTGAGAATGCGCTCCTGGTTGCAGACCAGGCGCAGTGAGCCCTCATGGGCGCGCACCCGCTTCAGGCCGCCGACCAGCACGCCGAGCCCGGTGGAGTCGAGGAAGTCCACGCCCTCCATGTCGACGACGAGGTGGAAACTCCCGTCGTTCACCAGCTCGACCAACTGCTCGCGCAGCTTGGGCGCGGTATATACGTCGATTTCGCCACCGACCTCGACGACCGTACGATCGCCGACGGTACGGGTCGACAGGGACAGGTCCACGGATCCTCCAGCACCTTGCTATCGAGCGGTCGTCCCTCGGGACACCTTCGGCTTGCAGCCCCCAGGACGGTTCGCCAGCCGCGATGGCATTCAATCACTTACCGGCAGGCGTGCACGACGCCTTGGTCCCATTGTCCGTCACGCCAGTGACACACTCGGTGCCGATGGCCAAGAATCACCGATCCGATCGATCCCCGACGGGCCCCGTCTCCCGGGTGGACCCGAGCACGGTGCTGGGCCGGCTCGCCACGGGACCGAGCCGGGCTTCGCGCATCACTCATACGGAGCATGTGCCCCCGCGCGAGGGCCGCCATGCCGTCTGGCCCGACCGGATCCGCGCGGAGGTCATCGCCGCGGTGCAGACGGCCGGAATCGAACATCCCTGGGCTCACCAGGCACAAGCCGCCGAGCACGCCCTCGACGGCGACTCGGTGGTCGTCGCCACGGGCACCGCGTCCGGCAAGTCCCTGGCCTACCTCGTGCCGGTCCTCTCGACGCTTCTGGACGGCTCCGAGGCTCCCAACGGCCGCGGCGCCACCGCCCTCTACCTGGCTCCCACCAAGGCACTTGCGGCGGACCAGTGCCGTTCGGTGAAGGAACTTTCACATCCGCTGGGCAATTCCGTCCGGCCCGCTGTGTACGACGGCGATACTCCGTTCGAGGAACGGGAGTGGATCCGCCAGTACGCCAACTACGTCCTGACCAACCCCGACATGCTGCACCGCGGCATACTCCCGTCCCACCCCCGCTGGTCCTCCTTCCTGAAGGCGCTGAAGTACGTCGTCATCGACGAGTGCCACACCTACCGCGGTGTCTTCGGCTCCCACGTCGCCCAGGTCCTGCGCCGCCTGCGCCGCCTGTGCGCCCGCTACGGCGCCTCTCCCGTCTTCCTGCTGGCCTCCGCGACCGCCGCCGAGCCCGCGGTCGCCGCCCGCCGCCTCACCGGCCTCCCGGTGGTCGAGGTCGCCGACGACGCCTCCCCGCGCGGCGAACTGGTCTTCGCCCTCTGGGAGCCCCCGCTCACCGAGCTCCAGGGCGAGAAGGGCGCCCCCGTCCGCCGTACCGCCACCGCCGAGACGGCCGACCTGCTGACCGACCTCGCCGTCCAGGGCACCCGTACGGTCGCCTTCATCCGCTCCCGGCGCGGCGCCGAGCTGATCTCGGTGATCGCCCAGGAACGCCTCGCCGAGGTCGACCGCTCCCTCGCCCGGCGTGTCGCGGCCTACCGGGGCGGCTACCTCCCCGAGGAACGCCGCGCCCTGGAACAGGCCCTCCACTCCGGCGAACTGCTCGGCCTGTCCGCCACCACCGCCCTGGAACTCGGCATCGACGTCTCCGGCCTGGACGCCGTCCTGATCGCCGGTTACCCGGGCACACGCGCCTCCCTGTGGCAGCAGGCGGGCCGCGCCGGCCGCTCCGGGCAGGGGGCACTGGCCGTCCTGATCGCCCGCGACGATCCGCTGGACACCTATCTCGTCCACCATCCCGAGGCCCTGTTCGACCGTCCGGTGGAATCGACGGTCCTCGACCCCGACAACCCGTACGTCCTCGCCCCGCACCTGTGCGCCGCGGCCGCGGAGATCCCCCTGACGGAGGAGGACCTGGCGCTGTTCGGCCCCGAGACCGAGGGTTTGCTGCCGCAACTGGAGGCCGCGAAGCTGCTGCGCCGCCGCACGAAGGCCTGGCACTGGACACGCCGGGAGCGGGCCGCCGATCTGACCGACATCCGCGGTGAGGGCGGCCGCCCGGTCCAGGTCGTCGAGTCCGGGACGGGCCGGCTGCTCGGCACGGTCGACGCGGGCGCCGCGCACAGCACGGTGCACGAGGGCGCGGTGCACCTGCACCAGGGCCGCACGTATCTCGTCCGCTCCCTCGACCTGGAGGACTCGGTCGCTCTGGTCGAGGAGGCGGCCCCGCCGTATTCGACGGTCGCCCGGGACACGACGGCCATCTCCGTCCTGGAGACCGACATCGAGGTCCCCTGGGGCGACGGCCGCCTGTGCTACGGCTCCGTCGAGGTCACCAACCAAGTGGTCTCCTTCCTGCGCCGCCGGCTGATCACCGGCGAAGTACTGGGCGAGACGAAACTCGACCTCCCTCCTCGTACGCTGCGCACCCGCGCGGTGTGGTGGACGGTCACCGAGGACCAGCTCGACGAGGCCCGGATCAACCCGGAGATCCTCGGCGGCGCCCTGCACGCCGCCGAGCACGCCTCCATCGGCCTGCTGCCCCTCTTCGCGACCTGCGACCGCTGGGACATCGGCGGCGTCTCGATCCCGCTCCACCCCGACACGCTCCTCCCGACGGTCTTCGTCTACGACGGCCACCCCGGCGGCGCGGGCTTCGCGGAACGCGCCTTCCACACGGCCCGCTCCTGGCTCACGGCCACCCGCGAGGCCATCGCCTCCTGCGACTGCGACGCCGGCTGCCCGTCCTGCATCCAGTCCCCCAAGTGCGGCAACGGCAACGATCCGCTGCACAAGAGGGGGGCGGTGCGGTTGCTCGACGTGCTGTTGAAGGGGGTGGCTGAGGGGGAGGCCGGGGAGCGGGAGCGGGAGTCCAAGGAGGGGGAGGCCGGGGGGCGGGAGTCCGGGGAGGGAGAGTCCGGGGAGCGGGAGTCCAGCGAGGGTGAGGGTGCGATGTCCGCGTTGGTTGGGGAGGGGCGCGCTGTCGGGGCCGCAGGGCGGCCGGGCCTCGAAGGCTCGGTCGGCTCCGAAGAGCCGCGCGGCTAAAGGCCTGGTCGGCTCGGCGCGCCTGCACGCTCCCTCGGCTCTGCACGGCCGGGTGGCGAAGTCCCTGTCGGCTCAGGCACCCCCGCCGGTCCCCTCGACCTCGAAGGGGCCGGCGGCGAAGTCCCCCGTCAGCTCAGCCGCCCTCGCAGGCTCCGCCGGTCCCGAAGGGCCAGGCGGCGAAGTCCCCGTCGGCTCAGGCACCCCCACAGACTCCGTCGGCCCCGCAGGCCCCGCCCGTGCCCTGACCTCTGCCGCGAAGGGGCCCCGGCCCGACGCCGCCGTCACATCCGAGACCTCGCCCACCACCACGCACCGTACGAGCCGCACGCCCTGCGCCCGGGCTACCTGTTCCGCCCAGGCGCAGGCCGCCGTACCGCCCTCCTCCCAGTGATCAGCCGCCGCCAGCGCCGCGAGATCCGCACCGCCTGCCGCGCGATGCCGGGTCGCGGCGGCTTGGCCCAGGGCGAGTGCGACGCCGAAGACGACGCAGAGCACGGTGATGACACCGAGGCTCCACACGGTGGCGGAACCCCGATCGGAGCGCAGGCCGGCTGCAGGCTCAAGGGCCGCAGCCTTGCGGACCGCAGCCTTGCGGACCGCAGGCTTGCGGACCGCAGGCTCTCGGGCCGTGTGCCGACCGTCGGCCGCATCCTGCCCGGACCCGCGCCCGGAAACAGCCCTCCGGACGGTTGCGAAACCTCCCCTCATGTCCCCGCCCCCACCATCTCCTCCGCCGACGCCACGGCCTCCTCCCGCACCTCGAAGGGAAGCCCGCTCAACAGCGGCGGCTTGGCGACGACGACCACGCGGACCTGGTCCCCCTCCCGGGCGACGGTGATCGTCGATCCGCGCGGTGCCGCCTCACGGGCCACCTCGACCACCGCATCTTCCGGATCCTGCCGAGCGGCCGCACGGGCGCCCGTCCGGGCCGCGTCCACGCACTGGATCTGCGCCGCCATCACGAGCAGCCCCCACACCAGCGCCATCGCGAACATGACCAGCACGGGCAGTACGACGGCCGACTCCGCCGTCACGAACCCCCGGTCCGAGCCCCAGCCCGGCCTCCGGGCCGATCCCGGCTCCCTCTCCCGCTCACATCCGCGCATCGAGCGCCTGCTTCACGATGGCCTGCAACTCCGCGCTGACCTGCCCGCTCGTCACGACCTTGTAGAGCACTACGGCGAACGCCACCGCCGCGACGATCCCCATCGCGTACTCGGAGGTGACCATCCCCGCGTCCCCTCGCGCCGCGCGCACCCTGACCTTGCCCACCAGCGCGCGCATCCGCGCCCATACCGCCTTGTACATCTCAACCCCCGTAAGGTTCGGTCCCGTTGAAACCGGCCGTTGAATCTCTGCCTGGCTTGTCTGTCGTGGCGTGTCTGCCACGGCGTGTCTGCCGTCCTCACCCCGTCATCCGCTGCCTCCTCCCAGCACCCCGCCCGCAAGCCCGATCACGACCGGCGCCACGCCCACCGCGATGAACGCGGGCAGGAAGCACAGCCCCACCGGTGCGCTGACCATGACGGCCGCCCGTCTGGCCCGTTCCGTCGCGTTCCGCGTCCAGTCGGCGCGGGCCTCCGCGGCGAGCCGTGCAACCGGTTCGGCCGCCGGAAGCCCCGTCACATCGGCCCGTTCCAGCAACCGCGCCAGCGCCCCGACCCCGGGCATCGAGGCCAGCCGCTGCCACGCCTCGCCCGGTTCACCGCCGAGCCGCACCTCAGCCGCACCTCGCGCCAGCCCGTCCCCTACGGGACCGCCCAGGGCGTCGCCCACGGCCTGCGCCGCGATCACCGGACCGGCTCCCGCCGCGATGCAGGCCGCGAGCAGATCGGCGGCGAGCGGAAGCCGACGTGCCACCTCACCGGCGTCGACCTCCTCCGTGTCCCTGCCAACGGCTCCCTGCCGACGCCGCCACAGCCACAGCCCACCCGCGACGACCAGCCCCACCGCCGGCCCGGCGATCCCACCGACCAGCGCCCAGCCCGCGGCCCCGACCGCCACCAGGGGCAGCCACTGCCGCATGACCTGCCGGACATCGACCCGTCCTCGAATCGCCACCACGTCGCCGGTCGTCGTCATCACCCCGGCCAGCCGTCGCCGGGCCTTCCGCTCGCACCGGATCTCCGCCGACCACCGCACCAGCCACCAGACGACCGGCACCGCACCCACCGCCATCCCCAGCCTGTGGACAAACTCCGCGCTCACACCGCCTCCGCTCCCCGCACAATCCGCGTCGCCCACCACATCCCCAGCCCCTCCAGCACTCCGCCGACGACCAGGCACCCGAACCCCGCCCCGGTGTGCAGCAGCACATACAGCGGGTCGGCCCCCATGGCAGCCCCGAGCAGCAGCCCCAGGACCGGCAACCCCGCGAGCATCACCACCGTCGATCTGGCTCCGGCCAACTGAGCGCGCAGGTCGGCACGTTGGTCCCGCTCGGCGCGCAAAGCCCCCTCCAGCCGATCGAGGCCCGCCGCGAGCCCCGCGCCCTGGTCCACGGCCACCCGCCAGCACGCCGCCAGGCCCGACAGGCCCTCCGCGCCCGGCTGCCGTGCCGCGAAGGCGAGCGCGCCCGGCACATCCCCGCCGAACCTCGCCGCCGCCAGCACCGCGGACTGCGCCTCACCGAGCCCGCCGGAATCCCGTGCCGCCAGCAACAGCGCCTCACCCGGCTGCCGCCCCGCCCGCACCTCCCCGGCGAGCCCCGCGCACAGCGCGATCACCGCGGCCCCGCGACGCTCCCGCGCCCGCCGCGCCTCCCGGGCCAGCCGCACCCGCCGCAGCAACGGCACCCCGGCCGCCCCCGCGACGACCGGCAGCACCGACGACCCCAGCACGCCCAGCACCAGCCCGACGGCGAGCGCCCACCACTCGGCACGCGCCCGCGCCGACAGCCGCCGCAGTTCCCCGGCCCACCGCCGCCAGTCATGCGGCCCGGCGCCCACTGCCCCGCCGCCCGCCAGCAGCAACTGCGCTCGCCGCGCCCCGGAGTTCGGCCCGCCCAGCAAGCAGACCGCCGCGCCCAGGCACAGCACGGCCGCGCCCGCCGACATCTCATCCACTCAAATCACCGAGCCCTTCACGATCACCACGCCCCGCCACGACTCCCGCGGCCTCAGGGGCCCGACGGGACTCCGGCCCGCCGACACCCACACCCGCTGAACACCCCTCCACACCACCAGCACCAGCACCCGCGCCCACACCCGCCCGAACCGGGCCCCTGCCATCGCCCTCGCCCCGAAGCAAAACCCGCAGCCGCTCCCACCCCCGCTCGCGCACGAACGCCTCCGCGCCCCACCGCAGAGCAGGCACCGTCCGCACCAACCCCGACGGATCCCGCTCCAGCACATGCACCTCGGCGATCCGCCGACGTCCGGTCCGGTCGCGTGCGAGATGGAGTACGACCGACAGCGCGGCCGCCAGCTGGCTGTGCAGCGCGGCCCGGTCGAACCCGGCCGCCGTGCCGAGTGCCTCCAGGCGGGCCGGCACATCGGCCGCCGCGTTCGCATGGACGGTCCCGCAGCCTCCTTCGTGGCCGGTGTTCAACGCCGCCAGCAAATGGACGACTTCACTTCCGCGCACCTCGCCCACGACCAGTCGGTCCGGCCGCATCCGCAACGCCTGTCGCACCAGGTCCTCGAGGGTGACCAGCCCGGCGCCCTCCTGGTTGGCGGGTCTGCTCTCCAGCCGTACGACATGCGGGTGCTCCGGCCTGAGTTCCGCCGAGTCCTCGGCGAGCACGATCCGCTCGCCCGGCCCGACCAGCCCGAGCAACGCGCTGAGCAGCGTGGTCTTGCCGCTTCCCGTGCCGCCGCTGATGAGGAACGACAGCCGCGCGTCGAGCAGCGCGCGCAGCACCCGGTCACCGCCCGGCGGCACCGTGCCCGCCGCGACCAGCTCGTCGAGCGTGAACGCACGCGGCCGTACGACCCGCAGCGACAAGCAGGCGCAGCCGACGGCGACCGGTGGCAGCACCGCGTGCAGCCGGGTCCCGTCGGGCAGCCGGGCGTCCACCCAGGGCCGGGCGTCGTCCAGTCGCCGCCCGGCCACCGCGGCGAGGCGCTGCGCGAGGCGTCGTACGGCCGCCGCGTCCGGGAAGGACACGGACGTCAGCTCCAGGCCGCCGCCCCGGTCCACCCAGACCCGGTCCGGTGCCGACACCAGCACGTCCGTCACCGACGGGTCGGCGAGCAGCGGCTCCAGCGGTCCGCTTCCGACCAGTTCCGAGCGCAACTGCTCGGCCGCCCCGAGGACTTCGGCATCCCCCAGCACCCTGCCCTGCTGCCGCAGGGCCTGCGCCACCCGCGCGGGCGTCGGCTCGGCCCCACTCTCGGCCAGCCACTGCCGCACCCCGTCGAGCAGTTGCGACGGCATGCCCGCCCGGGCAGCCGACCCGCTCGACGCCCACCGCGCACCCGGCGGACCAGCCCACTCGACCGACCCCCACCGCACACCGTCCATCCCCGGACCGGCCGTACTCACCGCACCCTGCGCCAACCGCCGCCCGCCACCGACGTCACCAGAACCGTCCGACGCCGATCCGGCCACGCGCGTCAGCACCGCACCGCCCGACACCGACCCACTCGCGTCCGGCAAGACCGCGCCATCCGACACCGATCCACCCTCACCCGACAGCACCGCACCGCCCGACACCGATCGCGACGAACCCCCAGAAGCCCCGCTGCCAGACACCCCGCGCGGCCCGCTCACCCGCACCTCGCCGTCCGGGACCCGCCGAGCCACACGCGCACTCGCCCCACCGTCCGAAGCCGATCGAGACGCGCCCATACGCGACCCACCCCCGGACGCCCACCGAGGCACCCCCGTACGCGACCCACCCCCCGACGCCCAACGAGGCACCCGCGTACGCGCCCCACCACCCGAAGTCCCTTGAGGCCTTCCTGGACGAGACGCGCCCGAGCGCATCCCGCCCTCCACCGAGCCACCCGACCGCCGCCGCCCGCCCGACGCCCGCACCGACCCCGCCTCGCCACCGCTCACCCGCTCGCGCCCCGAAGCCGTACTCACGCCACCCTCGCTTCCAGCAGTGCCCGCTCCCAGAACTCCCGGCAGAAGCGCGCCAGCGGACCGCGCCCGGTCGCCCCGGGCGGTTCCTTGCTCTCGTGCGGTCGCAGCAGGCCCGACTCGACCGGCACCTCGCCCACCAGCGGCAGGTCCAGCAGCCGGGCGACCTCGTGGTCGTCCAGGCCGGGTGCGTGGGGTCCGCGTACGGCCACTCGCAGGTCCCGTAGGACCAGCCGGACCACGGAGGCCATCTGGCGAGCCGCGGCGACGGCGCGCAGTTCGGCGGGGACCACGAGGATCCCGACGTCGAGCTGGGCGAGGGCCTCCGCGACCCCGTCGTCGATGCGGCGGGGCAGGTCGACGACGACCGCACCGCCCCGGCGCCGGGCGGCGGCGAGCACCGCTCGCATCGCCGGCGCCGGAACGGCGAGGCTCTCGCCGCGATCCCAGCTCAGCACCCGCAGGGAGTGCAGTTTCGGCAGCGACTCCTCCAGCGCGCCGCTGCCGAGCCGCCCGCGCGAGCCGGCGAACGAGGGCCAGCGCAGCCCCTCGGCCGCCTCGCCGCCCAGCAGGACATCGAGCCCGCCGCCCAGCGGATCGGCGTCCACCAGGAGCGTGCGCAGTCCTTCACGCGCGGCCGTGACGGCGAGGGCGCACGCGAGTGTGGAGGCTCCGGCCCCGCCGCGGCCGCCGATCACGCCGACGGTGAGGGCGGGTCGGCCGACGCCCTCGGCGACGTCGGCGATGCGGTCGACCAGCCACTGTTCGCCGTCCGGCAGCATCAGGACGTGGTCGGCGCCGATCTCGACGGCCCGGCGCCAGACCCCTGCGTCGTCCTGGTCCCGCCCGACGAGCACCACTGAGCGCCTGCGTCCGGCCCCGCGCACCCGGCGGGCGGCGTCGTCGCCGACCAGGACGAGCGGCGCGGCCTCCCAGCTCCCTCTGGGCTCGGGCACCCCGTGGTGCACCTCGGGTGTCGCGCCGGCCGCGGCGCACAGGCGCAGCAGGTCGTCGAGCAGTTCGGCATCCTCCGTGACGATCAACGGCTTGCCCGGCTGCCCGGAGGCGGCGGGCTGCGGATCGTGTGTGACGGCTGCGGTCACGGTTTCCGTCCCCCTTCGCTGCATCACTCGCGCAGCCCTGCGGCCCCGCGATTCCCAAACGTGTGAAGAACCGGCGCCCGGCCTCCATATGAACGGCCGATACGAACCGGCCAAACACGCCCGACTAACCGGAACCGGCCATGAAGTCGGCTCGAGCGGGACGCGTTGGAATCACGGTGCAGCGATCCCGGAAATCGTGTGGATCTTGCTTGAAAACTGTGGACAACTCGGCGGTTGTGAATATCGCCGTCACCCAAACCGGTGACCCCCGCGACGCCCTCCGACCGACCTCAGTACGACTCCCGCAGAGCAGCGCGACGACTACGCACAGTCACGGATCATGGATGTGCCGAGCGGACGGCCGCAGCCGCCCCGTACCGGCCCCACGGCCGCGCTCGGAAAAGGAAAACCCACCCGGACATGCGACGACCCCCGCCGGGGGGGAGAGCGGGGGTCGTCTCCACGGCCGACTCGGGGGGGGAGGAGTCGGACCGGGTTAGCACGGTCGCGAACGATCCGTGACTTCCATGGTGTACCCGAGAGCCCTCTCAGGCAAACCCACGCGCCCACCTTACGCCGAATGGGCTGCGCCTATGCTCAGGGGCGTGGAAAACCACTCCTTGCCCCGCACAGCTGCCTTCTTTGACCTGGACAAGACGGTCATTGCGAAGTCGAGCACGCTCACGTTCAGCAAGTCGTTCTACCAAGGCGGTCTGATCAACCGCAGGGCCGCCTTGCGGACCGCATATGCCCAGTTCGTCTTCCGCTTGGGCGGTATGGACCATGACCAGATGGAGCGCACGCGCGAGTACCTCTCCGCGCTCGTGCGCGGCTGGAACGTCCAGCAGGTCAAGGAGCTCGTCGCCGAGACGCTCCACGACCTGATCGATCCGATCATCTACGACGAGGCCGCCTCCCTGATCGAAGAGCACCACACCGCCGGCCGCGACGTGGTGATCGTGTCCACATCGGGCGCCGAGGTGGTCGAGCCGGTCGGCGAGCTGCTCGGCGCCGACCGCGTGGTGGCCACACGCATGGTCGTGGGCGACGACGGCTGCTTCACCGGGGAGGTGGAGTACTACGCGTACGGCCCGACGAAGGCCGAGGCGATCCGGGAGCTGGCCGAGTCCGAGGGCTACGACCTCGACCGCTGTTACGCCTACAGCGACTCGGCGACCGACCTGCCGATGCTGGAGACGGTCGGACATCCGCACGCCGTGAACCCGGATCGCGCCCTGCGCCGCGAGGCTCTCGCGCGCGGGTGGCCGATTCTCGATTTCCATCGGCCGGTCCGGCTCAAGCAGCGGATCCCCTCCCTCTCCGTGCCGCCGCGACCCGCGCTCGTCGCGGCGGCGGCCATAGGGGCGGCGGCGGCCACCGCGGGCCTCGTCTGGTACGCCAGCCGACGCCGGACGGCGACAGCCTGACCTGCGCACCCGCTTTACCCGCACCTCGGCCGACAATCCGCTGCCCGTTTGAAGTGATTTGCGAGTAAAAGTAAAGAACCGTGGCGAGGCCTTCCGCTTGGTTGCGGCCTGGAGTACAAAGGACTCAACGGCCCGCGAGACCAAGGACATCCGAGAGGATCACCTTTAATACGCATTTGGCCCCACGGACCGAGCATGAACATTGGGCACCCACGCGACGTCGACCCGTCGATTACGGGCCAGCCGCACCAGGTGACGGGCAAAGTTCCCGACCTGATGGGCAACATATCGAGGACGCTTGGTAACCCGGTGAACATGCCAGCGGCGGTACGAATCCTCGTACCGCCGCAACTCATATGCGCCCACGCGCGCGTGCGCTACGCCCGCTACGCCGCCCCGCGCTGCAACGCCTCGCACACCGCCGTCGACTCGCGCGCCCCGAGCTCGATCGCCCTGCCGCAGTGCGCGATCCACGCGGCCACACCCTCGGGGGTGCCGGAGACATAGCCGTCGAGCGCCGCCAGATAGGCCGCGCGGCCCAGTTCGGCGTGGCCGACCTCGGCCGGGCAGACGGACTTCGGGTCGAGGCCGCTGCCGACCAGGACGATGCGCTCGGCCGTGCGCGCGACCAGCCCGTTGTGGGAGGTGAAGGGGCGCAGGGCGAGCAGTTCGCCGTGCACGACGGCGGCGGTCACCAGGGCGGGCGCGGAACCACCCGCCCGTCTCCCGCCACCACCCTCAACCGAGCTTCGCGCCCCTTCAATTCCGATGATCAGCTCGGACAGCCCCTCCAGCCGGCCGTGCACCTCCGCCGCGCTCGGCAGCGGCAGCTCGACCAGTGGCTCGTCGACCGGCTCGCCCTCCTGACGCGGGCGTCCGATCTGGTCCTCCCTGCCGGCCGCCGCCACCAGGTGCAGCCGGGCCAGCACCCGCAGCGGCGACTGCCGCCAGATGGACAGCAGTTGACCCGCCTCGGCCGTCAGCCGCAGGGCCGCGCCCATGACACGCGCCTCGTCGTCGCCGCTGAAGTCGCTACGCCGACGCACCTCTTCGAGCGCCCAGTCGGCGCCGGACAGCGCGGCGGAGCCGCGGGCGCCGCGCAGGGCGGCCTCGGAGGTGATCTCGTTGCTGCGGCGCCGCATGATCCGGTGCCCGTAGACCCGGTCCACCGCCTTGCGCACGGACTCCACGGACTCGGGCACCCCGGGCAGTGAACCGAGGGCCGCCAGCGGATCGGCGCTCGCACCTGTCGCACTCATGAGTACGACATTACGCACCCCGGAGCCTCCCCCCTCGATCGAGTGGCCTTCTTCACGCACACCTGACACATACAGCTACCTTCCGACTACCGTTCGTGAACATGAAAATTGCTTTCGTCGGGAAGGGCGGCAGCGGCAAGACGACCCTGTCATCCCTCTTCATCCGCCATCTCGCGGCCGCCGGCGCACCGGTCGTGGCCGTGGACGCCGACATCAACCAGCACCTGGGGGCCGCGCTCGGCCTCGACGAGGCGGAGGCCGCCGCGCTGCCCGCGATGGGCGAGCGGCTGCCGATGATCAAGGACTGTCTGCGCGGCACGAATCCACGGATCGCCTCCGCCCGGACGATGATCAAGACGACACCGCCCGGCGAGGGTTCGCGGCTGCTGCGGGTGTGCGAGGACAACCCGGTCTACGACGCCTGCGCCCGGCCGGTGGAACTCGACGGCGGCACCGTCCGTTTGATGGTCACCGGCCCCTTCACGGATTCCGATCTGGGGGTCGCCTGCTACCACTCCAAGACGGGGGCGGTGGAGCTGTTCCTGAACCACCTGGTGGACGGCCCCGGCGAATACGTCGTGGTCGACATGACGGCCGGCTCGGACTCCTTCGCCTCCGGCATGTTCACCCGCTTCGACATCACGTTCCTCGTCGCCGAGCCGACCCGGAAGGCGGTCTGCGTCTATCGCCAGTACCGCGAGTACGCCCGCGACTTCGGGGTCGTCGTGAAGGTCGTCGGCAACAAGGTGCAGGGGCAGGACGATCTCGACTTCCTCCGCGCCGAGGTCGGGGACGACCTGCTGGTGACCTTCGGGCACTCGGACTGGGTGCGCTCCATGGAGAAGGGTCGCCCGCCCCGGTTCGAGCTCCTGGAGGACGCGGGCCACCTCGCCCTGCGCCGGCTGCGCACGGCCGTGGACGCGACGTACGAGCTGCGGGACTGGGAGCGCTACACCCACCAGATGGCGCACTTCCACCTGAAGAACGCCCGGACCTGGGGAAACGAGCGCACCGGGGTCGACCTGGCGGCACAGATCGACCCCGGGTTCGTCCTCGGTGAGAACACCGTCGAAAGCCCCGCCACCCTGCCCGAGGACAACTCCCGTATGACTTCTACCGCTTGACCGCCGGCGCCCCGGGCACCCCCTTCGGGGCCGGAGCCGGATGCTTCGACAGGAAGGCGGCCCAGCCCTGCTTCGGGGCCTCGCCGACTCCCAGGGTGCGCAGCTTCTTCAGGACGGCCGGGTCCTGGGCGTCCAGCCAGTCGGCGAGCTGCCGGAAGGAGACACAGCGCACGTCGGGCTTGTTGCAGACGGCCTCGATGACCTCCTCGACGGCGCGCATATAGGTGCCGCCGTTCCAGGACTCGAAGTGGTTGCCGATGATCAGGGGCGCGCGGTTGCCGTCGTAGGCCCGGCGGAAGCCCATGAGCAGGCCGTCGCGCATCTGGTCGCCCCAGAACTCGTGCTTGTCGGGGTCGCCCTGGCTCGTGGTGCCCGACTGGTTGACCATGAAGTTGTAGTCCATGGTGAGCTGCTCGTAGGAGTGCCCGGGGAACGGCACGAGCTGCATGGACAGGTCCCACAGCCCCGCCCTCTTCGTGGGCCAGAGCTGGTTGTTGACGCCGCTGGAGTCATAGCGGAAGCCCATCTCGCGGGCGGCCTTCACGAAGTTCTTCCGGCCCTCCAGACAGGGCGTGCGGGCGCCGATCAGCTCCTTGTCGTAGTCGAAGGGCAGGGGGGCCGCCTCGGTCATCCCGGTATTGGTCTTCCAGGTTTTGACGAATCGTTTCGCCTGGGTGATCTCGTCCTTCCACTCCTCCACCGACCACTCGCCGACTCCGCCGTTGCCGCCGCAGAAGTGGCCGTTGAAGTGGGTGCCGATCTCATTGCCCTCCAGCCACGCATGGCGCAGTTGCCGCACGGTGTCGGCGATGCCCTCCTCGTCGTTGAAGCCGATGTCGGAGCGGCCCGGAGAGTGCTGCGGGGGCCGATAGAGGTCGCGTTTGTGATCCGGCAGCATGTACACGCCGCTGAGGAAGTACGTCATCGTCGCGTTGTTCGCCTTGGCGACCTTGCGGAAGTGGGAGAACAGCTTCTGGCCGTCCTCGCCGGCGCCGTCCCAGGAGAAGACCACGAACTGCGGGGGCTTCTGGCCCGGCTTCATCCGCTCGGGTCTGGGCAGATGCGGCTGCGCGCCGGTGTACGCGGTCGACCCGTCGCCGATCAGGCGGGGCGCGCTCCGGGGTGCGGGCGCCCCCGGCTTGGCCTTGTGCGGCCCGGGCGCGGCGCGCCCGGTGGCGTCCTGACCACTCGTACAGCCGGCGAGCGACGCGGCGCAGACCGCGGCGACGGCGGAGCCCGCCGCGATCCTGTGCGTCGCGGCGATGGCGCGGGGGGCGGTGGACCTGCGGGTGGCGGCCATGTTCCGTCCACCTTCTTTCCTTCTCTCGGTGCCGACAGCGCCGCAAAGGTCGCACGGAGATCGCGAAGGAATTAGTACGACAAGCCGACTAATTAACCACTTCACTCTCTAGGAGGATTTATTAGTCCATTTGCTCGGAAAAACTATTCCCTCCCTTTACTTTGCATTACGATTCGTTTACCGACTGTTACATCCCGCCGCTGCACGCCGTGCCCACACGGCCGCGACCCGACCCCTCGCCCCGAGCGGGGGACCACCAGATACGCGACCGCGCTGACCCGGAGGAGACGGGAAACATGTCAGCCTGCGTTCCCACCCGCGCCGACGAACCACATCGCAAAGAGCACGTCCACGAACCCCACAGCCCACCCCCGACCCGGCCCCGCCTTCCTCGTATCGCGGGCGCCGATGTGTCGGCCTCGATCGCGGTCTTCCTGATCGCACTCCCCCTGTCCCTGGGCATCGCCCTGGCCACCGACGCGCCCCTCCAGGCCGGCCTCGTCGCCGCCGCCGTCGGAGGACTGGTCGCCGGGCGGTTCGGCGGTGCCCCGCTCCAGGTCAGCGGCCCCGCCGCCGGACTCACCGTGGTCACCGCCGAGCTCATCCAGCGCTACGGCTGGCGCACGACCTGCGCCATCACCGTCCTCGCCGGCCTCGCCCAACTCGGCCTCGGACTCCTGCGCGTGGCGCGCGGCGCGCTCGCCGTGAGCCCCGCCATCGTGCACGGCATGCTCGCCGGCATCGGCGTCACCATCGCCGTGGCCCAGTTGCACATCGTCCTCGGCGGCACCCCGCACAGCTCGGTCCCGGACAACCTGCGCGAGCTGCCCGGCCAGTTGGCCCGCATCCATCCCGCCGCCCTGTCGGTGAGCGCGCTGACCCTCGCCCTGCTGGTGGTCTGGCCCCGGCTCCCCGGCCGGATCGGCCGCTGGCTGCGCAAGGTGCCGACCCCGCTCGTCGCCGTGGCCGCCGCCACCACGACCGCCTCGATCGCCGGGCTCCACCTGCCCAAGGTCGACCTGCCGTCCTGGAGCAGCCACGCGCTGGCCGCACTCCCCGAGGGCCCGGTGCTCGGCCTCGTCGCCGCCGTGCTCACCATCACGCTGGTGTGCAGCGTGCAGTCGCTGCTCGGCGCGGTCGCCGTGGACAAGCTGGTCGCGGGCCGACCGGAGGTCTCCGCCCACGTCGGCCGCTCCGACCTGGACCGCGAACTGCTCGGCCAGGGCGCTGCCAACGTCGTCTCCGGCGCACTCGGCGGACTGCCCATCGCCGGTGTCGCCGTGCGCAGTTCCGCGAATGTGCGAGCCGGTGCCGTCAGCCGGAACTCCACGATGCTGCACGGCGTTCTCGTAGTAGTCGCCGCGCTGCTGATGGTCCCGATCCTGGAGCTCATCCCGCTCGCCTCGCTCGCCGCCCTGGTGATGGCCGTCGGCATCCAGATGGTGTCCCTGCACCACATCCGCACGGTGACCCGCCACCGAGAGGTGCTGGTGTACGCCGTCACCACCCTCGGCGTGGTGTTCCTCGGCGTCCTGGAGGGCGTCACCCTGGGCATCGCCATGGCCGTCGGCGTCGCCCTGCACCGCCTCACCCGCACCCGGATCACGCACGACGAGAAGGAAGGAGTCCATCACGTACAGGTACGAGGACAGTTGACGTTCCTCGCGGTGCCACGGCTCAGCCGGGCCCTGCATCTCGTACCCCGGGGTGCCGACGCCGTCGTGGAGTTGGACGGCTCGTTCATGGACCACGCGGCGTACGAGTCACTGCAGGACTGGCAGAACACACACACCGCGCACGGCGGCTCCGTCGAGCTGGTCGGCCGCAAGGCCGGGGTCCGGATCGGTGAGCCGACGGGACCGGCCGGCCTGAATGCCGACGCCGGGAGATCCACGGCCGAGTCCGCCGACTGCCGCTGCCACCCCTGGACGCCCTGGCGCAACCACCAGTGCGAGATCCCCGAGACCGCAGCAGCCCCGTCCCGCGACGGGCGGCCAGAGGGAGCCCCGGCGACCGGGACCCGTGACACGGACGAGTCCGGCGCGCCCACCGACGCCCACACCGCCAACGGCACCGGCAAGCTCGACACGGCCGGCGAGTCCGGCGCACCCAGCGCCGCCGACGGCACCGTCGAGTCCCGCAGACCCGAGGACAGCCCGGCCGGTGCGGGCGGCGGCGGTGGCGCCGACGACAGCTGGCCGAGCGCGCGTCAACTGGCCCGTGGCATCAGCGCGTTCCAGCGCAACACCGCGCCCCTGGTGCGGGGCGAGCTGGCGCGGCTGGCGCGGGAGGGGCAGCAGCCCTCGCAGCTCTTCCTCACCTGCGCCGACTCACGGCTGGTCACATCGATGATCACCTCCAGTGGTCCCGGCGACCTGTTCGTGGTGCGCAATGTGGGCAACCTCGTCCCTCCCCCGGCCGACGCCGGGAGGTGCCCCCAGCCCGGCCAGGAGAGTGGGGACGACTCGGTGGCGGCCGCGATCGAGTACGCCGTGGACGTGCTCCGGGTGCGGTCGATCACGGTGTGCGGGCACTCCGGGTGCGGGGCCATGCAGGCGCTGCTCGCCTCCGAGCCCGACGGCCCGCAGACCCCGCTCAGGCGGTGGCTGCGGCATGGGCGACCGAGCCTGGAGCGGCTGTCCGACGAGAGCCGGCCCTGGGCCCGGCTCGCCGGGCGGGCACCGGCCGACGCGGTCGAGCAGCTCTGCCTGACCAACGTGGTCCAGCAGTTGGAGCATCTGCGCGCCCATGAGTCGGTGGCCCGGGCCCTGCGGGCGGGGGCGCTGGAGCTGCACGGGATGTACTTCCACGTGGGCGAGGCACAGGCGTATCTGCTCGCCGAGGGGCGCGGGGACGAGGTGTTCGATCACGTGGGGGTGGCGGACCTGTCGGTCTGACGGGCGAGAGGTGAGCGCGGCCCCGTCCGGTGCGGGGCCGCCGTGCTCCACCGGCTCCCCGTTTCGCCTGCACACGGCCCGGATGTGAAAGGGATTACACAGATGAACCGCCTCACTCCGGCATCCGTGGGAACGAATGACCCGGCACCGACAGCAGCTCGGTCCGCACCTCCGTGACAGGTCTAAACCAATTTTCCGTCGACCCTTGTCATCGGGCCCTCGGGTCTGATGAGCTGTGGCCTGGGACACAACGGACACCCTGGGAAAGGGAGATGTCGTGAGCAACGAAAGCCTGGCCAACCTGCTGAAGGAAGAGCGCAGGTTCGCACCCCCCGCCGACCTGGCCGCCAACGCCAATGTCACGGCGGAGGCGTATGAACAGGCCAAGGCTGACAGGCTCGGCTTCTGGGCCGAGCAAGCCCGCCGGCTGACCTGGGCCAAGGAGCCGGCGGAGACGCTGGACTGGTCGAACCCGCCGTTCGCGAAGTGGTTCAAGGACGGCGAGCTCAACGTCGCGTACAACTGCGTGGACCGGCATGTGGAGGCCGGGCACGGCGACCGGGTCGCCATCCACTTCGAGGGCGAGCCCGGCGACAGCCGCGCCATCACCTACGCCCAGCTCAAGGACGAGGTCGCCAAGGCCGCCAACGCCCTGCTGGAGCTGGGAGTTCAGAAGGGCGACCGGGTCGCCGTCTACATGCCGATGATCCCGGAGACGGCGGTCGCGATGCTGGCCTGCGCCCGGATCGGCGCCGCCCACTCCGTCGTCTTCGGCGGCTTCTCGGCGGACGCCCTCGCCACCCGTATCCAGGACGCGGACGCCAAGGTCGTCATCACCTCCGACGGCGGCTACCGGCGCGGCAAGCCGTCCGCGCTCAAGCCGGCCGTGGACGAGGCGATCGGCAAGGTGGACAACGTCGAGCATGTGCTCGTCGTACGGCGTACCGGCCAGGACGTCGACTGGGACGACAGCCGTGACGTGTGGTGGCACGAGATCGTCGAGCGGCAGTCCGCCGAGCACACCCCCGAGGCCTTCGAGGCCGAGCACCCGCTGTTCATCCTGTACACGTCCGGTACGACGGGGAAGCCGAAGGGCATCCTGCACACCTCCGGCGGCTACCTCACCCAGGCCGCGTACACCCACCACGCCGTCTTCGACCTCAAGCCGGAGACCGACGTCTACTGGTGCACCGCCGACGTCGGCTGGGTCACCGGCCACTCGTACATCGTGTACGGGCCGCTGGCGAACGGCGCGACGCAGGTGATGTACGAGGGCACGCCGGACACCCCGCACCAGGGCCGCTTCTGGGAGATCGTGCAGAAGTACGGGGTGACGATCCTGTACACGGCGCCCACCGCGATCCGTACGTTCATGAAGTGGGGCGACGACATCCCCGCGAAGTTCGACCTGAGCAGCCTGCGCGTCCTCGGCTCGGTCGGTGAGCCGATCAACCCCGAGGCGTGGATCTGGTACCGCAAGCACATCGGCGGCGACCGGACGCCGATCGTCGACACCTGGTGGCAGACCGAGACCGGCGCGATGATGATCTCACCGCTGCCGGGCGTCACCGAGACCAAGCCCGGATCGGCACAGCGTCCGCTGCCCGGCATCTGTGCGACCGTCGTCGACGACGAGGCGAACGAGGTGCCCAACGGCGGTGGCGGCTATCTGGTCCTGACCGAGCCGTGGCCGTCGATGCTGCGCACCATCTGGGGCGACGACCAGCGGTTCATCGACACGTACTGGTCGCGCTTCGAGGGCAAGTACTTCGCCGGTGACGGGGCGAAGAAGGACGACGACGGGGACGTCTGGCTGCTGGGCCGCGTGGACGACGTCATGCTCGTCTCCGGCCACAACATCTCCACCACCGAGGTGGAGTCGGCGCTCGTCTCCCACCCGTCGGTCGCCGAGGCCGCCGTCGTCGGTGCCACCGACGAGACCACCGGACAGGCCATCGTCGCCTTCGTGATCCTGCGCGGCACGGCGAACGCCGAGGACGAGAACCTCATCGCCGACCTGCGAGGCCACGTCGGCGCCACCCTCGGCCCGATCGCCAAGCCGAAACGGATCCTGCCGGTGGCCGAGCTGCCCAAGACCCGCTCCGGCAAGATCATGCGCCGGCTGCTGCGGGACGTAGCCGAGAACCGCCAGCTCGGGGATGTGACGACGCTGACCGACTCGACCGTCATGGACCTCATCCAGGCGAAGCTTCCGGCGGCGCCGAGCGAGGACTGAGCACGGCCGAGGGCTGAGCACAACCCCCGAGGGCACCCGGCGGCAAGCGCGCCGGGTGCCCTTCGTGTACGTACGGTGGACATCGACGGATGCACTTCCGGCCACCCTTAGGTAAGCTAAGCAAAACAAATATGTCCTCAGGTGTGCCGGGAAGTCTGGTCGGCAAGTGTTCTGTCCTACCCACCGACCGGAGGTCTCCACGTGGCTGCGCCCCGTCCCCCCGCTCCCTCCCGCAAGGCCCTAGGACGTCTTTCCCTGCCCGAGCGGAACTTCGTAGCGGACGCGCTGCGCACCGAGACGGTCGGCGGTGTCCTGCTGCTGCTCGCCGCGATCACCGCGCTGCTCTGGGCGAACATACCCGCGCTGCACGACAGCTACGAGAGCGTCAGCCACTTCCACCTCGGCCCCGAGGCCCTCGGCCTCGACCTGTCGATCGAGCACTGGGCGGCCGACGGGCTGCTCGCGATCTTCTTCTTCGTCGCCGGGATCGAGCTCAAGCGTGAGCTGGTGGCCGGCGATCTCAGAGACCCCAAGGCGGCCGTGCTGCCGGTCGTCGCCGCGGTGTGCGGGATGGCGGCGCCCGCGCTCGTCTACGTCGTGACCAATGTCACCGCGGACGGCTCACTGGCGGGCTGGGCGGTCCCGACCGCCACGGACATCGCCTTCGCCCTCGCCGTGCTCGCCGTCATCGGCACCTCCCTGCCGAGCGCCCTGCGCGCGTTCCTGCTCACGCTCGCCGTCGTCGACGACCTGTTCGCGATCCTGATCATCGCGGTCTTCTTCACCGACCAGATCAACTTCGCCGCGCTCGGCGGCGCCGTCGTCGGCCTGGGCGTGTTCTGGCTGCTGCTGCGCAAGGGCGTACGCGGGTGGTACGTGTACATCCCGCTCGCCCTGGTGATCTGGGGCCTGATGTACAACAGCGGCGTCCACGCCACCATCGCGGGCGTGGCGATGGGCCTGATGCTGCGCTGCCATCGCCACGAGGACGAGGAGCACTCCCCCGGCGAGCACATCGAGCATCTCGTACGGCCCCTGTCGGCCGGCCTGGCCGTGCCGCTGTTCGCGCTGTTCAGCGCCGGTGTGGCCATCTCCGGCGGCGCGCTGCGCGATGTGTTCACCGAGCCGGAGACGCTTGGCGTGGTCCTCGGTCTCGTGGTCGGCAAGACGGTCGGCATCTTCGGCGGCACCTGGCTGACGGTACGTTTCACCAGGGCCTCCCTCAGCGACGACCTGGAGTGGGCCGACGTGTTCGCCGTCGCCACCCTCGCCGGCATCGGCTTCACCGTCTCGCTGCTCATCGGCGAGCTCGCCTTCGAGGGCGACGCCACCCTGACCGACGAGATCAAGGCCGCCGTACTACTCGGCTCGCTCACCGCGGCGGCCCTGGCGACGGTGTTGCTGAAGATACGGAACGCCAAGTACCGCCGGATGTGCGAGGAAGAGGACCGCGACGAGGACGCCGACGGCATCCCGGACATCTACGAGCAGGACGAGCCGGAGTACCACCTTCGGATGGCCGCCATCTTCGAACACAAGGCCGCCGAGCACCGCCGCCTCGCCGAGGAGAAGGCCGCCGCACGCCACGCGCTTGCCGAAGTGGCGGGCAGGGCAGGCGAGGAGGAGCACCGTCGGGCATGATCTGACGGGACGGTACAAAAGACGGAACCGTACGCACTCAGGCGGAAGACGGAACCGTGACTACGAGGGAGACCGCGATGAGCGCACCCGACGGCAGCCCGGTCGGCGCCGAACGCAGCATCGGCCAGTTGTTCGCCTCGGCCACGACCGAGATGTCGGCGCTGGTGCATGACGAGATCGCCCTGGCGAAGGCGCAGCTCAAGCAGGACGTCAAGCGCGGTGCGACAAGCGGCGGCCTGTTCATGGTGGCCGGCGGTGTCCTGCTGTTCTCCCTGCCGATGCTGAACTTCGCCCTCGCGTACGGCATTCGGACCTGGAGCGACTGGAACCTCGCGATCTGCTTCGTGCTGTCCTTCGCGGCGAACGTCCTCGTCGCCGTCGTCCTGGGGCTGATCGGCGTCGTCTTCGCGAAGAAGGCCAAGAAGAGCAAGGGCCCGCAGAAGGTCGCCGCCTCGGTGAAGGAGACCGCGGGTGTCCTGCAGAAGGCCAAGCCGCACCCGCGGTCGGCCCCCGCTCCGGAGCTGGAGATCCGGGAACCGGCGGCCATCGAGGCTGTGGCACGCTCGTCGTCATGACGGATCCCGCCGCCCCTACGCCGCAACCGGCCTCGGTCGTACGACTGGATGGTCCCTGGACACACCGGGACGTGGCCGCCAATGGTGCGCGCTTCCACATCGCCGAGCTGGGCGACGGCCCGCTGGTCCTGCTGCTGCACGGCTTCCCGCAGTTCTGGTGGACCTGGCGGCACCAGCTCGTCGCGCTCGCCGACGCGGGGTTCCGGGCGGTGGCGATGGACCTGAGGGGGGTGGGCGGCAGCGACCGTACGCCGCGGGGTTACGACCCGGCCAACCTCGCCCTCGACATCACCGGCGTGGTCCGTTCGCTCGGCGAGCCCGACGCCGCGCTGGTCGGCCATGACCTGGGCGGATACCTCGCGTGGACGGCGGCCGTGATGCGCCCCAAGCTGGTGCGACGGCTCGCGGTCGCGTCCATGCCGCACCCCCGGCGCTGGCGCTCGGCGATGCTCTCCGACGTCAAGCAGACGAGTGCGGGTTCCTACATCTGGGGGTTTCAGCGCCCCTGGATTCCCGAGCGGCGGCTCACCGCCGACGACGGGGCGCTGGTCGGCCGGCTGATCCGGGACTGGTCCGGCCCGCGCCTGCCGGACGACGACGCGGTGGACACGTACCGCCGCGCCATCGGCATCCCGTCCACGGCGCACTGCTCGATCGAGCCGTACCGCTGGATGGTGCGCTCGCTGGCCCGCCCCGACGGCATCCAGTTCAACCGGCGTATGAAGCGACCGGTGCGCGTGCCGACGCTGCATCTGCACGGCTCCCTCGACCCGGTGATGCGCACCCGCAGCGCGGCCGGCTCCGGCGAGTACGTCGAAGCGCCGTACCGCTGGCGCCTGTTCGACGGCCTCGGGCACTTCCCGCACGAGGAGGACCCGGTCGCTTTCTCCACCGAACTCATCAACTGGCTGAAAGACCCCGAACCCGATCGGTGACCGCGCCGATGCGCCCGGTATCCGGAACTGAACACCTGTACTACGAACAGCCAATTGCCCGGCGCATAGGCCAATTGGGGGCGCGTGAGGCGGTTATCGACCATGGGGCAGGGGCAGACGTCGGGGTATGGGCTGGACGCACGACTACAGTGACGCAGCACGCAATCGCCGCTCGGCCAGTGGCCTGAGCTCCCACCAACGGGGCAGCGCCCCGCAGATAGCGAGCGCCGATCCCCGGGTGGGCATTCCGCGCATCCTGCGCCGTCGTGCGCGCTGGGTCTCGGTGCGCCTGCGCCACCCGCGCGGCTGACGCCGGACCCGAACGTCACAGCGCGCAGTTGTCGCTGTCCACCTGCTGGTTGGCGGTACGCCCCTTGACGATGTCCTCCTGGATCTCGTCCGCGGTGAGCGCATAGCCGGTCTCGGCGTCGTCGAGCGACTTGGCGAACACCACGCCGTACACCTTGCCCTCGGGCGTGAGCAGCGGTCCGCCGGAGTTGCCCTGGCGGACGACCGCGTACAGCGAGTAGACGTCACGGCGCACGGTGCCGCGGTGGTAGATGTCCGGGCCGTTGGCCGGCAGGCGCCCGCGCACCCGCGCGGCCCGCACGTCGTACGCCCCGTTCTCCGGGAAGCCCGCGATGATCGCGCTGTCGCCGCTCTCGGCGTCGGTGGCGGTGAACCGCAGCGCGGGCGCGTCCATGTCCGGTACGTCCAGTACGGCGATGTCGCGCTCCCAGTCGTAGAGGACGACCTTCGCGTCGTACCGCCTGCCCTCTCCGCCTATCTGGACGGTGGGTTCGTCGACACCGCCGACGACATGCGCGTTGGTCATGACCCGGCGGTCGGCGAAGACGAAGCCGGTGCCCTCCAGGACCTTGCCGCAACTCGTCGCCGTGCCCATGACCTTCACAATGGATCGCTGGGCGCGGGTGGCCACCGGGCTGTTGGCCAGGGCCGGGTCGGGCGGCTGGACGTCGTTGATCGGCTCGTTCGCGAACGGGCTGAAGACCTGCGGGAAGCCGTTCTGCGCGAGCACGGAGGAGAAGTCCGCGAACCAGGTGTTCGCCTGGTCGGGCAGCGCCTGCGAGACGCCGTGCAGCACCTTGGAGTTACGGACCTCCTTGCCGAGCGTCGGCAGTGTCGTCCCGGCGAGTGCGGAACCGATCAGCCAGGCGACAAGGAGCATCGCGACCACGTTGACGAGGGCGCCGCCGGTCGCGTCCAGGGCGCGGGCCGGGGACCAGGTGATGTACCGGCGCAGCTTGTTGCCGAGATGGGTGGTCAGGGCCTGGCCGACGGAGGCGCAGACGATCACGACGACGACCGCGACGACGGCGGCGGTCGTGTTGACCTCGGCGTTGTCGGTCAGCGCGTCCCAGATGACCGGCAGCAGATAGACGGCCACGAGGCCGCCGCCGAGGAAGCCGATCACCGACAGGATGCCGACGACGAAGCCCTGGCGGTAGCCCACGATCGCGAACCAGACGGCGGCGACCAGCAGCAGGATGTCCAGCACGTTCACCGATTCAGGCCTCGCCTCGTCACTCTCCGGTCCACGGCAGACACCCTGTCATGACCGCCAGTCGAGCGGGACCTGCTTGCCCCGGTCCCAGGGCCGCTCCCAGCCCGAGAAATGGAGCAGACGGTCGATGATTCCGGCTGTGAAGCCCCATACCAGTGCCGATTCGACCAGAAATGCCGGACCTCTGTGGCCGCTGGGATGGACGGTCGTGGCGCGGTTGTCCGGATTCGTGAGATCCGCCACGGGGACGGTGAAAACACGCGCCGTCTCGTTCGGATCGACGACGTCGACCGGACTGGGCACCCGCCACCAGCCGAGCACCGGCGTGACGACGAAGCCGCTGACCGGGATGTACAGCTTGGGCAGGACCCCGAAGAGCTGGACGCCGCTCGGATCGAGCCCGGTCTCCTCCTCGGCCTCGCGGAGAGCGGCCCGCAGCGGCCCGTCGGCCTGCGGGTCGCCGTCCTCGGGGTCGAGGGCGCCACCGGGAAAGGACGGCTGCCCGGCGTGCGACCGCAGCGAACTGGCCCGCTCCATGAGCAGCAGCTCGGGCCCGCGCTCACCGTCACCGAAGAGAATCAGTACGGCGGACTGCCGCCCGGCCCCGCTCTTTGGCGGCAGGAAGCGGCTCAGCTCCAGCGGCTCGACGGTCTCCACCACCCGCACCACGGGCTCCAGCCACCCCGGCAGCCCATCCTTGCTGAGCACCACTGACCCGTCCCGCGTATCGCTCGCCCTCGTCATAGCCACCCCCGTCGTCCTGCCGAGTCCAACGCCCGAGGGCACCTAGATCGTTCCGCCCGGGCCTCCCGCCCCGTCATCCGGCCCCCAGCGGCGGAGCCGGCTTCCCGCCCGCGTCCAGATAGGCCTGCGGCGGCTTGAGCCGCTGCCCCGGAAAGCCGCCCTTCTCGTACTTCAGCAGCTTCTTCGCCTTCTCCGGGTCCGTCTCGCCTTCGCCGTACGCCGGGCAGAGCGGCGCGATGGGGCAGGCGCCGCACGCGGGCTTGCGGGCGTGGCAGATGCGCCGGCCGTGCCAGATCACATGGTGCGACAGATCCGTCCAGTCGCTCTTCGGGAACAGGGCGGCGATCTCGGCCTCGATCTTGTCCGGGTCCGTCTGCTCGGTCCACTGCCAGCGCCGCACCAGCCGCTGGAAGTGCGTGTCCACGGTGATGCCGGGCCGCCCGAAGGCGTTGCCGAGAACGACGAACGCCGTCTTGCGCCCCACCCCCGGCAGCTTCACCAACTCCTCCAGCCGCCCGGGAACCTCACCCCCATGGTTCTCCACCAGCGCCTTGGACAGCCCCATGACCGACCTGGTCTTGGCCCGGAAGAAGCCGCACGGCCGCAGGATCTCCTCGACCTCCTCCGGGTTGGCACCGGCCAGGTCCTCGGGGGTCGGGTACTTGGCGAACAGCGCCGGGGTCGTCTGGTTGACGCGCAGGTCGGTGGTCTGGGCGGACAGCACGGTGGCGACCAGGAGCTGGAAGGAGTTGTCGAAGTCCAGCTCCGGATGGGCGTAGGGATAGACCTCGGCGAGCTCGCGGTTGATACGCCGGGCCCGACGGACGAGGGCGGTCGACGGCTTGGCCCCGACGGTCTTGACGGCCGAGGCACCCTTCGCGGCGACGGAGGCCTTCGCAGGGGCGACGACGGGCTTCTTGGCGATCGCCTTCTTGGCGGTCACTTTCTTGGCAGCCGCCTTCTTCGCACTCACCGCTTTCTTCACCGCCTCTTTCCCGCCACCGGAAGCCGTCCCGCCCGGCGCCTTTTTCGCCGCTTTTGCCGTTTTTCTTCCGCCACCGGGGTCCTGTTCGCCCACAGCGGAATCGCGATGTACAACCACCCGCCCAGCCCCCTTGGCCTGTGCTCTCACCGGCGATTTGGACACCCGGCCAGCCTAAAGCCCACCACCGACATCCGCCCCGGACCCCGATGATCGGCCCCCAATTGGACCCCTGCCGCTTACCTCGGGACATGTGTGCGGCATCCTTGTGACAGATCACACTGTTTGGACCGTCCGGCAAAATGGGGAGCACGGTCCCCTGGTACCAAGGGGGAGCAAGATCCCCTGAGCAGGTCGACAAGGAGAGAACTCGTGGACGACGTTCTGCGGCGCAACCCGCTCTTCGCGGCTCTCGACGACGAGCAGTCCGCGGAACTGCGCGCCTCCATGAGTGAGGTGACCCTCGCACGTGGCGACTCCCTGTTCCACGAGGGCGACCCGGGCGACCGGCTCTACGTCGTCACCGAGGGCAAGGTCAAGCTTCACCGCACATCCCCCGACGGCCGCGAGAACATGCTCGCCGTCGTCGGCCCCGGGGAGCTCATCGGCGAGCTGTCCCTGTTCGACCCGGGCCCGCGCACGGCGACCGCCACCGCGCTGACCGAGGTCAAGCTGCTGGGCCTGGGCCACGGCGACCTCCAGCCCTGGCTGAACGCCCGCCCCGAGGTGGCCACCGCACTGCTGCGCGCCGTGGCCCGCCGCCTGCGCCGCACCAACGACGCGATGTCCGACCTCGTCTTCTCGGACGTCCCCGGCCGCGTGGCCCGCGCGCTCCTGGACCTCTCCCGCCGCTTCGGCGTGCAGTCCGAGGAGGGCATCCACGTCGTCCACGACCTCACTCAGGAGGAGCTGGCCCAGCTTGTCGGCGCGTCCCGCGAGACGGTCAACAAGGCCCTGGCCGACTTCGCCCAGCGCGGCTGGCTGCGCCTGGAGGCCCGCGCGGTGATCCTGCTGGACGTGGAGCGCCTGGCAAAGCGCTCGCGCTAGCGTTCCTGCCTGCGAGGAGGCGCACCCCCACGCACGGGCAGCCGCGTACGGCGGGAAGGGGCCGTGGCGGGGGGTGTCCGCCCGCAGTGGCCGGCGTCAAGAAACGATGACCACCCTGCCCAACCCCAACCGCCGGTCCGAGGACGGGCACCCCCCGCACGGCCCCGACCCACAACGCACCCGCAGGCGCTACGCGAACCCCCACACACCCGCAGCGGCGCCGCAGGCATCAACGCGAACCCCCACCCACCAGCCACGCCCCAAGACCACCCCTCGAACATCCGCCCACCAAGAGATAGCCTCCGCCCATGGCAAACGGGCAGTGGTACCCACCGGAGTGGCCGGACCGTATCCGCGCACTCGCGGACGGAAGCCTCACCCCCGTCGCCCCGAAACGGGCGGCCACCGTCATGCTGCTCAAGGACGCCAGCACCGGCCCCGCCGTGCACATGCTGCGCCGCCGTAGCTCCATGGCCTTCGCCGGCGGCGCGTACGCCTACCCCGGCGGCGGCGTCGACCCACGCGACGAGCAGCCCATCCGTTGGGCGGGCCCCACGCGCGCGTGGTGGGCCCAGCGGCTCGGCGTCGAGCAGGCCACGGCTCAGGCGATCGTGTGCGCCGCGGTACGGGAGACGTACGAGGAAGCAGGCGTCCTCCTGGCCGGCCCCACCGCCGATTCCGTCGTAGGCGACACCACAGGCGACGGCTGGGAGAGGGACCGCGCCGCCCTGGTCGCCCGCGACGTGTCGTTCGCCGAGTTCCTCGACCGCCGAGGACTCGCCCTGCGCTCCGACCTCCTGGGCGCCTGGACACGCTGGATCACCCCGGAGTTCGAGCCCCGCCGCTACGACACCTGGTTCTTCGTGGCCGCCCTCCCGGAGGGCCAGCGCACCCGCAACGCCTCCACAGAGGCCGACCGCACGGTATGGATCCGCCCCACGGACGCCGCCGCCTCCTACGACAAGGGCGAGCTGCTGATGATGCCGCCCACCATCGCGACACTGCGCCAGTTGACCCCGTACGACAGCGCCGCCCAGGCCCTCGCCGCTGCCCCGGCCCGGAACCTCACCCCCGTCCTGGCGCAGGCACGCCTCGAGGACGGCGAGATCGTGCTCGCCTGGCCCGGCCACGACGAGTTCACCAAGCACATCCCGACCGGCGGAACCGGAACCCCCACATGACCGCACCCGCAGCCCCGGAAGGCCCCCACGCATGACGGACGCCGCAGCCCTCCCCGGCCAGCCGCGAGGCGGGGTCCTCACCGGCCCCGCCACCCCCCGCGCCGTCAACGTCCTCGCCCCCAACCCCTCCGCGATGACCCTGGACGGCACCAACACCTGGATCGTCTCCGAGCCGGACTCCGACCTGGCCGTCGTGATCGACCCGGGCCCGCAGGACGAGGGTCATCTGCGCAACGTCGTCGCCATGGCCGAGAAGTCCGGCAAGCGCGTCGCCCTGACCCTGCTCACCCACGGCCACCCCGACCACGCAGAGGGCGCCGCCCGCTTCGCCGAACTGACCGGCACGCGCGTGCGTGCCCTCGACCCGGCGCTGCGACTCGGCGGCGAAGGGCTGGGCGCCGGGGACGTGGTCACCGTCGGCGGCCTGGAGCTGCGCGTCGTACCGACGCCCGGGCACACCGCCGACTCCCTCTCCTTCCACCTCCCGGCCGACCGCGCCGTCCTGACCGGCGACACGATCCTGGGCCGCGGCACAACCGTCGTCGCACACCCCGACGGCCGCCTCGGCGACTACCTGGACTCGCTACGGCGCCTGCGGTCCCTCACGGTCGACGACGGCGTGCACACCGTCCTCCCGGGCCACGGCCCCGTCCTGGAGGACGCCCAGGGCGCCGTCGAGTTCTACCTCGCCCACCGCGCCCACCGCCTCGCCCAGGTCGAGACGGCGGTCGAGGACGGCCACGGCACCCCGGCCGAGGTCGTCGCCCATGTGTACGCGGACGTGGACCGCTCCCTGTGGCCGGCGGCGGAGCTGTCGGTGCGGGCGCAGATGGACTACCTGGAGGAGCACGGGCTCATCTAGTCCGGCCCGGACCAGCGTCGAACGGCCTAGGCCGGCCGATCGGGCCGCGGCGCCTTGATGCCGTGCACGCGCGCGTACTCCTCGGCGAGCCAGGGCCCGAGGTCGTCGACGTAGGAGCGGAGCACGCCGGCATCCCCGACCGGCTCGTACCCGAGCACGGCCGCCGCCCGCATCTGCCGGGCCCGGTCGGGGTAGTACGTGCCGAAGGCCTCGGCCATGTCGTTCAGATCGCTGGTCCAGCCGTTCCAGCGGGGCATGACGAGTGTGAAGCCGGTACGGACGAGACGCCGGGACATGAACCGCACGAGCCGCCGCCGGGCCCGGTCGGCGTCGTCGGCGACGTCGGCGTCAGCGATGCGGGTGCGCCAGCGGGGCAGCAGCAGGGCGAGATCCCCGTTGGTCTCACGGGCGAGCAGTGAGTCGGGGCGATAGCGCGGCAGCTGCCGGGCGAGATCCTCGCCGAGCAGCGGCGTACACAGACAGGCGACGAACCATCCCAGGTCGTGCCTCTCCAGCTCGCTCAGCACCCGCGCCCGGCTCTCCAGCAGCGTCCCGGCCCCGTCGATCTCCCGGAACTCCTCGTCCAGCGCCGCATCGAGCGCCCGGGCCCGCGCCCGGTCCTCGGCTCCGGGCTCCTCGTGCAGGACGACCAGCAGATCCAGGTCGCTGCGCCCCACGCGCGCGGTGCCGCGAGGGATCGACCCGTAGAGGTAGGCGCTGTGCAGCCGCGCCCCGAACACGGCCGGCAGACGGTCCCGCGCGGCGGCGACGATGTGCCGGAAGCCACGCGGAACAAGCCCGAGGGACCCTTCGCGCGCGATGTACCCCTGGGCGTCGAGCCCCCTGCCCTGAACGGTTCCGGCCATGGGGGTCACTGTGCCCCGCCGTAGAGCCGGAGCGCCGCCCATTTTCGGCACGGCGCCAGGCACGGCAGGCACAAAGCCAGGCCGGCACGGCCGCTGATCGGTCTGCCCGGGACACCCCCGGACAGACCGCACCCCCGAAGGCCTACGCCTCCGTCAGCTCCACCTGAACCTCGACCTCGACCGGCGCGTCCAGCGGAAGCACGGCCACGCCGACCGCACTGCGCGCGTGCACGCCCTTGTCGCCCAGGACCTCGGCGAAGAGCTCGCTCGCGCCGTTGATGACACCGGGCTGCCCCGTGAAGTCGGAGGCCGACGCCACGAAGCCCACGACCTTCACCACGCGCGCGATGCGGTCCAGGTCGCCCGCCACCGACTTCACGGCCGCGAGGGCGTTCAGTGCGCAGACGCGGGCGAGGTCCTTGGCCTCCTCGGCGGTGACCTCCGCGCCCACCTTGCCGGTGACCGGAAGCTTGCCCTCCACCATGGGGAGCTGGCCGGCGGTGTAGACATACGCGCCGGACCGGACCGCCGGCTGGTACGCGGCGAGCGGCGGCACGACCTCCGGAAGCGTCAGGCCCAGCTCGGCGAGTTTCGCCTCGACCGCGCTCATGCCTGCTTCTCCCGCTTCAGGTAGGCCACGAGTTGCTCGGGGTTGTTCGGCCCGGGCACGACCTGGACGAGCTCCCAGCCGTCCTCGCCCCAGGTGTCCAGAATCTGCTTCGTGGCATGGACGAGCAGCGGCACGGTTGCGTATTCCCACTTGGTCATGTGGCCGACTTTATCCGTTGGCCACGGGGCGCCACGCGGCCGACCGCCCCCAAGTTATCCACAGGCTGCCGCGTGCCCGGCGCACCGACTGGTTAGGCTCGAAGACGTGAGCAGGCTCCAGGTCGTCAGCGGCAAGGGCGGGACCGGAAAGACCACGGTCGCCGCCGCGCTCGCGCTCGCCCTCGCCACCGAGGGGAAGCGGACGCTTCTCGTCGAGGTCGAGGGCAGGCAGGGCATCGCGCAGCTCTTCGAGACAGAGGCGCTGCCCTATGAGGAGCGGAAGATCGCCGTCGCTCCTGGGGGCGGGGAGGTGTACGCCCTCGCCATAGACCCCGAACTGGCCCTTCTGGACTACCTCCAGATGTTCTACAAGATGGGCGGTGCGGGCCGGGCCCTGAAGAAGCTCGGCGCGATCGACTTCGCCACCACCATCGCACCGGGGCTGAGAGACGTGCTTCTCACCGGTAAGGCGTGCGAGGCGGTGCGCCGCAAGGACAAGGCCGGACGGTTCGTCTACGACTGTGTCGTCATGGACGCGCCACCCACCGGGCGCATCACCCGCTTCCTGAACGTCAACGACGAGGTCGCGGGGCTCGCCAGGATCGGGCCGATACACAATCAGGCGCAGGCCGTGATGCGGGTGCTGAAGTCGGCGGAGACGGCCGTGCATCTGGTGACGCTCCTCGAGGAGATGCCCGTCCAGGAGACCGCGGACGGGATCGCCGAGCTGCGCGCGGCGCGGCTGCCGGTCGGGCGGGTCATCGTGAACATGGTGCGGCCCGAGGTGTTGGACGCGACCGACCTGGAACTCGTACGGAGCGTCCCGCGCGCGGCCCTCGCCAAGTCGCTGTCCTCGGCCGGGCTCGGCGGGGCACGGCGCGGCGGGAACGCCGAGAAGCTGGTGGACCCGCTGCTGACGCAGGCCGACGAGTACGCCGAGCGGCACGCGCTGGAGCACGAGCAGCGGGCGGTCCTGGACGAGTTGGGGCTGCCGGTGCACGAACTGCCGCTGCTCGCCGAGGGCATGGACCTGGCGGGCCTGTACGAACTCGCGAACGAGCTGCGGGAACAGGGCCTGTCATGAGTCCGTTCACTAGTCGGGAGCCGTACACGGTACGTCGAAAGCCGTACGCGGTACGTCGGGAGCCGTACGCGGTACGTCGGAAGCAGGGGATGTCATGAGTCCGGAACCGGCCCACGCACACGACGCCGCTCGCCAGCCGCACCACCCCGCGCACCCCCCGCATCTGTCCCCCGCGCGCGCCCTCGACCTCGACCCGCTGCTCGACGACCCGACGACCCGCATCGTGGTGTGCTGCGGCTCGGGCGGCGTCGGCAAGACCACCACCGCGGCGGCGCTGGGCCTGCGGGCCGCCGAGCGCGGGCGCAAGGTGGTCGTGCTGACCATCGACCCGGCCCGCCGGCTCGCCCAGTCGATGGGCATCGACTCGCTGGACAACACCCCGCGCCGGGTCAAGGGCGTCGAGGGCGAGGGCGAGCTGCACGCGATGATGCTCGACATGAAGCGCACCTTCGACGAGATCGTCGAGGCGCACGCGGACCCCGAGCGGGCGGCCGCGATCCTGGGCAACCCCTTCTACCAGTCGCTCTCGGCGGGCTTCGCGGGCACGCAGGAGTACATGGCGATGGAGAAGCTGGGCCAGTTGCGGGCCCGGGACGAGTGGGACCTCATCGTCGTGGACACCCCGCCGTCCCGCTCGGCGCTGGACTTCCTGGACGCGCCCAAGCGGCTCGGGTCCTTCCTCGACGGCAAGCTGATCCGGGTCCTGCTGGCCCCGGCGAAGGTCGGCGGACGCGCGGGGATGAAGTTCCTGAACGTCGGCATGTCGATGATGACGGGAGCGCTCGGCAAGCTGCTCGGCGGGCAGTTGCTGAAGGACGTACAGACCTTCGTGGCCGCCATGGACTCGATGTTCGGCGGCTTCCGCACGCGCGCGGACGCCACGTACAAGCTGCTTCAGGCGCCCGGGACGGCGTTCCTGGTGGTGGCGGCGCCGGAGCGGGACGCGCTGCGGGAGGCGGCGTACTTCGTGGAGCGGCTGGCCGCCGAGGACATGCCGCTGGCGGGTCTGGTGCTCAACCGGGTCCACGGCAGCGGCGCCGACCGGCTGTCGGCCGAGCGGGCGCTCGCCGCCGCGGAAAATCTTGAAGAGCCCCGCATTGTCGATCAGGAGGGCGGGAAAGCTGGACTTCGTAACTCCCCCGACACGTACGACAGTTCAGAATCGGTCACTTCCGAGGCAGCCACATCCGAGGCATCGGCTCCCGACGCAGGCTCCCCCGCCGCGGACTTGGAGCGATCCGCAGCCACGGACGAGCCGCCGCCCGTGGGCCCACAGTCCGTTGACCCACAGCACGTCGATCCACAGCCCATCGCGCCGCATGTGGAGCGGTCCGTCGACCAGCTCACCGCAGGCCTGCTGAGGCTGCACGCCGAGCGGATGCAGTTGCTCTCCCGCGAGCAGCGCACGCGTGACCGCTTCACCGCGCTCCACCCCGAGGTGGCGGTGACCGAAGTGGCCGCGCTGCCCGGCGACGTACATGACCTCGTGGGGCTGCGGGACATCGGAAACCGGCTCGCGGCCCAGCGGCCGGAGCTGCCCGATCCCGGGGCGTGATACCGCGGTCGGTTCCTGGGGACGGCCTCGTGGCCCCCGCCTGAGGCGCCTGACGGGGTGGCCCCCTCAGCCCACCGCCGCGTAGTTCTCGTACACCTCGTCGTCGTCGAGCGGCAGCAGGCCCGCCCCGCGCTCGTACTCCGTGCGCGCGGTCTCCAGCAGCCGGCGCCACGAGGTGACCGTCGGCCGCCTGCGCAGCAGCGCTCGGCGCTCCCGCTCCGTCATTCCTCCCCACACGCCGAACTCGACGCGGTTGTCCAGCGCGTCCGCCAGGCACTCCGTGCGCACCGGGCATCCGGTGCACACCGCCTTGGCCCTGTTCTGCGCTGCTCCCTGAACGAACAGTTCATCCGGATCGGTAGTGCGGCAGGCCGCCTGCGCACTCCAGTCGGTTACCCAGCCCATACCGGCGCCGTCCTCTCCCGAATCGAGGCTCCCCCACGGCGGCAGCGGCATATTCACCGCCGCCAGTTGAGGACGTTACGGAAGGTGGGCACAGCGCAACACCCCCTTCGGGCCCAATCTTGAATGGCCCGAACGGACTATGGGTAAGCGGCAGATCACCCGGGGGAGTGAGCTGACGACATGCGTAACTTTCCCGGCAAACCGGGACAGTTCCACTGAGTCACAACGGACGCCGGATGACACACAAGGCGGATTCGGACACGCCCCCACCAAAAAAGTGGGCCATCGCCAGAACGATTCGGGGTCGCCGGACGTATTGATACGTGGCCGCGTTGCTGTGACAGTTGAGAGCAGCTTAGGCCAAGGCCTGCACGCCTGTCCGGCGAATGGGAAGGCCTGCGGTGCGCTTTGCCGTGCCGTGACTCACGGCCGCCCGCACTCGGATCGCTCATTCCTACGGATTAGGCTGCCCCCATGCCAAAGAACCGCTCGGGCGGTGGTCTGTCGCCGACGCAGCAGGCCGCCAAGTTCCTCGGTGTCAGTGTGCTCGCGGGAGCCGTGCTGGCCGGAATCGCGCTGCCCGCCGTCGGCGCGCTGGGGCTCGCGGCCAAGGGGTCCGTCGAAAGCTTCGACGAGCTCCCGGCCAACCTCAAGACACCTCCGCTGAGCCAGCGCACCACGATCCTGGACGCCGAGGGCGGCACCATCGCCACGGTCTACTCGCGCGACCGTACGGTGGTCGACCTCAAGGACATCTCGCCGTACATGCAGCAGGCGATCGTCGCGATCGAGGACGCCCGCTTCTACCAGCACGGCGCGGTCGACCTGAAGGGCGTCCTGCGCGCCCTCAACCGCAACGCCCAGAGCGGCGGCGTCAGCGAGGGCGCCTCCACGCTGACCCAGCAGTACGTCAAGAACGTCTTCGTCGAGGAGGCCGGCGACGACGCGACGAAGGTCGCGCAGGCCACCCAGCAGACCCTCGGCCGCAAGATCAAGGAGCTGAAGTTCGCGATCCAGGTGGAGGAGGAGCTCGGCAAGAAGAAGATCCTCGAGAACTACCTGAACATCACGTTCTTCGGCCAGCAGGCGTACGGCGTCGAGGCCGCGGCCCAGCGCTACTTCTCCAAGTCCGCCAAGGACCTCAAGCTCCAGGAAGCCGCGCTGCTCGCCGGCATCGTCCAGTCGCCCAGCCGCTACGACCCGGTCAACGACGAGGCCGAGGCCACCAAGCGGCGCAACGTCGTCCTGCAGCGCATGGCCGACCTCGGCGACGTCCCCCAGGCGGAGGCCGACGAGGCCAAGAAGACCCCGCTGGGCCTGAAGGTCAGCAAGCCCAAGAACGGCTGCATCACCGCGGTCAAGGGCGCCAGCTTCTTCTGCAAGTACGTCGAGAAGGTGTTCCTCGCCGACCCGGTCTTCGGCAAGAACCGCGAGGCCCGCGCCAAGATCTGGAACCAGGGCGGCCTGACCATCACGACGACCCTCGACCCGCAGTCCCAGAAGTCGGTCCAGGCCTCCCTCAAGGACCACGTCAACCAGGACGACAAGGTCGCCGCCGCGGCCACCCTCGTCGAGCCCGGCACCGGCAAGATCCTCGGCATGGGCCAGTCGAAGCCGTACGGCTACGGCAAGAACGAGACCGAGTACAACTACTCGGTCGACGCGAAGTACGGCGGCTCCAACTTCGGCTTCCCGACCGGTTCGACGTTCAAGCCGTTCGTCGCGGCGGCCGCGCTGGAGGAGGGCCGACCGCCGACGCAGCAGTACTCGTCGCCGTACCAGATGGAGTACCCGAGCCCGGTCCAGACGTGCGAGAGCGCGCCGTGGACCAACCGGAGGGGCGAGAAGCTCGAGAACGAGAGCGAGTCGGAGCGCGGCCCCTACCGCCTGAAGAAGGCGATGGAGCTGTCGGTGAACACCTACTTCGTGCAGATGGTCGCCGACATCGGCCTGTGCCCGGTGGTCAACGTCACCGACAAGCTCCACGTCCGCCAGGGCAACGGCGACAAGCTCCCGGAGACGCCCGCCGTCACCCTCGGCTCGGTCGGCCTCTCGCCCCTGACGATGGCGAGCGCGTACGCCGCCTTCGCCTCCCGCGGCATGTACTGCACGCCGATCGCCATCGAGTCGATCTCGCAGAAGGTCGGCGGCCAGCAGAAGTCCCTGGAGGTGCCGAAGTCGACCTGCTCGCGCGCGATGTCCGAGAAGACCGCGGACACCGTCAGCAGCCTGCTGCAGGGCGTGGTCGACTCCGGTACGGGCCGGGAGGCCGGCCTCACCGACCGCGACAGCGCCGGCAAGACCGGTACGACGGACGAGCGCCGCAACGCCTGGTTCGTCGGCTACACGCCGAACCTCTCGGGCGCCGTCTGGGTCGGCAGCGCCACCCAGAAGGTCAAGATGCGCAACATCTACATCGGCGGCCAGTACCACGACCTGGTCTACGGCGGCAAGGTGCCGGGGCCGATCTGGCGGGACGCCATGGTGGGCGCCCTGGAGGGCAAGCCCGTCGAGGACTTCAACACCATCTACATCCCTGACGACAAGGACCGCGACAGGGACAGGGATGACGACGACGAGGGCGACGACGGCAACAACGGCGACGACAACGTCATCGGCGGCCTGATCGGCGGCGGCGACAACGGCGGGGGCAACGGCGGATCGGACGGCGGCACGTTCCCGACGCCGACGTTCTCGATCCCGGAGGGCTGGTGGCAGGGCCAGTCGAACGGGAACGGCAATGGGGGACGCGACTAGGGCCTGTTGTGAAAGTGCTGGTCACAGCCACTCGTTGATGGCTGCGACCAGCACGGTCGCTTCGTAGCGG